>CP053031.1:368750-737500 GCA_021496505.1 Thermoleophilia bacterium SCSIO 60948 | reverse complement strand
CGCGCTCGGCGGCCGTCGGCTCGGCCTCGGGTTCGCGGACGACGAGGATGTCGAGCTCGGCGGCGAGCCGCTGCGCGGAGCGCCAGGCGCGCCGCACCACCGGCTCGGCCGCCTCGGGGTCGAGCCCGACGATCGCGAGCAGGCGATCGGCGATCGGCGCCGGAACCGAGCCGAACAGTCGCTCTTCGCGTCGTGCCAGCGACTCGGAGCGCATCCGCTTGGCCTCGACGTCCTCGGCGACCTGGCGCAGGGCCACCTCGCGAAGCGCCTGGAGGTTCTCGATCCTGAAGAAACCGCCGAGCGACGGGCCGATCCGCTCGGCCGGGTAGATCCGGCCTTCGCGCAGCCGCTCGATCAGCGCCTCGGGTGTCAGATCGACGAGGACGACCTCGTCGGCCTTCGAGAGCGCCTCGTCGGGCAGCGTCTCGCGGACACGTACGCCCGTCAGCTCGGCGACCTGGTCGTTGAGACTCTCGAGGTGCTGGACGTTGACGGTCGAAAGGACGTCGATCTGCGCGTCGAGGATCGACTCGACGTCCTCGAAGCGCTTCGCGTGCCGCATCCCGGGTGCGTTCGTGTGCGCGAGCTCGTCGACGAGACAAAGGTCGGGCGCACGCCGCAGAACCGCGTCGAGGTCGAGCTCGGAGAGGGTCGCGCCACGGTAGGCGACCTCGAGCCGCGGCAGCACCTCGAGGCCCTCGGCGGCCGCGGCGGTGGCGGCGCGCCCGTGCGTCTCGAGGATCGCGACGACGGCGTCGACCCCGTCTTCGACCGCGCTGCGCGTCTCACCGAGCGCGCGGTAGGTCTTGCCGACCCCAGCCGCCATTCCGAGGAAGATCTTGTGGCGCCCCGCCATCGCCCGCTCCAGCGTAGGTGTGTGAGATCCACGGCGCCCCGGGGCTAGACGCCGAGGAGGCCGTGGACCACCAGGTCGATCAGCTTGATGCCGATGAACGGCGTGATAAGGCCACCGAGGCCGAAGATCAGCAGATTGCGCCGCAGCAGCGCCGTGGCCCCGGAGGGCCGGTAGCTCACCCCGCGCAGCGCCAGCGGCACGAGCGCGGGAATGATCAGCGCGTTGAAGACGATCGCCGAGATGATCGCCGACTCGGGACTGCCCAGAGCCATGACGTTGAGCGAGTCGAGCGGCCCCGAAGCCTCGCCCGCGAGCGCGTAGGTCGCGGCGAATATCGCGGGCAGGATCGCGAAGTACTTGGCGACGTCGTTGGCGATCGAGAACGTCGTCAGCGCGCCACGCGTGATCAGCAGCTGCTTGCCGACCTCGACGATCTCGATCAGCTTCGTCGGATTCGAATCGAGGTCGACCATGTTCCCGGCCTCGCGTGCGGCCTGGGTGCCGGTGTTCATCGCGACGCCGACGTCGGCCTGCGCGAGGGCCGGCGCGTCGTTGGTCCCGTCGCCGGTCATCGCGACGAGCCGCCCACCTGACTGCTCGGCGCGGATCAACTCGAGCTTGGCCTCCGGCGTCGCCTCGGCGAGGAAGTCGTCGACGCCGGCCTCGGTGGCGATGGCCTTCGCGGTCAGCGGGTTGTCGCCGGTGATCATCACCGTGCGGATCCCCATCGAGCGCAGGCGCTCGAAACGCCCGGCCATCCCGTCCTTGACGACGTCTCGGAGCTCGATCACGCCGAGCACGCGCGCATCGCGAGCGACGGCGAGCGGGGTGCCTCCGTCGGCGGCGATCCGGTCGAGCTCGGCGCGCAGCTCGGCCGGCGCCTGGCCGCCCTCGGCGCCGACCCAGTCGATCACCGCGTCGCCTGCGCCCTTGCGGAGCCTCGACCCGTCGAGGTCAACCCCGCTCATCCGCGTCTCAGCCGTGAACGCGACGAACTCGGCGTCGCGACCTGAGAGCTCGCGCTCACGCAGGCCGTACTGCTTGGCGAGCGCCACGATCGATCGGCCCTCCGGGGTCTCGTCGGCCAGCGAGGCGAGCTGCGCCGCCTCGGCGAGCTCGGCCTCGTCGACGCCGGGCATCGGCACGAACTCAACCGCCTGGCGGTCGCCCAGGGTGATCGTCCCGGTCTTGTCGAGTAGAAGGACGTCGACGTCGCCCGAGGCCTCGACGGCGCGGCCCGAGAGCGCGAGGACGTTGCGGCGGACGAGCCGGTCCATCCCCGCGATGCCGATCGCGCTGAGCAGCGCGCCGATCGTCGTCGGTATCAGCGCGACGAGCAGTGCGGCGAGCGTCGCGATCCCGATCGTGGTGCCGGCGTAGCTCGAGAACGCCGGCAGCGTCACGACGACGACGAGGAAGATCAGCGACATCGCCGCGAGCACGATCCCGAGCGCGATCTCGTTCGGCGTCTTGCGCCGCGCGGCACCCTCGACCAGTGAGATCATCCGGTCGAGGAAGGACCCGCCGGGCTCCTGCGTGATCTCGACGACGATGCGGTCGGAAAGCACGCGCGTGCCGCCGGTGACGGCCGAGCGATCCCCACCCGCCTCGCGGATCACGGGGGCCGACTCGCCGGTGATCGCCGACTCGTCGACGGAGGCGATGCCCTCGATGACGGTCCCGTCGCCGGGGATCGTCTCGCCCGCCTCGACGACGACCACGTCACCCGCCGCCAGCTCGGACGCGGGGCGCTCGCCTCCGTCGCGAAGCCGGGCGATCGTCGTCGTTCGCATCGAGCGAAGCGCCGCGGCCTGGGCTCGGCCCCTCCCCTCCGCGATCGCCTCGGCGAGGTTGCCGAACAAAACCGTGAGCCATAGCCAGACCGCGACGACGAACGAGAACCAACCCGGCTCCGTGCCGGCGCCCGAGATCCAGATCGCGGTGACCAGGACCGCCGTCACCTCGACGATGAACATCACCGGGTTGCGGACCATCGCCCGCGGGTCGAGCTTGCGCACGGCGGCGGCGAGCGAGGAGGCGAGCATCGCCGCCGACAGCGGCGAGCCGCCCCGGACGTCGGCTCGGGTATCAGTCATCGTCCTGGCCTCCCGGCGTGTCGTCGGGGACCCCGGTCTCGGCATCGAGCGCGAGGTTCAGCGCCACGAGGTCGACCCCGGGCGAGCCGATGAACCCGAGCGCGCGGCCGGACGTGTTGTCCTCGATCAGCCGCTCGACATCGGCGATCCCGAGGCCGCGCGCGTCGGCGACCCTCGGCGCCTGGATCGAGGCGTTCTCGGGCGAGATCTGGGGATCCACGCCCGAGGCCGAAGTCGTTGCCGCGTCCGCCGGGACGTCGGCGATCTCGAGACCCGGGTTGAACGGGGCCTCGCGGCGCACGTAGGCCGCAGCGAATCGCTCCTGCTGCCGGGCGAGCTTCGCCTGGTTGGGCCCCTGGTTGTTGAAGTAGGTCGCGTCGGCGGCGTAGCCCGTGATCGACGGGCGCGACTGGAAGTAGCCGGGCTCGTCGCGGAAGTCCTGGCCGATCAGCTCCGATCCGACCTCGCCGCCGTCGCGCGTCGCGATCGTCCCGTCGGCCGCGCCCGGGAACGCGACCTGCGCGAGGCCGGTGACGAGCAGCGGATAGGCGATCCCGCAGACGACGGTCAGGACGACGATCGCCCGGAGCGACGTCAGCGCGGCGTCTCTCAGCTTCGAGGCGCCCATCTCAGTAGAGCCCGTCCCCGAGCGCCTGGACGATCGGCCCGAGCAGCAACGCGGGCACGAAGACGAGTAGCGCGACGAGCAGGATCACTGCGATCAGCAGTCCGCCGAACACCGGCGAGTCGGTGCGCATCGTTCCGACGGACGGCGGCGCGACCCGCTTCGTCGCCAGAGCGCCGGCGAAGCCGAGCGCGATCAGCATCGGGCCGAAGCGCCCGAGCAGCATCGTCAGCCCGCCGAGCAGGTTGGCGAACGTGATCCCGTACGCGCCTTCGTTCGTGCCGTTCGGCTGGACGAACCCGGTGTAGCCCGCGAAGGCGGATCCGTTGTTGTTGGCCTGCGAGGTGTAGGCGTAGAGGGTCTCCGAGAAGCCCTGCGGGCCCGAGTCGTAGATCGACGGCGCGCCCCACTGCGTGCCGATCGCCAGCGCCGTGGTCAGCAGGACGACGAGCGGCACGACGAGGGTCCCGACGGCTACGAGCTTGATCTCCCGGGCCTCGATCTTCTTGCCGAGGTACTCGGGCGTGCGACCGACCATCAGGCCGGCCAGGAAGACGGCGAGCACGACGAAGAGCAGCATCCCGTAGAGGCCCGACCCGACGCCACCGAAGATGACCTCGCCGGTCATCATGTTCGCCATCGGGATCGCGCCCCCGAGGCCGCTGAGCGCCTCCATCGCCGAGTTGACCGCACCGCACGAGGCGACCGTGGTGATCGCCGAGAAGAGCGACGAGGAGCCGATCCCGAAGCGGACCTCCTTGCCCTCCATGTTCGCGCCGTCGAGCCCGGCCGCCGCCATCGCCGGCGTCGGGTGCGACTCGGCCGCGTAGACGATCGCCGTCGCGGCGACGAACATGACGAGCATCGCCGCGTAGAGCGCCCAGCCCTGTCGGCGGCTGCCGACCATGCGCCCATAGGTGTAGGTGAGCGCCGCCGGGATCGCGAGGATCACCAACATCAGGACGAAGTTCGTCAGCGCCGTCGGGTTCGAGAACGGCATCGCGGCGTTGACGTTGAAGAACCCTCCGCCGTTGGTGCCGAGCATCTTGATCAGCTCCTGCGAGGCCGCCGGGCCGAGTACGAGCGTCTCGCGCCCACCCGCGACGCCCGCGCTCGTCAGCGGCCCGGAGAGGTCCTGGATCGCTCCCTGACTGACGAGGAACAGCGCGCCGACGATCGAGATCGGGAGCAGGACGTAGAGCGTCACCCGCGTGACGTCGACCCAGAAGTTGCCCAGCCGGTCCGTGCCGCGCGCGGCGATGCCTCGGATAACCGCGGCTACGACCGCGATCCCGGTCGCCGCGGAGAGGAAGTTCTGGACCGTGATCCCGGCCATCTGGCTGAAGAACGACAGCGAAGTCTCGCCGCCGTAGAACTGCCAGTTCGTGTTCGAGACGAACGACGCCGCGGTGTTGAAGCTCACGTCCCACGGCATCGAACCGAGCCCGAGCGGGTTCCAGGGGTGGATCGACTGCGTGCGCAGGATCGCCAGCAACACCAGGAAGCCCGCGAAGTTGAACGCGAGCGCGGCGAGCGCGTAGCCCTTCCAGTCCTGCTGGCGCTCGGGACGGGCCCCGAACGAGCGCAGCAGGCCGCGCTCGACGGGGCCCAGGACGCGGTCCAGGGCGATCGGCTCACCCTGGAGAACGCGCGCGAGGTAGCCGCCGAGAAGCGGCACGATCGCGGTCAGGCAGGCGACGAAGAAGGCGATCTCGAGCCAGCCCTGGACGTTCACGGCGAGCGCTCAGAGCTCCTCGGCGCGAAGCAGGGCTAAGACGAGATAGGCGGCGAGGCAGACGCCGACGCCGAGCGCGATCCAGTCGATCAGGGGCACGACTCGAAGCCTCGGCCCCGGATCGTCAAGCGCCTCTCAGGTTCTGGCCTCGAGGCGTGAAGAAAGCGTCAAGGCTCGGCGACGAAGCGATAGCCGACGCGCGCCTCGGTGCGGATCCGGCGTGGTCTGCCCTCAGGCTCGACCTTGCGACGCAGGTTCGCCATGTGGGTGCGAAGGGTCGCCGTGTCCTCGGCGTAGGCCGGTCCCCAGACGGCACGAAGCAGCGTCGCATGCGTGAGCAGGCGACCACGGTTTCGCATCAACTCGGCGAGCAGGCCGAACTCCGTCGGCGTCAGGTGCACCTCCTCACCGCCGAGCCGAACCGCGCGCGCCGCGAGATCCAGCTCGAGCTCATCGGCCCGCAGGACGGGCTCATCGGGCTCAGGGGCTGAGCGACGCATCGCCGCGGCGAGCCTGGCGACCAGCTCGCGAGGGCCGAACGGCTTCGTGACGTAGTCGTCGGCGCCGGCCTCGAGAGCGCGCACCTTCTGCTCCTCCTCGCCGACCGCCGACAAGACCAGGATCGCCATGGCCGACCACTCGCGGATCCTTCGCGTCAGATCGATCCCGTCCCCGTCGGGCAGGACCAGGTCGACGATCGCCGCATCGATGCGGCCGAGCGAGGCGGCGTCGAGCGCCTCGGAGACCGTCGCGGCCGGGACGACCTCGTAGCCAGCCTCGCGCAGGACCACCCGCAGCGCTCGCAGGATCTGCGCCTCGTCGTCGACGATGAGGACGCGGCCCGCGCTCAAGCGCTGCGCTCCGCGACGGCCGGCAGCGACCCGCGCCCGCCGCTCGGGAGCGGCAGTTCGACCACGAACGTCGTCCCCTGGCCCGGAAGCGACTCGACGCCGATCGAGCCGTCGTTCGCGGTCACGAAGCCGCGCGCGATCGCAAGTCCCAGCCCGGAGCCGCGGGGCCCGCCCGCGGTGTCCTCGCCGCGGTAGAACGGCTCGAAGATCCGCTCGCGCTGAGCGGCCGGGATGCCCGGTCCGCGATCGACGACGCGCGTGACGAGCCGGTCGTGGAGCGCCTGCGCGCGAACCATCACCGGGTGTCCCCCGGAGTGGCGGACCGAGTTGGCGAGGATGTTCGCGAAGGCGCGCTCGAGCTGAGCCGGGTCGGCCTCGAGGGCGGGGAGGTCCGCCGGGAGCTGGAGCCGGAGCCTCTCGCCACCCGGATCGAGCTCCTCAGCGGCTGCTTCGAGGACCTCGGCTAGATCGCACTCGACGGGTGAGGCCTGCGCCGCTCCCGCCTCGATCCGCGACAGATCGAGCAGATCGTCGATCATCCGCGCCAGGCGCTCGCTCTCGGCGATGACTATCGATGCGAGCTCCTCGCGCTCGGCGGCTGGCAACCGGCCCGACAGCAGCGGCTCGGCAGCGGTGCGGATCGCGGTCAGCGGCGAGCGGAGGTCGTGCGAGACGGCTCGAAGCAGCGCGGTCTTGAGCGTGTCGGTTCGCCGAAGCGCGACCGTCTCGACCCGATCCCCGAGCAGCGCCTCGCGCTCGAGCGCCGCGGCCAGCAGCGCCTCCAGCGACGGGATGATCCGCTCCTGAAGGCGCGCCAGCGTCGCCTCGTCCGTCGCGCGCGGGACGAGCAACGTGGCGAGCAGGCGCGGCCCGTCTCGCAACGGGAAGGCAAGCCGGCGCTCGTCCGGCTCGCGGGTCCCGAGCTCGATCGCGGCCGAGCCGAGTCCGAGCGTCGCGGCGATACGTTGCGCGACGACCGAGAGCTCACCGCGCAGGTCGCGCCCGCGCAGAAGCAGCCGCGCCATCTCCGCGGCGAGGTCGGCCTCGGCTCGGCGGCGGTCGGCCTCACGCTCGCGCAAGCGCGCGCGGCCCGCCAGTTCGGCGGCGACGAGCGCTACGACGAAGAAGACGGCGAGCGCGACCAGGTTCGGCGCGCTCGCGACATCCAGCCGTCCGGTGGGCTCGATGTGGAAAAAGTTGAAGGCGAGCGCGCTGAGGAGCGCTGTGAACAGGCCGAGTCGCAGGGTCCAGACCGAGGCGATCAGCAGAACCCCGAGGAGATAGACCACGCCGAGCGAGACCGCGGGCGCGACTTCGCGCAGCGGGTAGACGAGCAGCGTCTCGGTCGCGACCACGGCGACCGCGGCGCCGAGTCCGGTGACTTCGCGGCGCTGGCGGCTGTGGCGATCCTCGGCCTCGGTCACTTCGGCCTCAGACTAGGGCCAGACCTTCGCCCTCGGGTTCGCGGCGGCGCTACCCGAGCAGCGCGCCCCCGTCGACGACCACCTGCGAACCCGTCATGTAGCTCGACATCTCCGAGGCGAGGAAGGCGACCACCCGCGCGATCTCGTCGGGCTCGCCGAAGCGGTGCATCGGTATCGAGTCGAGGAACGCCTCGATCATCTCCGGAGTCGCGGCGGCGTCATCGTCGTCCTGCAGCTCGGCGACTCCCGGCGTCGCGATCCCCCCGGGGGCCACGGCGTTGACCGTGATGCCGTAGGGCGCGAGCTCGAGGGCGGAGTTCTTCGTGAAGCCCCAGACACCGTGCTTGGAGGCGTCGTAGTGCGCGAGCCCGACCATCGACGGATGCAGCGCGTCGATCGACGTGATGTTGATGATCCGGCCACCGGCGCCCTGGGCCTTCATGACCTCCGAGCCGTACTTAGTCGTCAGGAAGACCGATGACAGGTTGACGTCGATCACGCGGTCGAAGTCCGCCGGCGGCATGTCGTGGACCGTCTCGCTCGGGAAGATCCCGGCGTTGTTGACGATGATGTCGAGCGATCCGAAGCGTGAGCGACAGCGCTCGACCATCGACCGCACCCCGCTCTCGTCGGAGACGTCGACGCCGATCGCCTCGGCGCTCGCGCCCACGACCTTGAGCGAGGCTGCCACCCGTTCAGCCGAGGCGCGGTCGAGGTCGGCGACGAGGACCGCGGCGCCGGACTCACAGAGCCGGGCACAGATCGCCTCACCGATGCCGCGGCCACCACCGGTGACGATCGCCGCCCCGCCACTCAGGTCCAGCATCTCGACGAGTCGCTTCATGCGCGGATCGTCGGCGCGGTCGGACGGTCTTGGAAGCGAGGCGAGCACCGAGCGGATCCCGTAGCGGCTACGGGCACGCGCCCGGCGGCCGCGCACACCCGTGCGGACTACGCAGGACGTCTCCGCGAGCCGAGCGGATGGCGATCGGTCGCCCCCCGCATAACTTCGGCGCATGCGTCGGCCTGGACGAGGAGACCGAGCGACGGAGGGCGCTCGCGTCCTCGTCGCAGGTGGCGGGATCGCCGGCGTCGAGGCGGCGCTCGCGGTCCGCGACCTCGCCGCGGGCCGAGCACGCGTGACCCTCTTGTCGCCGGAGCGCGAGTTCGTGTTCAGGCCGGGCGCGGTCGCCTCGCCGTTCACCGACGAGCCGCTCGAGCGGCACGCGCTCGAGCCGATGCTGGCCGGCAGCGACATCGACTTCGCCCAAGAGGCGATGGCCGAGGTGCTGGCCGACGAGAGCGCGATCACAACGCGGTCGGGGTTCCGGCTCGGCTACGAGTTCCTCATCGTCTGCATCGGCGCGCAGGTCCATCCGGCATACGACGACGTCGCGACCTTCTGGCCCGACCACCCGAACCTCCCGGTCCGCGAGCTCCTCGAGAGCGCGAACCGCAGTTACTCGGGCCGCCTGGCGCTCGTCGTCCCACCCGAGGTCGGCTGGTCGTTACCTATCTACGAGCTCGCGTTCATGCTCTCCGAGCTCGTCGAGGAGCTCGGGCTCAGGCGACTCGGAATCACCATCTACACATCGGAGCCGGCCCCGCTCTCGATGCTCGGCGCCGCGGCGAGCGCAGAGGTCGCCAGGCTCCTCGGGGAGCGCTCGATAGCGATAGAGAACTCGCGTCGCGTGGTCCAAGACGTGACCGGGCGCCTGCTGATCGCGCCGCAGGGGATCCCGCTCGACGCAGGTGTCGTCATCGCGCTGCCGCGGATCACCGGTCCGCGGATACCGGGAATCCCGGCCGATCCCCAGGGGTTCATCGTCGTCGACGAGTTCTGTCGCGTCGAAGGACTCCGCGACGTCTACGCGGCCGGCGACGGGACGGACACGCCGATGAAGCAGGGCGGACTCGCCAGCCAGCAGGCCGACGCGGCCGCCGAGCACATCGCCTCGCGGCTCGGCGCCGATATCGACCCGCACCCGTTCGAGCCGGTGTTGCGGGGGTGGCTGCACGCCGACGCGAAGGGACGCCGCGCGACGCGGATCGGATACGGGCGCTCCGAGCCGAACCCGCCGCAGCGCGAGCAGAAGGTCAGCGCCCGCTACCTGTCGAACTGGCTCGGCGCCGCGCGCGAGAGGGTCGGGCGAGCGTGATGGATGACTACCCCGTCAGGTTCAGCGTCGATTATCCGGACCGCAAGCTCAATCGCCTGACGAGCTTCTTTCGCATCCTCACCGTGATCCCGATCGCGGTCGTGATGACGACGATCAGTGGAACCTCGACGACCTACACCTCGGCGAGCGACACCACGGTCACGATCGCGCTCGGGGGCATCGGGCTCCTGGTCCTCCCGGTCCTCCTGATGCTGCTGTTTCGAAAGCGCTACCCGCGCTGGTGGTTCGACTGGAACCTCGAGCTGCAGCGCTTCGCGAATCGGATCGGCGTCTACCTGCTGCTGATGGACGACCGCTACCCCTCGACCGAGGAGCACCAGCCGTGCGCCTCGACTACGCCTACCCGGACGCCGAACGCGACCTGCTGCGCGGAATGCCCCTCGTCAAGTGGCTGCTCGCGATCCCGCACTACATCGTGCTCGCGCTGCTCTACGTGGGCGTGGTCTTCGCCGCGATCGGGGCGTGGGTCTCGATCCTGTTCACCGGCCGCTATCCGCGAGCGATCTTCGACTACATCGAAGGCGTCCTGCGCTGGCACAACCGGGTCGTCGCCTACGCCTTCGCCCTCGTCACCGACGTCTACCCGCCGTTCCGGCTGCTCCCGTGAGCGCGCTGAGGAAGCGAAAGGAGAGCGCAATGACCGTCCACGTCGTCACCGCCAGCCGACACGGAAGCACGACCGAGGTCGGCGAGGCGATCGCCAGACGACTCCGCGAAGCCGGCCTCGATGCCCGGCGGGTCGACGCCGGATCGCTCGACGGGCTGCCCCCGCAATCTGAGCCCGTGGTCCTCGGCAGCCCGATCTACGGCGGTCGCTGGCAGCGCTCGGCGCGCAGGATCCTCGACCTGCTGGCCGCCGAGAAGCACGGCGCGCGGGTCGTCCACATCTTCAGCCTCGGGCCCCTGGGCGAACCTCGACATCCCACCGACGCCCAACCCGAGGCTGAAGTGACCTCCTACTCGGCCTGGCACGCGCACAGCGCGCCCGTCTTCGCGGGCCGCCTCGAGCGCGCCCGCCTCGGCCCGATCGAGCGGCTGATGGTGCGCGCGACAGGTGCGCCGGAGGGCGATTTCCGTGACTGGCCGGCGATCCGCCGCTGGGCCGACGAGATCGCGTCCGGGCTCCGCGCGGGTCGAGACCGCGGTCGTGACTCGATCGCCAGGGCCGTCTAGTGTCGTCCGTCATGGCCATGGGAGAGAACCACCCCGCCGAGCCCTCGTCGGAGACGATGACCGTGATCATCGCCGACGACCACGAGATCGTGCGCGACGGGGTCGCCCTCATCCTCGACGCCGAGCCCGACATCGAGGTGGTCGCCGAGGTCGGCGACATCGAGTCGGCCAAGCGGCGGACGGCCGGGCTCAAACCGACGGTCCTGGTCTTGGACCTGAGCCTCGGCGACGAGTCGAGCATCCCCGCCATCCCCGAGATCCTGAAGCGGGCACCCGAGACGCGGATCGTCGCCCTGACGATGCACGACGATCCCTCGTTCGCCCGCGAGGCGCTCAACATGGGCGCGAGCGGTTTCGTCATCAAGGACGCCGCCGGACGCGAGCTCGTCGACGCGATCCGTCAGGTGGTCGACGGAGGCAGCTACGTCCACCCCGCCCTTGGAGCGCGCCTGGCGAGCGTCCAGGACGGGCCGCCCGGAGGACTGACGTCACGCGAGACCGAGGTCCTCGGGTTGATCGCGCTCGGCTACACCAACCCGGAGATAGCCGAGCGCCTCGTGCTGAGCGTCAGGACGATCGAGACCCACCGCGCGAGCATCCAGCGAAAGCTCGGGGCGACGAGTCGCTCCGAGCTCGTTCGCTTCGCGATCGAGAACGGGCTCGCGGCAAAGCCCTGAGCCGGACGGACCCGAGCGGACCAGCCGCCTCGACGCGGATGCGCGATCCGCCGGGCCTCGACGTCCGGCGGATCGCGCTCCGCATCGGCTCGGAGCGCGACCCCGACCGCCGCCGTCAGGCGGCGGGGACGGACTCGGTGGGCCTGCGCTCCGAGCTGTCCGCGTGGACCTCGTCCTCCTCGGCGCCGGTCCGCGGGACGATCATCACCGGGCAGGGCGCCGAGCGAAACAGCTGGCGCGAGGTGCTCCCCACGAGAGCTCGCCGCACCGGTCCGAACGACCTCGAGCCGACGATCAGCAGATCGAGGTCGGCACCTCGCTCGGCGATCTGGTCGGCGAAGGAACGCGCGCGCAGCTCGATCAACTCGGTCGTGTAGGCGACGTGCTCAGGGACGATCCCGGGCACGGCGGCTACGACGGCCTCGTACTTCTCGCGCAGCTCGTCGAAGACGTGGGTCTCGCCCTCGAAGTCGGTGTACGTGGGCGCGATCGTCATGATCGTGAGCTGCGTGCCCTCTCGAGCCGCCGCGAGCTCGATCGCGGACTCGAGCGCGGCTCGGGCCTCCGGCCGTCCGTCCCAGGCGACGCCGATCCGCGCCTTCGCTGGATGCTCGGCGCGCGCGAAGTCCCGCGGAGCGACGGCGACGGCGCACGGAGCCGCCGACAGGACCCCCTCGCCGACGTTTCCGGCGAGCAGGCGACCGACTCGGCTGCGATGTGAGGAGCCGACGACCACGACGCTCGCCTTGCGCTCGATGGCGACGCGCTGCAGTCCCTCCTGCGGGCTGATCGCGGTCACCGGCAACTCGGTGAACGGCCTGGTGGTCGCCTCATGCGCGGCCGCGAAGGCGCGATCGAAGTACTCATTGCGGACGGCCGGGTACTCGCCGACCCGCAGGAGCAGCGGATCGAGCTCGTAGATCGACGCGACGCTCAGCTCAGCGCCGGCGACGTCCGCGAGCATGTCCCCGAGCGCGAGGGCGTCGCGCCCCTGCGGGGTGTCCTCGAAAGCTGCGATCACTTCTTGCATCGTCGTCCCTCCGTCCTGGGTCGGCTCACCACGTCCGGGCTCGTGTGTCGCAAGCTACGTTCGGCGAGTCGACGGCTCATCGGGATCGCTCACCGGTCCGCTCTCGGTACTCGCCACGGAGCTCCTGACCCACGGCGAGGTGAGCGGGGTGCCGTGCCACTCGTGGCTCAGCGCCGAGCCGAGCTCCTCTCCGGCGCCGAGGCGCTCGCCCCGCCACGTCTGTCTCGTCAGCGCCTCCGCGAGATGTTCGGCGCCGACCTTCTGCGGCGGCCACCAGAGCGGATCCGACGAAGCCTGTCCGGGATCGTCAGGTCGGTCGAGGTCGCGCAGTAGAAACAGCGACTCATCGGCCCCGAACAGCCGGCCGCGCAGCACGCGGGTCGGCCGCCTCGGCTCGAGCCCGCTCACGAGGTCGGCCGCGACGTTGTGGGCGGCGGCATCGGCGGCCTGCGCCGCGATCCCTCCCTGCTTCACATCGGCGTCGGTGCCGTCCCCGGCGGCCCAGACCCGCTCGGACCCGACCACGCGACCCCACTCGTCGACGCGGGTGAAACCGTCGCGGTCGCTCGGCAGGTCGGGCATGTTGGGACCGGCGAGACGCGGGAGCGAGATCAGGGCCCGTTCCATGATCCGATGGCGCCCCGCGAACGGGTTGCCCCACGAGTCCTGGCCGACCCGGACACCGGTCACGAGACCGATCCCGGCCGCGCCGAGCAGCTCCGCGACGGCGGCGCTCGGCACGGGGCCGAAGATCGCCAGCGCCGCGTCCTCGGGCGTGTAGATCGTGATCGGAACGTCGGCGCCGCCGAGCTCGCGCGCCCGGCGTCTGGCGAGCAGCGCGATCTCGTAGATCGGCAGCGGCCAGGTCGTGCCCTCAGGGACGATCAGCCCGAGCCCGCGGCGTTCCCCGGCTCTCGCTCGACGGAGCATCTGGTCGATCCGTAGCTCACCGGCTCCTCCCCAGAAGGTCCGCGCGGCGGTCAGCGCGTGCGTGCCCCGGGCGCCGACGCAGACGATCACGTGGTCGGGGTGGAGCCTTCGGTCGTGGCCGAGCTCGACGCTGCCGTCGCCGGCGATTCGGGTCACCGAATCGCGAACGAGTGCGACCCCGGCCGGCGCCAGCAACGGCTCGAGCTCGTGGCGCTCGGCGGGCCGCGGCCTGAACGGCTCATCGACGGTGAGCGCCCGGATCGTCAGGTCGGGGTCCGGCGAGACGAGGCTCACCCGGGCGTCGTCTCCGAGCTCCGCGGCGACGGCGAGCGCCGCTTCGACGCCCGCGATGCCGCCGCCGGCGACCGTCACCTGAGGCGCATCGGACCGGTCACTTCGCATCGGGGCCTCCGGCTCTGCTCGTTCGGCCCCACCGCCGTCCGGGGGCCGGTGACCCCCGAAGCTACCCCGGGCCGATCGCGGTCGCGTCGGAGCCGAGCACCCCGTCGGCGTCCGTAGCGTCTACGTACTCGGCGTCGCCGGCGGAGTTCGCGCGACGCACGAGCGGAAGCAGGACCCGCACACGGGTTCCGCCGCCCGCGTTCGGGCCGACCTCGAGTTCGCCCGAGAGCAGCGCGACCCGCTCGGCCATGCCCACGAGTCCGAATCCCTCAGGGTCTCCATCGGCCGCGATCCCCACCCCGTCGTCTACGACGTTCAGCACCACGCTGCGGCCACGCTGCTCGAGGGCGACCCGGACCCGGCTCGCGCTCGCGTGCTTAACGGCGTTGGAAAGCGCCTCCTGCACGATCCTGTAGATCGCCGACTCGAGCTCGGGATCCATGCGCTCCCTGCCACGTTGCGCGGAGTCGATCTGGATGTCGAGATCGATGGCCAGCCCGCCGCGCTCGCGGGTCCTCTGTACCAGGGCCTCGACGGCGGCCTCGATCCCGAGCTCGTCGAGCGCGGCGGGCCGCAGTTCGGTGACCAGCCCTCGGAGCCCGGAGATGATCCGCTCGACCTGAGCGCTGGCTCGATCGAGTCGCGCGGCGAGCGACTCGCCCGCCCCGGTGGGGCTGTCGAGCAGGACGCGCAGAGCGCCGAGCTCCTGGAGCGTCTCGTCGTGGAGCTCGCGCGCCCAGCGCCGGCGCTCGCGTTCGGACGAGCGCATGGAGAGGCGGGCGCGCTCGTCCTCGAAGGCCTGACTCGCGGCGATCCCGTTGGCCGCTGCCGTCGCGAAAGCCTCGAGCAGGAGCTCGTGGTCGAGCTGGAAGTTGGTGCCCGCCGGGTCGATGAAGACGAGCGCTCCGAGCTCGCGTCCCCGAGCTCGAAGCGGGGCGATGAGCACGTCCCGCGCCCCCACTCTCAGCCGGCGTCCGAGATCCTCAGCCTCCGCGCCCACGAGCCGCACAACGGAGCCTCCCCTCGATGCGTCGGAGGCGACCTCACCGAGCGCGGTGCCGCCGATGTCGACGGGCACCTCGCCCGCCGCGTCGGCGACCTGAAGCTCGGGGCCGACACGGATCGCGCCGACGCATATCTCGGCCTCGAGCAGGGCCCGCCCCCGCTTCGTCACGAGCTCGAACACCCGGTCTCGTCGGGTCAGCCCGTCGATCTGGCGACTCAGGTCGACGGTCGCCCGAAGGCCCCGCACGGCCTGCTCGAGGAGCTCATGGCGGCTTGTGAGGGCCGCGTGCGAGCGCGCGTTCTCGATCGCGACAGCCGCGAACTCCGACAGCACTCCGAGCATCTCCTCGTCACGCTCGGTGAACGGCTCGCCGTCGAGCTTCTCGGTCAGGTAGATGTTGCCGAAGACCTCGTCACCGATCTTCACCGGTGCGCCGAGGAACGTCGTCATCTGCGGATGTCCGGCAGGGAAGCCATAGGAGTGCGGGTGAGCGCCGATCTCGTCGAGCCGCAGCGGCTTCGGGTCGCGGATCAGCTCGCCGAGGATGCCGTGGCCGCGCGGCAGCGCGCCGATTGCCCGCACGGTCTCCTCATCGATTCCCTCGAAGATGAAACGGTCTAACTCGAGCTTCTCGGCGTCGAGCACGCCGAGCGCCGCGTAGCGCGACGAGCAGAGCTCGCGTGCGGCGCCCAGGACGTCGCGGAGCACCGACTCGAGGTCGAGGCGGGAGACCAGACCTCGGCCGGCGGTCAGCAGGCGCTCGAGTTCAGCCTGATTCAGTGCGCTCGCCATCACGGCAGACCTCAAGGTCGTCGAATCCCCCCGAATCAAGCTAGCTCCACGCCCGATTCAACGCAACGAACCCGGACGCGGAAAGTCTGTAGCGGCTACGGAGGTCCGGCCCCCGCGGCCCGCCGATGATCCGGGACAGAGCCGACTTCGAGTCGGCCACTGTGACCGCCCACCGAACCGGACGCCGCGAGCCTTGCACCGAACGCTCCTGATCGCCTACGCGCCGAGGCCCCAGGGCGAAGATGCCCTTCGCCTCGGGCGGTCGCTGTCCGACGTGCTCGAGATGGATCGCGCCGTCGTCGAGGTCATCGACTGGCCCGACGGCCTCGTCCTCGACGGCGATCTCGAGATCGTCACGCGCGAGCGGCGCGAAGAGCTCGCCGAACACGTCGTGGCGGAGTTCGGGAGCGCGCCCGCCGACATCATCGTGCGCTCAGGCGGATCGGCCGGCCGTGTCATCCAAGCCGAGGCGGCCGCGCTGGCCGCGCGGCTGCTCGTGATCGGCTCCGCGCACCACGGGCCGATCGGCGACGCCGTGCTCGGCGCGACCGGTGAGACGGTGATCCTCGACGCGCCCTGCGCCGTCGCGATCGCTCCGCGTCGCTACACGGAGAGCTCGGATCACGAGATTCGCCGAATCGGCGTCGGCTTCGACGGCTCGGCCGAGGCGTGGACCGCGCTCGAGACGGCGGTCGGTGTAGCCGGGCTCGTCGGAGGCACGGTCTCCGTGATCGTCGTGGCCCGCTTTCCGAGCTGGTCGCACGCCACGGCATATGCCACGCTCACGCTGGCTGAGTACCACGAGCGCGACCTCGAGGAACGCGAGGAAATGATGCGTTCCGGTCTCGAGCGGGTCCCTGCGCCCATCCGCGGCGAGGGGGTCGTGATCACGGGTCCTCCCGGCGAGGTGCTGGCCGAGCACAGCCGCGACCTGGACCTGATGCTCGTCGGCTCGCGCGGCTACGGGCGCCTCAAGCGCACGATCCTCGGAAGCACCTCCCGCAAGCTGCTGCGAAACGCGCACTGCCCGGTGTTGATCACGCCGCGCGGCGCCGGGCTCGATCCGCTCGAGCTGAGGACGGCCGCGGCGTCAGTCCGCTCCTAGCCCCGGGCCGGCTCCGAGCACCGACCCGTTCTCGCGGACCCCGCCGCGCATCCTCAGTGGCTCGCCGCTCGAGCCGCGAGGCGTGACGATGACCGGGCAACGACCCTCGGCGAGAAGGCGGCGCGTCGCGCTGCCGAGGACCGTGCGCCGCAGGGGTCCGTATCCGCGCGAGCCGACGAGCATCAGGTCGAACCCGGCGCTGAGATCGGCGAGCGTCGCCCCCGTGACCCCGACAACGACCCGCGCCCCGGCCCGCGTCCCCGCGGGCATCCAGCGCAGCCTCCGTTCGAGCATCCGCCGCTTGCGTCGTTCGTCGCGGGTCTCGCACTCCCCCCGCGAGATCGTCTCCCAGGCCTCGCGATAGCCGTAGCGCGGGGCGCCGGCCACGGCGCAGAGGGTGATCCGGGCGCCAAGCGGTTCGGCGATGCCGATAGCGGCCTCGAGCGCCCGCTCGGATTCAGCCGACCCGTCAAAGGCGACCGCGATGTTCTCCAGCCCGCGACCCGGCTTACGCGCGTACCCGTGCGGCGCGACCGCGACCGCGCAGGGCGCGCCGCCGAGCACCGACTCGGTGGTGCTGCCGAGCAGCGCGCGACCACCGCGGCCGTGACGTGTCCCGCCCAGCACGATCAGTTGGGCGCTCTCGTGTTCGGCGAGCTCGGCGAGCGCCTGCGCCGCCGAGTCGCGAAGAATCGTCCGCGCCTCCCAGTCGTGGCCGGTGAGCCGGTCACGGATCTCGAGCCTCAGACGCGCGGTGTCGCCGGCCACGAGTCGTTGCCGCCGGTCGAGGTCCATCAGCTCGCCCCGCCACGGCACCACCGTGGCGACGATCTGAAACGCGCCGGCGAGCTCACCGAGCGCCAGCCCGAGCGCGAGCGCATCGTCGCCCCGCCCGGACGGCGCGTAGCCGATCACGTAGGTGGGCTGGATCGCGGACACCGGCCTGCGCCCGTCAGCTCGCCCGCAGTGGAAACGGGGAGTCGTGGCCCTGCCCGAAAGGCTCACCGTCGCCGGCGCTCCGAGCGCCCTTCCGGGACGCGGCGGCAGCCCGCCGCTCGGCGTCGGCAGCGATCGTGCGCAGGACGAAGTGCCGGGTCAGATCGGCGAACGGCCCGACAAGGCGCCAGTAGGTCGCGAAGCGCCGGCGAGCCGCCTCGTCGGCGGGCTCGGTCCGTGTCTCGGTCACGAGCAGTGAGCCGCCCCCGTCGAACGGCTCGATCGCGAACGACCAGCCGACCCGCATGGCGCCCGGCGCTGGGCGCTCGAAGAGTGCGCGCGCGGCGCCGCCAACCTCGTCAACACGGCTGTCCCACATCACGAGACCGAGTGCGAGCTCGCGATCCTCGACCTCGTCGAGCACGATCCAATACCCCGCCTCGATCAGGCCCGCCACGTCGGCCCGCGATACGTCCGGCAGTCCAGGGCGGCCGCGGAGCCGGCGAAACAACCGGTCCGGAAGGGCGCGGAGCATGCTCAGGTACCTGACCGGCCCGCACGAGGCCAGATCCGCGTGCAGAACGGCCTGCCAGACCAGCGCAGGATCGGCGTCGATGACGATGCTCTGGCGGGTGTGAATCTGCGGGTCGGGGAGCAGCTCGTCGAGTAGTCCGCTGTATTCGTGAGCGCTCATCGCGTCGCCTCCTGACGGCCGATATCGGACACCCAGAGTCTCCGCCCGGAGCCGGGGCGGCGGTTCGGTTGCGACGGCGGGACCTTCATCCGTGCTCGGCACCGAGGTCTCATGTCGTCCCCAGATCGAGAGCGATGCCCAAGCCGAGCATGAGAGCCGAACCGGCGATGAAACCCACCGATGCACCTCGCGCCCCCGCGCGGAGCGCGTCGGGAACGACCTGCACCACGACGAGTGCGAGCATCGCCCCCGCGGCGAACCCGAAAGAGAACGGCAGCAGCGCGGAGACCTGTTCGACGGCGAGGTAGGCGATCGCCGCCCCGAGCGGCTGCGGCACGCTCGTTCCGACCGCGGCCCAGAACTGCGCCGCGCGGCGGCGCCCATCCGTCGCCATCGGCAACGCGACACTCGTCCCCTCAGGGATGTTCTGGATCGCGATCGCGACAACCATGAAGAGACCGAGTCCCTGCGTCGGCGACGCATAGGCGGTGCCGATCGCGAATCCTTCGGGAAGGCTGTGGACCGTCAGCACCGCTCCGATCAGGATCCAAGCGCGTGTGTCGCGGGCTACCCCCCGGCGTCCGTCGTGGTGATCGAGTGCGGCTCGTGCGACCAGGAGGAACCCGACTCCGGTCAGGGTCCCGAGTCCGACCTCGCCAACCCCGTCGGACTCCTCGAGCCCGGGGAGGATCAGGCCGACGATCGCCGCGACGCCCATGACGCCGGCGACGACGCCCAGCATGGCCGCGCGGTAGCGCGCGACGTCGTCGCCCAGCAGCCAGACCGGGATCGCGCCGAGTCCGGTCGCGAGCGTCGTCGCGCCGGCCGCGAGCAGCAGCTCGATCACGCTCTCGCCTCGCGGGCAACCGGGCGGGAGCCGGCCTCGCTCGGAACCATCGTCGCTGCCTCGCGAACCCCCGCGCCCGGCATCACGTCAACTTCGCCGAGCCGCGGAGCGATCGACATCCGCCCTGCCTACGGATCCCGATTCCAGGGTGCGCTGCCGATTCAGGGTGGAGGGCCGCGTCGTAGCTTGCCCCTGAGGCCGGGATTTTGAGGAGGCACTCGTGCAGCGTTCGCTGATCATCGGATATCGGGCCGCCGACAGGGGCGAAGACGCGATCGCCCTGGGTGCGGCCCTGGCAGAGCGGCTCGAGATGAAGCCGGTCGTCGCGACGGTCATCGAGTGGCCCGGGGCCTGGCTGAGCGAATCCGATCTCCAAGAGCTCGTTCGCAAGCACATGGGCGAGCAGGGTGAGGCGCTCCGCGAGCGCCTCGCACCGCTCGACGCCGAGGTCCGCTACGACGTCTCTTCCTCTCCGGCACTCGGCCTTCGCGAGCTCGCGTTCGAAAAGCACGCGGGGCTGATCGTGATCAGCTCGACCCATCGCAGCGCCTTCGGCCAGGCGATGCTCGGGAGCACCGGGGAGTCGTTGCTGACCGATGCCCCGTGCGCGGTCGCCGTCGCAGCGATGGGCTCGGCCAAGACGGAGTCTCGATTCGACCGGATCGCCGTCGCCTACGACGGTTCGCCGGAGTCGCAGTCGGCGCTTCGCGCCGGGATCGACCTCGCGCGCCGGAGCAACGCCAAGCTGACCCTCGTCGGGGTAATGGACTTCACCGGTGACGGCTACGCCGACGGCTGGGCCGAGGCGATGAGAACCGACCCCTACGACCTGGCACGCAAGACAAAACGGCAAGCGCTCGAGCACGCGCTCGCCAGCGTCCCTTCCGGCGTCGAGGCCAGCAGCGAGCTGCTGAGCGGCGCGCCGGGCTACGCGCTCGCGCAGGCGAGTCACGATCACGACCTGATGGTCGTCGGCTCGCGGGGCTACGGGAGGGTTCGCCGCACGGTCGCCGGTAGCTCGACGCGGCGGCTGCTCCGCGAGGCGCTCTGTCACGTCGTGGTGACCCCGCGAAGCGCCGGCTCCGACCCGCTCCACGTCACCGGGAACGGATACGAGGAAGGCGCCGACCGCGAGCGGCAGGAAAGTCACGCCGGGAGCTGACCGCCCGGTCAGTGGCCGCCGCGGACGATCCACCCCCTGATCCGCGCGAGACGGGCCGGGGGGCCCGTTGCCGGCCCGGGATGGACGCTGGGCGCGCCGCCCCCCAGGCGTCGGACGACGGCGAGGGCGAGGACCAGAGCGCCAGCGATTACGAGGTTGAACCCGATCGTGGCGGCATCGAGCCCCGCGATCTCGCCGCTGGCGCTGAAGGCGAACAGTGAGCCGACCACCGCGATCAGGAAGCCGATGCTCATCGCGAGCTCTCCGCACTCGGTTCGAGAAGCTTCGGCAGGCTGACCTCGAACTCGACGATGCCACCCTCCCGGCCGAGCTCGCGGACCTCGGCGCCGAACTCCCACAGCAACTCGATCGTGTGGCGACTCGAGACGGGGCACGAGACGAAGAAGGTTTCGATCCCAGCTCTCCGGGCGCCGCCGATCAGACGCGTCAACAGACGCCGTCCCACACACCGCCCCTCCGGACCCTCCGCGACGGTGAGCGACACCTCGGCGCAGGACGGACGGGACTCCAGTCGCACCAACCGGGCTTCGCCGACCAGATCACCGTCGGGCGCGAAGGCGCCGAACGCCTCCGCTCCTCGGCCTCCAAGCCGTGACACGCGTGGGACAGGAGCGAGGTCGGGGCGGCGAGCGCGCATGGCGTCGCGCACGTAGGCGGTCTCTCCGGCGACCTCCAGCCGGGCTGCGGGCGCCCGACCTCGAAGCGATGCCCGTGCGCGCCGTGCAGGCTCGATATCCGCGACCTGGGACCGGCTCATAGACCGCGCCGGGCGAGCGAGCGCAGGCGCTCGCGGCGAGCCCGCTTCTTGGCCTCGGCGACCGTCCGCAGGAGCCACGTCGTCTCCGCGACGTAGTCCTCGCGCTGGCGTTCACGGTCGCGGTCGTCCGCACGCAGCATGGCCGAGAGGCCCAGACCCGTCACGACCGTGACGCCGGCGGCGGCCGCGAGGGACGCCGCCCCGGCGAGAAGGATCGAGATCGCCAGCCCCAGGTCGGAGCCCCAGAGGGTGAGCGCGACAGCGATCATGACCGCGAGGCCGACAGCCCATGCGACGACGTTGATGGCGATCCATGCCGGCGAGCGGCTCAGTGCCTCACGCAGTTCGAGCCACTGAGCTCCCCCGATGAGGAGGGGAAGTGCCACGCAGGCGACGGCGAACGCCGCCGTCTCGGCGCCGTCGAGTCCGCGACGACCGTCGGCCAGCCCCTCCGCGAGCGGCAATGCGACGATCACGAGCGCGAGCGTCGCGCCCAGGGCGGTCGTCCTGACCCAGCCCGCGGCGCCCAGCATCGGCAGCGCGCGCCGCAGGACGAAGGCCTGCCCGGCGCCCAGGCAGACGCCACCGGCGGCGCCCGCGAGCGCCATCGCGAGAACGGTGTAGCCGGGTGCGGCGCGATCGATGGCGAGAAGAGCGACAGCGGCGGAGACGATCGCGAACCCGGCGAGGGCGCCGACGCCGGCGAAGCGATCCCAGGTACGAACCAGATCCGGCCCGCGCAGCACCGGTGGAGCGGCCTCCTCGGGACCGACCGCCTCGGCCTCCTCGAGCAGCTCCTGGAAGGGCGTGGAGACCTGACTCACCATCACGCCGCAATCTCGACTCAGAGCCCAGGCGACGCATCCGCCCTGACTACGGAGATCGGTTACCGCCGCCGGGCCGATGCCGGTCGACCCCGGCCCACATACCGTGGACACCGACGAACGCGATGGGGAAAACGAGACGGGGTGTTGCAGTGGGAGCGGAACGAGCGATGGTCGTCGGCTACCTGGAGACGAGCGAGGGCGAGGACTCGGTAGCGCTCGGCCGCCGGCTCGCGGCCGCTTTCGACATGCGCCCGGTCGTCACCGTCGTCCTCCCGTTCACCGGTGCGTGGCTGGGTGAATCCGCCTATGACGAATTGCTTCGCGAGCGGCTCGCCGAACCGGTCGAGCGGGCGCGCCGCTCGTTCGAACCGATCGAGGCCGAGTCGCGGTTCGAGCTCGCCTCGTCCCCGGCGCTCGGCCTTCGGCGAGCGGCAGCCTCGACTCAAGCCGGACTGATGGTCATCGGGTCGACACACCACTGCGCGATCGGCCATGCGCTGATGGGCAGCACGGGGGATTCGCTCCTGACCGATCTGCCGTGCGCCATCGCGGTCGCCCCGACCGGCCTGGCCACCGACACCCGAACGAAGATCCGGCACGTCGGAGTCGCCTTCGACGGATCCCCGGAGTCGTACTCGGCCCTGAGCGCGGGGATCCAGGTGGCCCAGCGGACCCGCGCACGACTGACCCTCGTCACCGTGATGGAGTTCGCGCGCTACGGCTACGCCATCGGCTGGACGGCCCTACCGACCGCCGACTATCGCGATCTCGAGCGCGAGTCGAAGCAGGAGATCCTCGATCGCGGACTCGAACGGGTGCCGCCCCACGTCGCCGCCGGGTCGGAGCTCCTGAGCGGATCCGTCGGTGACGCGCTGTCGGAGGTCTCCGGCGATTTCGACCTCCTGCTGGCGGGCTCGCGCGGCTACGGGCCGATCCGCCGCACGGTCGCGGGGAGCTCGACCCACAAGTTGCTGCGGGCTGCGGGCTGCCCGGTCCTGCTCACCCCGCGCGGCGCCGGTACGGATCCGCTCCGCCTCAACGAGGAGGACCCGGACGCGATACCCGTCGATGTGCGGCAGGAGGTCCTGAGCGCGTGAGAGCGTTGCCGGGGAACTCGTCGGACCGGCGTTCGAGATGAACCCGTCGGACTCGATGCGCGAGGCAGCCCAGGGCATGGGCCCCCCGCAGGGCGACCACCCGGGGGCCGGGATGATGCAGAACGGGCCGCAGGGCGACGGCTTCGACCCCGGATCGATGATGGACGGCGCGGGCGGATTCGGCCCGAACGACCCGAGCTCGAGCGCCATGACGGATGCCATGCGCGACCATTTCTCGACCGGCTGGAGCACCCCTGAGATCGTGCTCGCCATCTTGCTCGCGCTCGTCCTGGTCCTCGTAGCGATCCTGCTGATCCGCAACCTCATGCGCCATCGCGGTGGAGCGACGGCTCACTCGCCCGCACCGCCCCGGGAGGCCGATCCGGGCCCGCGCCAGGCCACGCCCGGCCATCCGTAGACCGCGCCGGAGAGAGACTCGGCCCGGCCCCTCGGTGCCGGGTTCAGAACGAGAGCGGGACCTGCTCCGGGTTGTACGCGCCGCGGAACTCGTCGCGGAAGTTGCGGACGGCATCGAGCGTCGCCCGCCCCTCGAAGCCGCGGCAGTTCATCAGCGCGCTCCAGGACGACATCGCGACATCGCCCTCGATGTTCGGGTCCGGGAACATGAGCACGGCCGCCGGGTCCTCCTCGAAGACGCCCTTGAGAGCGAGCTGGTCGCGCTCGGGAAGGTCGGGCGAGTAGTGGATCGTCACCCGCGCGTGCTCGTGCGCATGCACATAGAAGAAGGGGTCGACCGGCTCGGCGTAGGCGCCGTCGGCGGGGAAGTCCGGCGGCGGCACGTGGTCGCCCGAGGTCGCCGGGTTCGTTCCGTACTCCGGCGGCTCGTCGACGTGCGCATTCCCCTCGTCGGGGAGGTCCTCCTCGACCACGCACTTCGCCTCTTCCGCGGATGTCGCGAGGTCGCCCTGCTCGAGGGGCGGCGGCGGGGCTCCCTCGCGCCCGTCGGGCTCGACCCCGTTGGTCACACCGCTCTCGGGGACGATGTAGGCCAGCTCCGGCAGGTCCTCCTCCTCCGCGCCGCCGCCGGCCGTGAAGACGAAGACGAGCGCGGCGACGAGGGCCAGCGAGAGCCCCGCCGCGACGACGTAGCCGACGAGCTTGCGGCGACGCTCGTCGGCGGCCGCCTGACGCTCGGCGGCGAGTCGCTCGGCGCGACGACGCTCGCGCTTGTCGTTCTTCGGGGCCAGGCTCGGTCTCGGTCGGTCTCGGTCGACGCTTGACTACTCGGCCTCGGCGGCCGGGTCCTCGTCGCGGCGGGTGAGGAGCACCCTGCGCCCGTCGGCGAGAACCTCGCGGGGCGCCCACGCCTGCCCGCCCGCGATTACGGGACTGACCTCGGCGACCTTGGTCGCGTCGACCTCGACGGGGTCGTGGGAGGCAGCGTGGTTGGCATCCGGCGTGTGGTCGCCCATCGCCACAGCGTACGGGACCCGATGCGGGGCGCCGCCATGCGATCGAGCCCGCGACGCGGGTAGAGCGGCCGCGATGTTCATCTTCTTCTCAAATCGGCTCGGCTGCCTGGGCTCGCTCGTTGTCTCGGCCGTCATCACCCTGATCCTGCTGGTGCTGCTCGGGGTCGTCGACCTCGGCGCCGGCGGGCGCTGAGCGCTCGGCCTGAGCTCGACGGAGGCTCGACCCGGTCGCGCGGCCCGATCTCGCGCAGGACCCGCGCGGGACTTCCGACCGCGACGACCCCGGCCGGACCGTCCTTCGCCACGACCGAGCCGGCGCCGATCACGCTGTCGGATCCGATGCTGACGCCAGGACAGACGATCGCCCCCGCGCCGAGCCAGACGTTGTCGCCCAGCGTGACCGGCAGGCAGTACTCCCACAGCTCGCGCCGCGGCCCGGGGTCGATCGGGTGGGTCGCGGTGATCAGCTGAACGTTGGTCGCGATCTGGCAATCGGACCCGATCGTCACCGGCGCGCCATCGAGGAACACCGCGCCGTAGTTGACGAACGTCCCGTCCCCGATCGAGACATTGCTGCCGTGATCGACCTCGATCCGCGGCAGCACCGTGACGCCGTCGCCGAAGTGACCGAACAGCTCGCGTAGGAGCCGGTCGCGCTCGGAGTCCTCGCCGTGGACGGTGGCGTTGAAGCGCTCGACGATCGCCCGGGCGCGGCCGTGGCTCGCCTCGATCTCCGCATCGGCGGCGCGGTAGAGCTAGCCCGCGACCATCCGCTCGTACATCGACATCGCGGGCATCATCCCAGCGCGCGGTTGAGCCTCACCCGGCCGAGCGTGCCAGCGCTAGGAGCCCCAGCGCATCGCGATCAGCGCGAGCGCCTGCGCAGTCATGACGAGGTCCTCGACCGGGACGCTCTCATCGACCGCGTGCGCGAGCGTCTCGCCGTCGTTCGACAGTCCGGCGGGGCCGTAGCTGATCGTCGGCGTGCCGAAGCGGGTGAAGGTGGCCGCATCGTGCCAGCCTTGGAGTGCGGCGACCTTGCCGGGCCGCCCGATGGTCTCGCTCGCCGCCAGGGCCGCGGTCACGATCGGGTCACCGCCGGGAACGGCGGCCGGCGCGAGGTTGTTGGCCCACCTGAACTGGGGTGGGTTCTCGGCCAGCCAGTCGTCCTGGCCGGTTCGCTCGAGGATCCAGTCTTCGATCTCGCGCTCGACCGGTCCACCCCACCCCCCGTCGGCGTCGCCCTGCTCGGGCAGGTAGGTCACATCGACCACGATGGTGCAAGAGGCGGGGTAGTTGACCCACCACTCGCCGGCGTGGATCACCGTCGGTATGAGCTCGCCCGGCTTCAACAGGGGGTTGTTCGAGTTCGCCGCCCAGTGCTCTCGCAGCGAGCGGACCGCGTCGAGGACGATCATCGACTTCTCGATCGCATTGACCGCCCCGCCCTGCTGCCACGGCGGCTGCGGGATCTCCGCGTGTCCCGGCCGACCGCGAACGGTGATCGTCGGGTTGACGACGCCGCGACACGCGACCCAGGGCTCGAATCCCGTCGCCTCGGGAACGACGCCGGCGTCGGCGGAGACCCCCCTCGCCACCGCCGCCAGCGCGCCGGCGCCGTTCCACTCCTCGTCGGTGACGGTGTTGACGATCAGTTCGCCCGCGCACCCAATGCTCTCGTCGGCGAGGACGATCGCGGCCGTCAGCATCGCCGCGACTCCTCCCTTCATGTCGCAGGCACCGCGGCCGAACAACTTGCCGTCCCGGACCTCGGCCCGGAACGGGTCGCTCGCCCAGCGCTTCTTCGGCTCGGCAGATACGACGTCGACGTGCCCGTTGAAGAGCAGGCTCGATCCCGTGGAGCGCCCCGCGAAGCGCGCGACCATCTGCGGTCGCCCCTCGAAGCCAAGCCCCTCGGGGACCTGGCGTCGCCAGCGGTCGAGCTCGCCGGGCCGCGGCTCCCACAGCTCTACGTCGGCGCCTGCTCGCTCGAGCAGGGTCGCGACGTGGCTCTGGAGCGCCGCCTCCTCGCGCGCCGGCTCACCTGGCTCGCCGCGCACCGTCGTGTCGAAGTCGATCAGCGTCCTCGCGAGATCGACCAACTCGTCGGATCGCTCCGCGATCGCAGCGAGGACCCGGTCCTCGGCGCTCATCGCGTCTCGAGCTGTTCTGCCGTGCGGAGGCTCTCCTCGCGGATCGCCGCGTGGAGATGCGACTTGTATTCGAAGAACTCGGGGTCGGTCATGACCTCGAAGGTCCGCGGGCGCTCGACGCCGACCGCGAGGTCCTCCTTGATCCGCCCCGGACGCGCGGTCATGATCAACACCCGGTCCGAGAGGAAGACCGCCTCGTCGATGTCATGGGTGACGAACATGACCGTGAGGCGGTGCTCCTCCCAGATCTTCATCAGGAGCTCTTGCATGAGCTGCCGGGTCTGAGCGTCGAGGGCGCCGAACGGCTCGTCCATCAGCAGCACCTCCGGCTTGTAGGAGAGCGCTCTGGCGATCGCGATCCGCTGGCGCATGCCGCCGGAGAGTTGGCTCGGATAGGCGTCGGCGAACTGGGCGAGGCCGACGAGCTCCAGGTGCTCGCGGGCGACATCGGCACGCTCGCGCTTCGAGCCCTGGAGCGCGAACTCGACGTTCTTCTGCGCCGTCATCCAGGGATAGAGCGTGTAGCTCTGAAAGACGACGCCGCGATCGCGGCCGGGCATGTAAACCGGCTCGCCGTCGACGAGGACCTCGCCTGAGGTCTCCTCCTCGAGCCCGGCGATGATCGACAGCATCGTCGACTTGCCGCAGCCGCTCGTCCCGATGACGGTGACGAACTCCTTCTCGGCGATCTCGAAGCTCGCGTTGTCGATCGCGACGACCTCGCCGCTGTCGGCCTCGAAGACCTTGCGCAGGTCCCTGACGACCAGCTTCGGCCCGCCGGCTCCGTTCACGCTCATCAGTCCGCCCACCTGAACAGTCGCTTGCCGGCGTACTTCATGACCTGGTCCATGATCAGGCCGAGCAGTCCGATGACGATGATGCCGAGGAAGATCGTCTCGGTCTGGAAGAAGCGCTGGGCGACGACGATCGAGTGACCGAGGCCCTCCGAGGCGGCGACCAGCTCGGCGACGACGAGCCACGTCCACGCCCAGCCGAGCGTGATCCGAAGCGTGTCCCAGATCGCCGGGCCGCTCGCCGGGAGGATCACCCGGCGCAGCACCGTCGAGTCGCGCATCCCGAGCGTCTGCGCGATCGACACGTACTCGCGCGGCACGCGCTTGACGTTGTCCATGACCATCAGCACCTGCTGGAAGAAGGTGCCGATGAAGATGATCAGCCACTTCTGCGACTCGTCGACGCCGACCCAAACGATCGTCAGCGGGACGAACGCGACCGCCGGCATGTAGCGGATGAAGTCGACCGTCGGCTCGATCGCGGCCTCGGCCTTGCGGAAGGTGCCGATCAGGATCCCGATCGGCAGCGCCAGCAGGGTCGAGATCGCGAAGCCGATCGTGATCCGCACGAAGCTGACCTTCGCGTCCGTCCACAGCGACCCGTCCTTCGCGGCCTCGACCCCGGCGTTCCAGACGTCGATCGGCGTCGGCAGGAAGATGTCCTTCGCCAGGTCGAGCTCGGCGGCCAGCCACCAGCCGCCGAGCAGCACCGCGAACGACAGGATCGCGATGACGATGTATGTCCGCGGCTCGATCGGGTTGTAGAGCCGCGAGCGCCCGCGGCGGCGCTTTCGCCGCCCGCCGCGGGCCTCCCGTGCCGGGCTCGGCCCGCTCAGGCCGCCACCCACCGTCTTGTCGACAGCTTCGGCCATCGAGGGCTACTCGCCCTCCAGGGCACTGGCTCCCAGATCGGTATTGAGGTAGTCGTTGACGTCGGGCACCGAATCGATCTGACCCTGGTCGAGCATGATCTCGCCGATGTCGCCCCACAGCTGCTCGAAATCGTTCTCGAGGAAGTCCTGCGACTCCTCGAGATCGAACAGCTGGATGCCGTCGAAGCTCGCCGTGAGCGCCTCCGGCTTCTCGCCGACGTTCTTGGCGATGATCGCCTGGGCTTCCTCGGTATTCGAGTTGTAGAAGTCGATCGCGTCGCCCCAGGCGCGGATCACTCCCTCCGCCGCCTCGGGGTTGTCGGCGGCGAACTCGGTGCTGAAGCCGAGCGAGTCGGAGATCAGCCCCGGCCGCTCGTTGGCCGTGTAGATGATCTTGCAGTTGTCGCCCTCCTCGACGGCCGCCTGCAGGTAGGGCTCGTACGTCGTGGCGACGTCGACCCGTCCGGCGACGACGGCGGCACCCGCGTCCGAGGCCGGGATCGGCGTGTAGTCGATGGTGTCGAAGTCGATCCCCGCCTCCTCGAGCGCGTAGCGGAAGAGGACGTCGGAGACCGAGAACTCCTCGAACGCCACCGAGGCACCCTCGAGGTCGTCGATCGACTGGATGTCGGGGTTGCAGGAGACGATCGCGTCCGCCTCGAGCGAGAAGTCCTCCATCAGCGCGACCTCGAAGTCGATGCCGAGGTCGGCGAGCCTGATCCAGGTGTTGTTGGCGCTGGAGACCGCCTGGAACTTGCCGCTCGCGAACCCGCTCTCGAGGTCCTGGTCGGTCGAGAAGTTCGTCAGCTCGATGTCGACCCCGTTGTCGGTGTCGAAGCCCTTCTCGTCGGCGATCCACAACGGGCCGTAGCCGATCCACGGCTGGGTCCCGATCGTCACCTTCGTGGTGCCGCCCTCACCCTCGCCCTCCCCGGATGACCCGCCGCCTCCGTCATCGCCCCCACAGGCTGCGAACACCACAGCCATGAGCAGTCCGAGCGCCACGATCACGGCGCCTCTCAACGTATGTCCTCTGCTGCCCATGGCTGTTCCTTTCGGGTCGGCTGTCGCCTCTTGCGTGTTCACGATCGGTGCTTGATCCAGGTGGTCTTCAGGCCGGTGAACTTGTCGAGCGCGTGCAGCGACAGATCGCGGCCGAACCCGGACCCCCTGAAGCCGCCGAACGGCGTCATCGGGCTGAGCGCGTCGACCGTGTTGATCGAGACCGTCCCGGCCCGCAATCGCCGCGCGACGCGATGTGCGCGGTCGAGATCCGAGGTCCAGACCGAGGCGGCGAGCCCGTAGCTGCTCTCGTTGGCGAGCCGGACCGCCTCGTCCTCGCCGGCGAAGTCGACCACCGCGAGAACCGGGCCGAAGATCTCCTCCTGGGCAAGCGGCGAATCGTTGGCGACGCCGTCGAAGACGGTCGGAGCCACGAAGCACCCGTCGCCGGACCCGTTGCCGTTCACCGCCACCCGCTCGCCGCCGATCCGCAGGTTGGCCGAGTGCCGGCCGGTTTCGATGTGTGACATCACGGTCTCCGCCTGGCGCCTGTCGACGAGCGGGCCCATCGTGGTCTCGGGGTCGAGCGGGTCGCCGACGCGGACCGAGCGCGCCTGCTGGACGACGGCCTCCACGAGCTCGTCGCGAGCCGAACGCTCGACGAGCAAGCGTGAGTTGGCCGAGCAGACCTCACCCTGATTGAAGAAGATTCCGAACGCCGCCATCTCGGCCGCGGCAGCGAGGTCGCCGGCGTCGGCGAACACGAGATTCGGGCTCTTGCCACCGCATTCAAGCCAGACGGGCTTCGCGTTCGACTGCGCCGAGTAGGTGAGAAAGAGCTTGCCGACCTCGGTCGACCCGGTGAACGCGAGGCAGTCGACGTCGGGGTGCAAGCCGAGCGCCCGGCCGGCGGTCTCGCCGAGACCCGGAACGACGTTGAGCACGCCTTCGGGGAGGCCCGCCTCGACGGCCAGCTCCCCGAGCCGGATCGCTGAGAACGGCGACTGCTCGGCGGGCTTGAGGACGACGCTGTTGCCACACGCGAGCGCCGGAGCGACCTTCCAGCTCGCGAGGTCGAGCGGGAAGTTCCAGGCCACGACAGCGCCGACGACGCCGAGCGGCTCGCGCGTGATCAGCGCGAGGTCGCCGGGACCCGTCGGCGCAATCTCGCCATAGAGCTTGTCGGTCGCCTCGCCGTACCAGGCGAAGACCCCGGCGGCGCCCGGGACGTCGACCGTGGCCGCGGACTCGACCGTCTTGCCCATCGCGAGCGAGTCGAGCAGCGCGAGCTCGTCGCGATGCTCGGCGATCAGCTCGGAGAGCCGGACGAGGACCCGCTTGCGATCGGCGGGCGCGGCCTCGGACCAGACGCCACCCTCGAACGACTCCCGGGCCGAGCGCACGGCACGGTCGATGTCCTCCGAATCGCCCGCGGCTACGGCGCTCAGCGTCTCGCCGGTCGCAGGGTTGATCGCGTCGAAGGTCTCGCCGGACGCCGAATCGACGCGCCCGCCGCCGATGTACGCCGAGCGCGGGAGCTCGAGATTCGCGGCCAGGGCGGTCCACTCCTCGTGGGTGTGCGTCGGCGCAGGCACGGCTCAGCCCCGAGCCTCGGGTCCGGCTGCGATCTGAGTGTTGCGCGCGGCCCTCAAGGCAGCTTCCCATCCTCTGATCGCCCACCCGGGCGACCGTTCAACGACGCTCCCAGCCGTCGGACATGCGGCGATCCGATGCCGAGCATGCGACGAGCGCCAGCTTGTACTGCGAGCTACGCCGGGTCAAACGGATTTCGCGGGCCAAGCGATCTATCAAAGCGATTCGCCACAGTCGCCTCCACGACCGGGCGGCGATCCGCAACCGGTCCTCACAGGACCGCCGGGCGATGACGCAGCCGGCGATCCGCGCGATTCGCGGTGCCGGAGACCCTGAATCGAAAATTCGCATCCGAAAGCTCGGAAAGCCCCATTGGTCAGCGGCCCTTCCTCTCGCCAATATCGGGCGACCGAGCGACAGCGGAGAGAGGCTTGGAGCGATCTTGAGCGAAACGCGGATGTCGAATGAGAGCGTCGAGGTGCTCGTCGTCGGCGGCGGTCAGGCCGGCGTGGCGATGAGCGAGCACCTGAGCGCGACGGGGCTGAGGCACCTCGTCCTCGAGCGACACCGGATCGCCGAGCGCTGGCGCACGGCGCGCTGGGACTCGCTCGTCGCCAACGGGCCGGCGTGGCACGACCGTTTTCCCGGCCTCGAGTTCGACATCGACCCCGACGGCTTCGCCTCCAAGCAGGAGGTGACGGACTACTTCGTCACCTACGCCGAAAAGATCAATGCGCCGATCCGCTGCGGGGTCGAGGTCCTGTCGGTGCGAAAGAACCCCGACCGGGCGGGCTTTCGCGTCGAGACGAGCGAGGGCATGGTCGAGGCCCGCTACGTCGTCGCGGCGACGGGCGCCTTCCAGGACCCGTTGATCCCGCCGGTGCTGCCGGCGGACGCGCCGGTCGAGCAGATCCACTCGAGCTCTTACCGCAATCCCGGGCAGCTCCCCGAAGGCGCGGTCCTGGTCGTCGGCGCGGGCTCCTCCGGTGTCCAGATCGCCGACGAGCTCGACCGCGCCGGGCGGCAGGTGTACCTGTGCGTCGGTCCCCACGACCGCCCGCCCCGCCGCTACCGCGGCCGCGACTTCTGCTGGTGGCTGGGGGTTCTCAACAAGTGGGATGCCGAGAGTCCGGGACCTGGAGCCGAGCACGTGACGATCGCGGTCAGCGGCGCGCGCGGCGGCCAGACCGTCGACTTCCGCGACATGGGTCGGCGCGGAATCGCGCTGCGAGGATTCATGACCGGATACGAGGACGGCAGGATCCACTTCGCGCCGGATCTCGCCGAAAACCTCGAGCGCGGAGACGCGAACCTGCTCGCGCTGCTCGACGAGGCCGATGCCTACGTCGCGCGCAGCGGGCTCGACCTACCGGAGGAGCCGGGCGCCCGCGACTTCGGCCCACTCCCCGCGTCGGCACTCGATCCGGTCCTCGAATTGGACCTGGCCGAGGCCGGCGTGAACGCGGTCGTTTGGGCGACGGGGTTCAGGTCCGACTACAGCTGGCTCGAGGTCGACGCCTTCGACGCCGAGGGCAAGCCCGACCACCGGCGCGGTGTCTCCTCCGAGCCCGGGATCTACTTCCTCGGACTGCCGTGGCAGTCGCGGCGCGGCTCGACGTTCATCTTCGGTGTCTGGCACGACGCGAAGCACGTCGCCGAGCACATCGCGACCCAGCAGCGCTACCTCACCTACGAGCCGGGCTCGGGCCGCGGGGCGTCGCCGAACGGCGCCGCGGCCGCGCTCGGCACCCACCCCGAGGAGGCCCGAACGTGACGACACACCGCCGAATCCGCCCGTTCAACACGCGCGACACCTATCCCGAGCAGGACCTCGACAACGACCTCTGCCAGGCCGTCGTCGCGGGCGACACGGTCTACCTGCGGGGGCAGATCGGGCAGGACCTCGACACGTCCGAGAACGTCGGCATCGGCGACGTCGAGGCGCAGGCCGAGCGGGCGATGCGCAACATCGCGACCCTGCTCGACGAGGCCGGCGGCGGGCTCGAGCACGTCGTCAAGGTGACCGTCTACCTGGTCGACCCGCGGTTCCGCGAGCCCGTCTACCGGGTCATGGGTCGCTGGCTGAAGGGCGTCCACCCCGTCTCGACCGGGATCGTCGTGAGCTCCCTGGCGCGCCCCGAATGGCTCGTCGAGATCGACGCAACGGCCGTGCTGGGAGGCGGGGCGGTGGAATGACCTTCTCGATCCTCGGCCGCTGCGAGCAGACCGGCAGGCTCGGGATGGCGGTGACCTCCTCGAGCCTCGCTGTGGCCTCGCGATGCGCGTTCGTCCGCGCCGGCGTCGGCGTCGCGACGTCGCAGAACGTGACCGACCCGCGGCTCGGGCCGAAGCTGCTCGACGCTCTCGCGGCCGGCGCCTCGGCCCAGCGAGCGCTCGACACCGTCGCCGCCGCGGCGCCCTACGCGGAATACCGCCAGCTCGGCGTCGTCGACGCCGCCGGCAGCAGCGCCGCGTGGAACGGCGAGCACGCGCTCGGAGTGCACGGCTCGCGCACCGGCGAGGGCTGGGTCGCGGCCGGCAACCTCCTCGCCGCGGAAGAGGTGCTCGACGCGATCGGACCGGCGTTCGCCGAGTGCGAGGACTCTGAGCTCGAGGTTCGGCTGATCGCCGGGCTCGCCGCCGGACTGCGGGCGGGGGGCGAGGCCGGCCCGGTCACCTCCGCCGGGCTGCTCGTGGCCGGCGAGGTCGAATGGCCGGTCACGAACCTGCGGATCGACTGGGCGCCCGAGGACGGACCCGGCCCGATCGCCGAGCTCGCGCAGCTCTGGGAGCGCTGGGCACCTGAGCGCGACGACTACGTCACGCGTGCGCTCGATCCGAGCGCCGCGCCGTCCTACGGCGTTCCCGGCGACCCGGGCGAGTAGACGTGACGTCCCGAGCGCCGGGACGAAACCCGATCGCAGAGCGCCGTGGGACACTCCCGCCGATGGCCTCCATGCGCTTCACGCTGCGCCAACTCGAGTACTTCGTCGCCGCCGCGGACGCGGGCAGCGTCACCGACGCCGCCCAGAACATCCCCGTCGCGCAGTCGTCGGTCTCGGCCGCGATCGCGCAGCTCGAGGCGGCGCTCGGCGTCCAGCTGCTGATCCGCCACCACGCCCAGGGCATCTCGCCGACACCCGAGGGTCATCAGTTCCTGACACGCGTCCGCGCACTGCTCCGTGACGCCGACGAGCTCGAGCGCTTCGCCTCGGACCTCACGGCCGAGATCAGCGGGACGCTCAACCTCGGTTGCCTCGTCCCGCTGGCGCCCCTGATCACACCGCGGGTCGGCAAGAGCTTCCTCGAGCGCCACCCCTCGGTGCGCCTCGAGATGGTCGAAGCCGGGCAGACCGCGCTGATGACGGGGCTGCGCTCGGGTGAGCTCAGCGTCGTGCTCACCTACGACCTCGAGCTCGCCCCGGACATCTCCTTCGAGCCGCTTTCGACGCTTCCGCCCCACGCGGTGCTCGCCGCCGACCATCCACTCGCCTCCAAGGACTCGGTCACGCTCGCCGAGCTCGCGGGAGAGCCGCTGGTCCTGCTCGATCTGCCGCAATCGCGCGACTACTTCCGCGGCCTCTTCGCCACCGCCGGCGTCGAGCCGACCGTGGCCCACCGCTCGGTCCATCCCGAGGTGATCCGGACGATGGTCGCCAACGACTTCGGATACACGATCATCAACGCCCGGCCGCACATCGACCTCGCGCTCGACGCGCGGCCGCTCGTAACGCGTCCGATCGAGGGCGAGCCTCGGCCGATGATCCTCGGGATGGCGCGGCTTGAGAGCCTGCGCCCGACGCGGCTCGTCGAGGCCTTCGAACAGCACTGCCGCGCGGCGATCGCCGCCGGCTCGGTGCCCGGCCTGGGCAATGAGCGCGCCTGAGGCTGAGGCTGTCCTCGGGCGGCTTGTCGCCCACCGATCCGTCGCCGGCGGACCGAACGAAGGCCTGATCGAGGAGATCGCGGCGCTGCTCGTCGACGCCGGCGCCGTCGTCGACCTCCACGAGGGAACGCGACCGGACACCCGGGTCCTGCACGCGGTCCTTGGACCGGCGGACGCCGAGGGCGGCATCATGCTCGCGGCCCACGGCGATGTCGTCGACGTCGAGGGTCAATCGTGGAGTGCCGACCCGTTCGAGCTCCGACGCGAGGAGGGCCGCCTCTACGCCCGCGGCAGCGCCGACATGAAGGGCTTCATCGCCGCGGCGCTGAGCGCGGTCGCGCGTGCGGACGCGGGATCGATGCGCGCGCCGCTCCACCTCGCCGTCTCCCACGACGAGGAGCACGCCTGCGCCGGCATCGGTCCGCTGATCCAGGCGCTCGAGGGCGGCGCGATCCCGGCACCGCTCGCGGGGGTCGTCGTCGGTGAGCCGACGGGCCTGCGGGTCGTCGACCGCCACAAGGGCAAGGCGGCGCTGCGGCTGACCCTGCACGGCCGCGCGGCTCACTCCGCGACGCCCGCGGCCGGGGTCAACGCGGTGCGTTGGTCGGCACGACTCATCGAGGCGCTCGAGCGACTCGAGCTCGAGCTCCGCACCGAGGCCCACGACCGCTCGTTCTCGGTACCCCACGCGACGATCGGCATCGGTCCGATCGCGGGCGGCGTCGCGGTCAACATCGTGCCGGACGCCTGCCGCCTCGACGTCGAGGCGCGGGTGCTGCCCGATCAGGACGTCGACGCGGTCGTCGGTCGCATCGGCGAGGTGGCCGCCCGAATCGGAGCGGACATGGCCTGCCACGCCCCCGAGGCAAGGGTCGACGTTGAGCGTCTGGCCGGCTACCCCCCGCTCGCGCCCACCGACGACGCCGCTTTCGCGACACGGGTCGCGGCGCTCGCACGTGGCTCGTCCGGCGGCGCGGTCGATTTCGGCACAGAGGCCGGCATCTATCGCCAGCGGCTCGGCCTGCCGGTCGTGGTCTGCGGACCGGGGTCGATGGCGCAGGGCCACACACCCGACGAGTTCATCGAGGCCGACCAGCTCGCCGCGGGCGAGGCCTTCGTCTCGCGAGTGATCGCGCACCTCGCCGGCGCTTAGGACTGACCCGCCCCGGATGCATCGGCTGCGCCGATTCGTCGGCGGCAGAGAAACTGTTCGCCCGCCCGCCCGACGGCTGCGAGGATGAAGCGGCGGCCCGGCGTGCCGCGTGGTGAGAGCCGAGGAGAGGACCCCGAAGATGACCGTGCACCAGGAAGCGCCCGCGCCCGAGGACGGGAGGACGAGTGGGTCTGGCGAGCTGGCGGAGATCGCCAAGCGCCACCTGGTCATGAACTTCACACCGGCGTCGAAGTACCGCGACGACGAGTTGCCGGTCTTCGTCCGCGGCGAGCACTGCTCGGTCTACGACGAGAACGGGCACCGGTTCTTCGACGGCCTCGCCGGGCTGTTCTGCGTCCAGCTCGGCTACACGCACGGCGCCGAGGTCGGCGAGGCGGTCCGCGGACAGCTCGAGGTCCTGCCCTTCCAGACCACCTGGAGCGTCGCCCACCCGCCGGCCGCGCTGCTCGCCCGCGAGATCGCGAACCTCGCCCCCGGAGATCTCAACCGCGTCTTCTTCGCCTCGGGCGGCAGCGAGGCCAACGAGGCGGCGATCAAGCTCGCCCGCCAGTACCACATCACCCGCGGCGATCACGCCCGCTACAAGTTCATCGCCCGCCGGGTCGCCTACCACGGCACGAGCTTCGGAGCGATGTCGCTCAACGGGATGTCGATGGTGCGCGGGATGTTCGAGCCGTTGATGAGTGGTGTCCGCCACGTCAACAACACGAAGCGCTACCGCCGTCCCGAGGGCGAGACCGCGCAAGGGACCACCGCCTTCCTACTCTCCGAGCTCGAGTCGCTGATCGTCCAGGAGGGCCCCGACACGATCGCGGCGATCATCATGGAGCCGCTCCAGAACGCCGGTGGCAGCCTCACTCCGCCTACGCCCGAGTACTTTGCCGGCGTTCGCGAGCTCTGCGACCGCCACGGGATCCTGATGATCGCCGACGAGGTGATCACCGGCTATGGCCGCCTCGGCGAGTGGTTCGGATCGATCCACTACGGCTTCCAACCCGACGTGATCACCTTCGCGAAAGGGATCGCCTCCGCCTACGTGCCGCTCGGCGGCGTGATCGCCACCGACGAGATCATCGAGACCGTGCTCGACGGTCCCGCCGGCATGTTCAACCACGCGCTGACCTACGGCGGGCATCCGGTCGCCTGCGCGGCAGCGCTCAAGAACCTCGAGATCATGAAGCGCGAGCGCGTCGTGGAGAACGTCGCCGAGCTCGCTCCCTACTTCGCGGAGCGACTCGAGGCGGTGCGCGCCGAGCACCAGCGGATCGTCGGCGACCTGCGCGGCGACGGCTTCCACCGCAGCTTCGAGCTCGTAACCGACCACGCGGGCAAGCGCTGGGAGGATACGCCGGTTTCAGCCGCGACGTTCACCGGTGAGTACCTCAACCCGGCGCTCGCGGAGGTCGGCCTGCTGTGCCGTGTGGCGATCGACGCGGAGGGCAACCCACTCGTCCAGCTCTCGCCACCGCTAGTGATGGGACGCGAGGACATCGACGAGCTGGCGGGGCTGCTCAGCCGCGCGTTCGGGATCGCGACGCAGGGCGCCGGGCTCTAGTCGCGAGGCGCTCCAACCGGCACCTCGGACCGGAGCGACCGGCCGTCGTCCTCTCTCAGCCCGTCGGCCCGTAGCGCTCCGTCAGGACTCGCTCGCCCGGCACCCCGGCGGCGAGCAGGAGCTCAGAGGCGGCCTCGACGAAGCCGTTCGAACCACAGATGAACGCCGTGGACATCGGGGAGAGCATCGACTCGATCAGCGGCGCGTCGATCCGGCCACTGTGCCCGGTCCAGCCGTCCGGAGCCGAGCGCGTGTACGTGACGGTCGTCTCCTCCCCGAGCTCCGAGGCGTAGATCAGATCCTCGGGGCTTCGCACCGAGAAGAGCAGGCGCGCGTCGACCTCGGGCGCAGCCCGTCGCTTGTGGCGCAGGATCGACATCAACGGCACGACGCCCGAGCCGCCTCCGATCAGCAGGACCGGGTCCTGGCCGCGCCAGACGAAGTAGGAGGCGAACGGGCCTCTGACCTCGACCTGGTCGCCGACCTCGACCACGTCGTGGAAATACGGCGATACCTCGCCGTCCAGCAGGCAGTCGATCGTCAGTTCGATCTCGCCGCTGTCGAGCGGCGAGGAGGCGATCGAGTACGAGCGCTGGGCGCGGTAGCCGTCCGGCGCGGTGAGGCGGACGTCGTAGTGCTGGCCGGGGCAGTGCGGAATCCAGATCGGGAGCTCGAGCCGGAACGACTTCACCGTCGGCGTCTCGCGACGGATGTCGGTCACGGTGGCGATCTGCCACTTCCCGGGCGCCCGCTGGGTGACGGCGGTCAGTCGTTCCAATACCGCTCCTCCCTCCAGGGATCGCCGCGGTTGTGGTAGCCGTTGGCCTCCCAGAAGCCGGGCTCGTCGTGGTCGAGGATCCGGATCCCCGCGACCCATTTCGCGCTCTTCCAGAAGTAGAGGTGCGGTACCAGAAGGCGGGCCGGGCCACCGTGCTCGCGCGGCAGCGGCTCACCCTCGTGGTGGGTCACGACCCAGGCCTTGCCGTCCGTCAGATCCTCGACGGAGAGGTTCGTCGTGTAGCCGCCGTAGGAGTGGATCATCGCGTAGGCGTCGAGCGGCTCAGCCGACTCGAACAGGACGTCGAGCGATACCCCCTCGAACTCGGTGCCGAGCTTCGACCACTTCGTCACGCAGTGGATGTCGCAGGGGATCCGCTCCCAGGGCAGATCGGCGAACTCCCCCCAGGTCCATGAGCGCGCCTCGGCGACCATCCCGTCGACCCCGAACGACCAGTCGCCGGTGTCGATCCGCGGGGTCGGCCCCGCGGTCAGGACCGGGAACCCCTGCTCGAGATACTGACCCGGCGGCAGCCGGTCGCGAAGGCCCTCCGGCACTCGGCGGCGGCCTCCGAAAGCACGTGAGACGAAGTCGTTCACTCGGTCGCTCCAGCCCGGGCTCGGTGGTCGCCCGCATTCTCTCCATCCGCGCGGCGCAGTGCCGCGCGACCGCGGAGGACGGGGATCGGCCGCAGCGGATGGCGCGGGATCCAGTGGACCGCGAAGCGGGTCACGGCCTTCGGTATGAACTCCGAAACCGGGAACTCGCGGTCGGCGGCGCGCCGGATCTCGCGCGGTATCCCCCATCGCACCAGGCCGAGCGTGAAGTCGTTCCAGTCCGCGCGCCGGAACGGCTCGACGAGACGCGCGTGGGCGCCGGTGTAGGGGCGGATCCGGTGATGGAAGGCGATGGTCAGCGCGACCTCTCGCTCCCAGCCCGCGCGGTCGGTCTCGATCAGATACGCAGCCGCCGCTCGGATCGACGGCTCCAGGTAGTCCAGCCCGTCGAACGCGTAGAGGTCGTGGAAGGCTGCTGCGATCGCGAGCTTCTCCTCGCCGTCCGCGTCGAGCTCCGCGACGGCGCGCGCGAAGTTGAAGACCCGATGCGCGTGGTTGACGTACCCCGCCCAGGCTTCGAGATCTCCGCGCGCGAACTCGGAGCGCGCGCCGAGGATCTCGTCGATCCGAGGGTGTCTGATCAGAGCCTTCATCGGGCCCATCATGGGGCCGCGTCCCGACCGGTGCTTGCGTCGGGTGACCCAATTCGTCCGGCGGTCGGCTCTCGGTCGATGCAGTCGGGCTACGGAAGCGAAGGAGCGAGCGCGGCCCGAGGGTCGACGTCGAGACGGCGGAGCACCGCCATGGAGCCCTGGCTCCGGGCCCGACGAAAAGGACGCATCCCGATGAGCCCCACCACGCCCGACACCATCGTCCTCGTCCACGGCTTCTGGGTGACGCCGCGAAGCTGGGAGGACTGGATCCGCCACTACGAGGCCAAGGGCTACCGGGTGCTCGCTCCGGCCTACCCCGGATTCGAGGTCGAGGTCGAGGCGCTCAACGCCGACCCGACGCCGGTCGAGGAGCTGCGCGTGCCGGCGGTCATCGAGCGCTTCGAGGCGGTCATCGACGAGCTCGACTCGCCGCCGATCATCATCGGCCACTCCGCTGGCGGCGCCTTCACACAGATCCTGCTCGACCACGGTCGCGGCGCCGCCGGCGTCGCCATCAACTCGGCGCCGACCGAGGGTGTCCGCGTGGTCCCGTTCGCGCAGGCGAAGGCCACGTGGCCGGTCCTGCGAAACCCGGCGAACCACCACCGAGCGTTCGGCTACACGTTCGAGCAGTGGCAGTACGCGTTCACCAACGGCTTCGGCGAGGAGCGCTCGCGTGAGCTCTACGAGCGCTACCACGTGCCCGCATCCGGTCGGATCCTGTTCGACAGCGTGACCGCGAACTTCAGGCCCGGCCCCCAGGACACGGCGGTCGACTACCGAAACGATGAGCGCGCGCCGCTGCTGTTCATCTCCGGCAGCGAGGACCACCTGATGCCGCCCGCGATCCAGCAGTCGAACCTCAAGCACTACAAGTCCGACACGGTGACTGAGATCGAGGAGTTCGAGGGGCCGCACCTGCTGCCCGCGAAGGAGGGCTGGGAGGAGGTCGCCGACTACGCGCTCAGCTGGGCGATCGAGCACGCCTCGGTCCGCGTCGGCTGATCGGCGTCGGCCCCGAGCCGCCGGTCGTCCGCGCCGAGTCAGTCGACGGCCGCCGGCAACCTCGCGAGCGCGTCGCCCAGGTGGTTGCGGGAGCTGACCCCGAGCTTGGGGAAGAGCCGGTAGAGGTGCGAGCCGACCGTTCGGTGCGACAGGTAGAGCCGCTGTCCGATCTCCCGATTCGACAGTCCCTCGGCGGCGAGTTGCGCGATCTGGAGCTCCTGGGGTGTCAGCCGGTCGCGGACGTCGGGGCCCCGGCTGCGGCTGGTCTCGCCGGAGGCACGTAGCTCCTCGCGCGCGCGCTCGGCCAGGCCGCCGAAGCCGAGCGCGTCGAAGCCGTCGCGAGCCGCACGCAACGGAGCCCGCGACTCGGCGACCCGCCGGTGGCGGCGCAACCAGCGACCGTAGGCGAGCTGGAGCCGGCCGTGGAAGCACGGCCAGCGCGAGACCTCGCCCCGCAGCGCCAGCCCGAACGCGCGGTCGGCGTCGCCGTCGGCGGCGACGAGCGGGCGCACGTAATCCAGCGACGCGCGCAGGTACGGGCTGCCCGTCTCCTCCGCGAGTCGCTCGAGCTCGGACAGATAGGAGAGCGTGACCGCCTCGTCGGCGACGTGGCTCGCGGCCTCGACAAGGTCGGCCAGTCCCCAGGCCCCGGTGAACCGGTGGTAGGAGATGTCGCCGGGCTCGAGCGCCCGCCTGAGCTCGGCGAACCCCTCCTCGTAGTTCTGGTGCGCGACCGCGGCGCGCCCGCGGGCGAACCTGACCATCGCGAGGAGCGGCTGCGCGCCGATCGACAGCAGCTCCGACTCGCCCCTCGTGGTCAGGGCGTTCAACGTCGCGTCATCGCCCCTCTCGCCCGCGAGGGTGGCCCTGACGAGGTCGGCGGCGACGGCCCAGCGGACCTGGCCGGTCTCACGCGCGAGGCGTGAGGCCTCGTCCGCGGCCGACCCGGCCAGGGTCGAGTTCGCGCAGAGCACCGCTGCCCAGGCCTGCGAGACGAGGGCCTGGGCCAGGCGGCCGAGGCGTCCCTGCGCTCGCAGACCCTCGACGGCGACCCCGAGCAGACCCAAGCTCTGCTCGAACGACCAGACCGCCGTGGCGGCGGTTCCCAGCAGGTGCGGACCGACCGGATCCGGGCCCGGATCGAGCCTGGCCCGAGCGATCCTCTCGATCGTCTCGCGGCCCTGCCCGACCGGGTCCGCGCAGGCGCGAATCGCGACCATCGCGGGCAGATCGTCCGGGACACCGATCCGGTCCGCCGTGGCGAGGACCAGGGCGCGAGTCTGCGGTGTCGGGTTGCCCCACCAGCAGGCCTGGGCCGCTCCCAGCAGGGCCCCGAGCGAGCGTTCGGGGTCCGCCGGATCGACCATCTCGCTCGCCAGCGTCGCCGACGATGCGACGCGCGCCGGGCCGGACCAACTCTCCTCATCGCCCGTCTCGATCAACAGCGCGAGCTGCGCCTGCTCGGACCGGCTCAGCTCGAGCGACTGCGCGCGCTGGAGCAGCCGCAGCGCATGGTCGGGGCGCCCGAGCTCGAACTCCATCTCCCCCGCTCGCAGCAACCGCCTGCCCCGCACCTCCGAGACATCCGACAGCTGGGCGGCACGTTCGATCGCCGCCGCGGAGACCGCTGGGGCGCCGCGGGCCAGGGCCCTCTCGGCAGCGGCCTCGAGCGCCGAGGCAACGGACTCATCGGGCCCGAGACAGGCCGCGGCCCTGTGCCAGGCGCTGCGGTCCGGGTCGGCGCCGCCCACCTCGGCGAGCGCGGTGTGCGCCGCCATGCGGTCGCCCATGCTCGCGCCGCGATAGATCGCGGCACCGACGAGCGGATGGCGCAGGTCGATGCCCTCACCTCCGACCCGAATCAGACCCGCGGCTTCGGCCGGCGCGAGATCGTCGACCGTCAGCGGCTCGCCGGCCACCCACGAGCCGGCGCGGAGAATTCGCTCGAGGTTCGACCCATCGTCGGCCGCCGCGACGAGCAGCAGCGACTGCGTCGCCCTCGGCAGCGCCTCGAGCTGGTCGGCGAACGCCCGCTCGAGCCGCGCGGTGATCGGCAAGGGGCCGACTCCGGAGGCAGCGGAGCTCGCCCCGAAGTCGGCGGCCCGCGGCAGCTCGAGCAACGCCAGCGGGTTGCCGCCCGCCATGTCGAGCACGTGCCGCCGCGCGATCGGCGACAGATCGGGGCTCGCCTCATCGAGCAGCTCGGCGGAGGCGACCGGGCTCAGCGCGCTCAGCCGCATCTGTCCGAGCGCGGAGTCCTCGCGGTGCTCGGGGTAGCCCTCGCGAACCGCGAACAGGATCACGATCGGCTCGAACTCGACCCGGCGCGCGACGAACGTCAGCACCTGCCAGCTGTCCTCGTCCAGCCAGTGGGTGTCCTCGACGATCAGGACCAAGGGCTGCTCCGCCGCCGCGTCGGCCAGGAGCTCGAGCGTCGCCAGCGCGATCAGGAACCTGTCCGGCGCGACCTCCGAACCGAGCCCGAAGGCCGTCGAGAGGGCCGCCGCCTGCGGCTCGGGCAGCTCGCCGATCGCGCCGAGCCGCGGAGCGAGCAGCCGGTGGAGCCCGGCGAAGCCGAGGCGACTCTCGGACGGGACCCCGGCCGTGGTCAGCACATTGGCCCCTGCGGCTGACGCGCGCCGGGCGGCAGTCTCCAGCAGAGCCGTCTTCCCGATCCCCGCGTCGCCGCGGATCAGGCGGGCGCCACCCACCCCCGCCCCGAGGCCCGCGAGGAGGTTCTCGAGGTCAGCCTCCTCGACCGCCCGGCCGAGAAGCCCTGACGCGACCGCAGCTCCGGGTTCCACCGGAACACGGTAACCAGCGGTGTCAAGCGCGCGCCCGCGCCCGCGCGAGCAACTCGGGGGCGGTCGCCCCCCGCGGACCGTCAGGTCACGCGGAGCAGCCGGCCGATCGTGGCAAGGGCGCGCATCGCGATCCGCTCGCGCCGTCGGCCGGGCGCGAGCGTCTCCGGATAGGCGAGCATCGAGGTCGACAGGATCATCGGGACGCGCGGGTCGCGGCCGCCCGTGACCCCGGCCACGTCGAGTGCCGCTCGCGTTCCCTCGATGAACTCCTCGAAGCGCATCGCCGGCCGGTGCCAGTTGCGGACATGGACTGCCTCGTCGGTCGCGTTGCGGAAGGTGTGGAGCGCGCCGACCGGGACCGAGGCGCTCTCGCCCGGACCGAGCTTCGACCACTCCCCGTCGACGACGACCTCGAAGCGCCCGGAGACGACCTCGTACTCCTCGACCTGCGAGGGATGGACGTGTGGTGGCGGAGCGACGCACCCCGGCGGCAGGATGAACTCCATCTCGACGTACTCGCCGCCGGTCTCGGCGCTCGGCGTCACGACGAGGTAGACGCTGCCGTCGGGCATCTCGAATCGATCGCCCGCCGCCGCCATCCTGGCCTACTTCGACCGCGCCGCCGAGAGCAGCTCGCCGTGCTCAGCGATCTTGACCCGTGGCCGCTTCGACCTCTGGCCGGCCGCGAGCTCCTGGCTCTCGATCGCTCGCCAGCCGACCGCGGTGACGAGATCGTCCTTGCCGCCGAGCAGCTCGGCGACGTCGCCTTGGCTCGGCTCGGGAAGCGACCCGCTCTCCCAATCGGCGACGAGCGAGTCGACGGTCTCGGCCGCGTCGCGCTTGTTCGTGCCGAGGATGCCCGTCGGCCCGCGCTTGATCCAGCCGACCGCGTAGACGCCGGGCAGGCGCTCACCCGAGCCGGCGTCGAGCACGCGGCCGGCCTCGTTCGGCAACACGTAGCGGCGCTCGTCGAAGGGGACGTCGGGCAGCGCGACCCCGCGGTAGCCGACCGAGCGCAGCACGAGCCCCGCCTCGATCTTCTCGTTCGAGCCGTCGACGGCTCGAGCCCGGAGCATCCCGCCCTCATCGCGGAAGAGCTCGTTCTCGACGACCTCGACCTGCTCGACGCGGCCCTCGCCGTGGATCGCGACCGGCGAGCGCAGGAACCGCAGCTCGATCGATCGGAAGCCGTCGGGGTGTGGCGGCGAGGCGGCGAACTCGCGCAGCGCCTCGACGTTGCGGCGCGCCGTGAAGGTCCCTTCGGTCTCGAGCCAATCGGCCGAGACCGGATCGAGCTCGACGTCCTCGGGCCGCACGACGACGTTGACCCCGTCCATCCGCCCGAGCTCACGCAGCTCGGCGTTGGTGAACGCCGCCTGGGCCGGCCCGCGGCGTCCGAGCATGATCACGCGCTCGACCCTCGACTCGCGAAGCGCCTCGAGCGCGTGGTCGGCGATGTCGGTGCGGGCGAGCTCGTCGACGCTTCGGGTCAGGACCCGTGTGACGTCGGCGGCGACGTTGCCGTTGCCGATCACGACCGCGGTCGGATGCGAGAGGTCCGGCGCGAGATCGCGGAAGTCCGGATGGCCGTTGTACCAGCCGACGAAGGCCGTGGCGGGCATCGAACCGGGCAGGTCCTCGCCGGGGATGCCGAGCGACTTGTCGGTCTGAGCGCCGACGGCGTAGATGACGGCGTGGTAGCGCTCGGCGAGGTCGGCATGGGTGACGTCCTCTCCGACCCTGACGTTGCCGAAGAAGCGACAGCCGCGCCCGAAGACCTCCTTGTCGAAGGTCTCGTCGAGCTTCTTGATCGTGCCGTGGTCCGGCGCGACGCCGGCGCGAAGCAGCCCCCACGGAGTCGGCAGTCGCTCGAAGACGTCGATGTCGAAGCGCCGGCCGCGGGCGTTCAGCTGCGCGACGGCGAAGGCGCCCGCGGGCCCCGCGCCGACGACGGCGACCTTGAGCTGGTCGGCCATCAGGCGGGCTGGCGCTCGGCGAAGAAGAGCGCGTTCAGGTCGGTCGAGTCGGCGTCACGCGCCGGGACCTCGCCCTCGGCGTAGATCGCGTCGACCGGGCAGGCTTCGACGCAGGCGTCGCAGTCGATGCAGACCGCGGGGTCGATGTAGAGCTGCTCCGCCGTCTCGAAGTCCGGGTCGCCGGGCTTCGGGTGGATGCAGTCGACTGGGCAGACATCGATGCAGACGTCGTCTTTGACGCAGCTTCCAACGATCACGTAGGTCATCGGGACGGAAGCGTAGACGGGCGCGGCTCACCTAGTCTCACGGCCGATGACCGACTCGGGTGTGAGGGAACCTGACCGCACCGACGTCCTCGGCCGCCGGGTCGCGGCGGGTCTGCTCGACCTGCTGGTCCTGTTCGTTCTTTTCGTCGCCATCGGGCTGCTCTTCGGCCGGACCGAGACCGGCGAGGGCTCGATCTCGATCAACCTCGAAGGCGGCTCGGCGCTGATCTTCTTCGCGCTCGCGCTGCTCTACTACTTCGCCGCCGAGGCGACGACGCGGACGACGCTCGGCAAGCGTGCGCTCGGACTCCGGGTGGAGGCCGTGAACGGCGGCGAGGCGAGCACCGGAGCGGTCGCGGTCCGGACCCTGCTTCGCGTCATCGACGTCCTCCCGGTTCTCTATCTCGTCGGGTTCATCGCCGCCCTGTCGACCGGCAGGCGACAGGCGCGCCTCGGCGACCTGGCCGCGAGGACGCGCATCGCTCGCCGCTGAGCTACTCGGGGGGGTGCCGCATCGGTCGGGCGGCGACCCCTGCGTCACAGGTTGACCGCGAGTGGCATTCACCAGCGATGGCAGGAAGACGCGATCCCAGCTGGCTCGAGGCCGACGCGAACCTGACGGACCTCTATGACGCGAACGCCACGAACCTCGTGGTCTTCTTCACGCGCCGGGTCTGGGACGCGCAGGTGGCGATGGACCTGGCGGCCGAGACCTTCGCCCAAGCGGTCGAGAGCGCGCCCCGCTTCAGGGGTGAAGACTCGTCGGCGGCTCAAGCCTGGTTGTTCGGTATCGCGGCGAACAAGCTCCGGCGCTTCCACCGCGACGGGGCGATCGAGGACCGAGCGCTGCGACGGCTGAAGCTCGAGCCGCCGGTCCTGTCCGATGAGGAGTTCGAGCGGATCGAGGAGCTCGCCGGCACCGCGGAGCTGCGAGACCTGGTGCGCGACGCGCTCGCCCGGCTCTCGCCCGAGCAACGCGACGCCCTCGAGCTGAGGGTCGTCGAGGAGTTGCCCTACAGCGAGGTCGCCGCGCGACTTGGCACCTCAGAGCAGGCGATCCGGGCTCGCGTATCGCGCGGGTTGCAGAACCTCGCCGAACAGCTCGAGCCGGCGCGAAGCATCGTGGAAGGAGCCTGAGATGGGTGACGACGATCGATTTGAAGGACTGCCCGGGCTCGAGAGGTTTCGCGGCGAGCTTCGCGCCGCTGCGAAGCGACGGCGCGAGGCGAGCTGGCTCGGGCGGAACCGCTGGCGGGTGGCCGGAGCTTCGCTGCTCGCGGCGGTGGGCTTGGCGGTCTCCCCCATCGGGCCCGCCTACGGGCTTCTCGGCGATGGCGGCTCCGACTCTGACAGGGGGTTTCTGAAGAGCGTGGCCCCCGTGCCGAGGATCATTCCGCAGCCGGTTCGCGCCGTCATCCGCGATGGTGACGGGGGTCGGGCGATGACGCTTCGCGTCTTCTGCTCACGTGAGGACCGTTCGGATAAGTCGACGTGCGTCAGCTCGACCATCAATACCGGACCGACAGTGTCTCTCGCGAAGAACGAGACGCTGGGATTCAAGATCGATGCTCCTGCCGAGCGCGCCACTGTTGTGCTCGACGCGATCCCGAACCCACACGGACGTTGGATAAAGGTCCTGGAGATCGAAGCGGGCGAGGTCCCGGGGACCGACGGCACGGAATGGGAGGTGCCGTTGCGCAAGGTCAGGCGCGGCAACCATCTCCAGTTCAGGGTGGAGTTCAGCCCGAGCGACGCTCCGCAATACCTCGGCGAACCGCTCTTTCGCGCGGTGTTCGACGTGGACGCCGCGCGAGCGTTGCCCGGGTAGCCACCTCGGCAACAAGCTCTCAGCACTTTCTCAGCCTGATCTCAGGGGATTCCGACCGTCCGCGGGTTCGATGTCGCCTTCGTCGCCAACGAACGAAGGAATCGGTCTTGCTCAAGCTCTCCTACATCGCCGCCGAGCTGCGGCGCAGGCGCGGTCGGACGGTCCTGACGGCGCTCGGACTCGGCTTCGGGGTCGCGCTCGTGATCCTCGTCTCGTCCGTGTCTCGCGGACTCGACGAGGCGCAGGGCGAGGTGCTCGAACCGCTGACCGGCGTCGGCACCGAGATGAGCGTCTCGCGCCCGCTCGCACTCGACGAGGCGGCCGGCGAAGGGGGACCGCCTTCCCTCGAGGGCCTGTCGAAGAAGGAGCAGCGCCAGATCGAGCGTGAGCTCGGCGGCGGGATGGTCGACCTCCAGAACCTCGGCGACGCGGGCGAGCGCTTCTCCACCGACAGCTTCGCCAGCACGGAGATCTCGTTCAACGAGAGCAAGCTGGAGCATGTCGAGCAGATCGAGGGCGTCGAGGCCGTGGCCGGGGGTCTGACGCTCAACCTGACGAACATCTCGGGCAAGGTCCCGGAGGAGACGTCGACGAGCGAGACCGAGGGCGGTCTGGGAGCGCCTCCGAGCGGAACGGTTCCCGGCGGCGGCGCACCGGACTCGATCGAGCTCGACCAGCGGACGGTTTCGGGCGTCGACACGAGCTCCCCCGACCTCGGCCTACTGACGAGCGGGCAGGTCACGAAGGGCTCCTATTTCGAAGGCGACGGCAAGGACCAGGCCGTCATCTCGAACTCCTACGCCAATGAGGAGGGGATCGAGATCGGCGACGAGGTCGAGGTCTCGAATCACGAGTTCGAGGTCGTCGGGCTCGGGGAGGCCGCCGTCGGCGGCACCGCATCCGACATCTACGTCGAGCTCGGTCAGCTGCAGAAGCTCTCCGACCGCGAGGGCCGCGTCAACAACATCCAGGTCAACGCGACGGACTCCTCGAGCGTCGACGCCGTCGCCGAGCGGATCGAGTCCTCGTTCTCGGGCTCAGAGGTGACGACCAACTCGGAGCTCGCGAGCGAGGTCTCAGGTTCGCTCTCCAGTACCAAGGACCTGACCGGCAAGCTCGGGACCGCGCTATCGGTCGTCGCCCTGGTCGGCGCGTTCGGCATCGCCGCCCTGCTGACGCTGTCCTCGGTCAACAAGCGAACGCGAGAGCTCGGCACGCTGAAGGCGATCGGCTGGCGTCAGGGCGCCGTCGTTCGCCAGATCGCCGGCGAGTCGATGGCGCAGGGACTGCTCGGCGGACTCGTGGGCGCGGCGCTCGGCATCGGCGGAGCGGCGATCGTCAGTGCCCTCGACATCGGTCTCGACGCGACCCTGGCGTCGCAGGGCGGCGGCGGGTTCCCTCCGGGAGCCCCGGGCGCCGGGGAATCGACCGACGCGATCGCCACCACGATCGGCCTCGACGCCTCGGTCTCGCTGACGATCGTCGTGCTCGCCGTCGGCCTCGCGGTGATCGGCGGCCTCGTGGCGGGCGCCGTCGGCGGCCTTCGCACCGCTCGCCTTCGCCCGGCCGAGGCGCTGCGGAGCATCGAATGACGGCGCGGCGGCGCGACCCAGCAACACCCGACGAATCCGATCGACACAGGAGCACCGCATGAGCACGCAGACGCAGACGCTGAACTCGAGCCGAGGGGTGAGCATGGCTTCGGCCGGAGCGGCCAGGCGCTACAGCCTCGAGAACGTGACCAAGGTCTACGGGAGCTCTGACGCGCAGGTACGAGCTCTGGACGGCGTCGACCTCGAGGTCGCCGACTCCGAATACGTGGTCGTGGTCGGCCCGTCGGGTTCGGGAAAGTCGACGCTGCTTGCTCTGCTCGGGGCGCTCGATCGACCCAGCGGCGGGACCCTGACACTCGACGGGACCGACCTCGCCCGTGCGTCGGATCGCCAGCTCGCGGATCTGCGTGCGCGGACGATCGGCTTCGTCTTCCAGCAGTTCAACCTGATCCCGACGCTCAGTGCGAGAGCGAACATCGAGATCGCTATGGCGCCGCTCGGAACCCCGAAGGCCGAGCGCGAGCACCGCGCGGAGGAGTTGCTCTCGCAGGTCGGGCTGGCGGGCCGAGCCGGACACCTGCCCTCGCAGCTGTCCGGCGGTGAGCAACAGCGGGTCGCGATCGCTCGCGCGCTCGCGAACCGGCCACAGGTGATCCTCGCCGACGAGCCGACGGGCAACCTCGACTCGCGAAGCGGAGCCGCGGTCCTCGAGCTCCTCCACGAGCTCTGGAGCCGAACGGGGACCACGGTCATCCTGATCACCCACGACACGGAGATCACCGCCGGTGCCCCGCGCGTCGTCGAGATCGCCGACGGGCGGATCAGCTCCGACCGCGCGACCGCGAGCGTCGAGCGATGAGCCGCGCTCACAAGATCGCGATCGCCGGCGCGGCCGTACTGGTGGCGCTCGTCGTCGCGGGCGTTCTCGCCTTCACGCTGCTCGGCGACGACGAGGGGGAGCATCAGGCCGGAAGCCAAGACCTCCAGGCCTGCCTCGCCGAGCAGGGCGTCGAGCTGCCCGACGGACCGCCAGGGGCACCGCCCGTCGACGGTGAACCCCCCGAGGGCGGCGCGCCGGCGGACGGCGGTTTCCCCGAGGGTGGCGAGCTGCCGGACGGAGGCATGCCGCCCGAGGGTGGCGCTTCGAGCGGGGTCTCCGAGGAGGCTCGGGCGGCGTTCGAGGAGTGCGCGCAGGCGGCTCCCGACGGCGGACAACCGATGCCATGACCCTCGGCGGCCCGGGGATTCTCAGGAAACCCCCAGGTTCGTCCACCATTGTTCGGTGCCGATGCCGATCCCCGAGCCGAGTCAGCGTCCGCGAAGGATCCTCGTCGTCGACGACGAGCTCAACATCCGAGAGCTGATCTCGATGGCGCTCCGGTACGCGGAGTTCGAGGTCGAGTCGGCGGCCGACGGCGCATCGGCCCTCGCCGCGTCGGTTCGATTCCGGCCCGACCTGCTCGTGCTCGACGTGATGCTCCCGGACATCGATGGCTTCGAGGTCGCGCGTCGAATCGGTCAGACCGGCGAAGGACCGCGAATCGTCTTCCTGACCGCGCGTGACACGACCGCCGACAAGATCAAGGGCCTGACCCTCGGTGGCGACGACTACGTCACGAAGCCGTTCTCGGTCGAGGAGCTCCTGGCACGCGTGCGGGCGATCCTGCGCCGCGGCGATGCGCCCTCAGACCCCGCTCCGCGCCTGGTCTTCGCCGACCTCGAGCTGGACGAGGACACACGCGAGGTCTTCCGCGGCGGCCGGTCGATCGAACTCACCGATACGGAGTTCAGGCTGCTTCGGTACCTGATGCTCAACCCGCGCGCCGCGCTCAGCCGAGCCCAGATACTCGACCAGGTGTGGAGCTATGACTTCGGCGGTGACAGCCGCATCCTCGAGACCTACATCTCCTACCTGCGACGGAAGATCGACTCCGACGCGGCGCCCCTGATCCACACGGTTCGCGGCGTCGGCTACTCGTTGCGCCAGCCGCGCTGAGCTGAGATGTCGCTACGCGGTCGCCTCGTCCTGATCGTCCTCGTACTGGCGGCGATCGGCATCCTCGTCCTCGACGCCGTCTCCTACCTGGCGCTGCGTACGTACCTGCTCGACCGCGTCGACGAACAGGTCGAGGCGGCGGCGGAGGCGGGCTCCCAATTGCTCGGCGAGCTGTCGCCCGGCGAGCTGGACGGATCGAGGCCTCTGCCGCTCGGCCCGAACGGAGGCGCGCCAGAGCCTCCCGACCTCGACCCGGACGAGCGACCGCCGCCGGAGGGCCCCGGGCCGGCCCAGTTGCCGGCCGGGGCCGTGGTCGAGGTGCGCAATGCCGACGGCGAGGTGCTGCGATCACGAAACCTCGCGTTCGGCCCTCGCGGAGCGACGCCCGAGCTGGGCTCCGAGGTTCCCGACGCCACCCCCGGTCAGGTCACGGTCGGCTCGGTCACCTCGGCCCAGGGTGAGACGGAGTACCGCGTCGCGACCGCCGAGATATCGGGCTCCTCGCGGAGCGTCGTCGTCGCGATCCCGCTGACGGATGTCGACAGCACGCTCGGCCGATTGCTCGTGATCCTCGCGGTCGTGACCGGCGTCGTTCTCGCCGCGGCTGCGGTGCTCGCCTGGTGGGTCGTCTGGATCGGACTCAAGCCGCTGCGACGGATCGAGACGACGGCGCTCGAGATCGCGGCCGGCGACATGTCGAAGCGCGTCGAGGTCGGGAGCGAGGGCACCGAGGTCGGCCGTCTGGGCTCGGCGTTCAACGAGATGGTCGAGCAGATCGTCGCCGCGCTCAAGGCGCGCGAGGCGAGCGAGGAGCAGTTGCGGCGATTCCTCGCCGACGCCTCACACGAGCTGAGAACGCCGCTCGCATCGATCCGCGGCTACTCCGAGCTGTTTCGGCTCGGCGCCACCGACGACCCGGAGCAGCTCGAGATCGCGATGGGGCGGATCGAGAGCGAGTCGGTGCGCATGGGCGCGCTCGTCGACGACCTTCTCGCACTCGCGCGCGCCGATGAGCAACGGGCTCTCACACCGGAGCCCGTGCAGATCGACGAGCTCGTCGCCGAGGTCGTGGCCGACGCCAGAGCGAGGGCTCCCGAGCGGGTCATCGACCTCGCCGTCGAGCGACCGCTCGCCGCGCTCGACGCCGACCCCGAGCAACTCCGCCGCGCAGTCTCGAACCTGCTGACGAACGCGATCGTCCATACGCCCCCGGGAACGCCGGTCGACGTCAGCGTCGCCGAGGGCGCCGGAATCGTCTCCGTGGTGGTCAGGGATTACGGCCCTGGCATCGAACCCGGCGGTGAGGAGCGCGTCTTCGAGCGGTTCTGGCGCGCAGGGGCCGACGAGGGGCGCGCCCGCCGGTCAGGTGCGGGCCTCGGGCTCGCAATCGTCGACGCGGTCGCGCGCGCACACCACGGAACGGCATCGGCTCGAAACGGGCGCGGCGGGGGCGCGGAGTTTCGGATCGACCTGCCGAGACGCGGCTGACGTCGGGGCTCAGGCGGCGAAGGAATCGAACGGCAGCCCTCCAAAGCCGTCGGCTGCTGAGGACGCTCGATCCCCAGCCGAGTCGCTCTCGGACCTCGTGCGAGCCAGTCCGCGTAAGAGGTCCATGGGAACCGAACGCCGCATGGTCGCCGCGCTCGTCTCGCCTTGATTGCCGTCATCGCTGCGACTTCGATGGGATGGTCCGCTCCACCGGCGCTCGCGGATCATTCACCGCGACTGCTGCGCGCGTTCCTGATCAACGAGAAACGTGGGGGCTATGACCGGGCGATCGTGATCCAGACCCGTGGGACGGACCTTGGGAGCGACGAGGTCAGCATCGCTCGCCACCCACACCCAGGATCGCCGGCGAGTCCGACGCTGTCTCCGGACCGCCTGCACTGGTGGGCCGTCGAACCACGCGATGCTGAGCGTCGCGAGCTGTTGAGCGACATCGACCGCCGCCTGCGCCGCACCGGGGCGTCTCGGTTCCTGGGATTCATCAAGCCGCACGGCGCTGACGAGGGGATCGCAGCCCGGTTTCGCATAACGGGCTACCGCGACCCCGCGCGAGCCCAGTACCTCGACTAACGATCGCTGGCGGTAATCAACCTCGACGGCTTTGGCAGGAGCCGACGGGCCCCTGGCGGCGGCTCGGCGAAAATCGAACTCGCGACAAGATCCCCGTCCGTTCGGTCATGGTCGCGGCACGACAACGCCCGAGGAGGCGGCAGGTCCGGCTACTCCTCGACACTCAGTGGGACCGCGCGGCTCCGCGACCAAGAGCACGACAGCCGAGGCGTCAACTGCTTCGACAACAGGGCCGCGGAGATCCACTCGATGTCCTCGGGCAAAGTGCCCCGCACGAACAGACCACCACCCCGGCTCGTCACGTCCGCACCGATCCGGACCTCGCGGCCTCCGGTCAGGGTCGCGTAGATGATGACCTTGCGGTTAGGACGGCATCTGCCGTCGCGCGAGCTCACAGAGGCGTAGAGCTCGAAGCGGTCGCCCGAGGCGAGATAGCCGGCTCACACGCTGCTCGCCTTGACCGAGCCGGATGCGGGCGCCGACAGAGAGCTCGCAAGAAGCAGGGCGAGCAATGCCGTTCGGGTCGCTCGTGCCTTCATGCTGTCCCGCTGGGACTAGCGACAGCACCAGCCGCTGACCCGCGGGAACTGCCGCGGGCCATCGCTTCGAAACTCCTCGCCGATGCCCGAGACGGCGTCGACCCGCTGACCATCGGGCGAGACGAAGAGCCACTGGTCGGCTGCCGGCCACTCGATCAGGATCCGGTCGCCGCCCGGCGAGAAGGTCGCCCCCGAGAACCGTCGCGGCCCGGAGAAGACCTCGCGATTCAGGGACGTCTCGGTCACGCTGACACGCGACTTGGAGGCTTGGCGGCGAAACTGCCGCACGGCGATCCGCTCGCGGGTCCCGGCGCTCAGTCCCTGAACCTGACGGCCGCCGAACCCGAACGACTCTTCAGGCGTTCCACCGCGCGAGAACAAACGAAGGCCGCCCTGTCCGACCACCGCCAGTCGCCCTCGGTCCGTCCACGCAAGCGCCCGTACGTCGGTTGGAATCTTGGCTGACCACGCCTCGGAATCGGTGTCCGCGCGGATCACGTGGATCGTCCGTCCGCCCGCTCCGACATAGGCGAGCCGGTGGCGTGGGTAATCCTGATCGATCTCGCCCGTGTATTCGTCCTCGGGCTCCCAGGCCGGCACGACGGGCGCGATCTCGGCGACCAGCGATCGGTCGCCTGTCCCATCCCCCGCGACCATCCGCAGCTCGCGACCCGCCCTGTACGCGATCCGCTGTCCACTCGGCGCCCATGATTGGTCGTGGACACGCGCGCCGACGTCGAGGCTCCAGCGCTCGTCGCCGACCTCGTCGTGAACGTCGACGGCGAGGAGCGACCCGTCACCGTCGGTCGCTGCGACGTAGAGACCGCGAGGCGACCACGTCGCGCTCTCGTAGTCGCCGACTCGCTGCTTCGTTCCGTCGCCCTCGACGAGCCAAGTCCCAGATCCAGCTTGGACCAGCAGCCGCCCACCGCCCGGAAGCTCGCCGAGCGAACCCTCGGCTCGCTCAATTCCTGGCGGATCGACGACGTCGCCGACCCAGCGCGAGACCTGAGCCCCCGCAGGCGTGAGAACCAACGCGACGACGGCGACGCCGGCGAGCAACCCGCCGAAGAACCCCTTGCGGTTGTGGCGTTGTCGCGACGGCTCTGCCTCGACGTGCGCCTTGCGGACCACCTCCCACGCGCGCTCCTGAGCTTCTCGCTCGCCTTGGGCCGATCGGCCTCCAAGCCGATCCCGTACGTCGCGCCGCCTCATGATTCAGCCTCGATCGCCTCGGCCAGCCGATCCAGCGCTCGGCGCAGACGTGAGTTCACGGTCCCGCGAGGCAGGCCTAGGAACCGTGAGATCTCGCCCGGACTCCAGTCGAGCACGTAGCGAAGAACGACGCAGGTGCGCTGCTCCAGATCGAGGCCGAGGACCGCATCGTGGAGTTCGTCGGAGAAGTGCACCGCGTCGGGCAGCGGCTCGCGCGCGACCGGCTCGAGCCCAGGGAGCTCCGGAACCTCAGCCCTGATCGCACGGGCTCGCGCGTGATCGATCGCTCGGTTCGCGACGATCCGGTTCAGCCACGGTCCGAACGGCCGCGCCAAGTCGAACCGATCGAGAGAACGGATCGCGGCGAGGAACGCCTCCTGCGCGACGTCCTCGGCGATCTGTCGATCGCGAACAATCATCAGCGCCGAGCGGTAGGCGCGTGGCCAGTGGGCGCGGAAGAGCTCTTCGAGCGCGGCCTCCGAGCCACCCCGAGCCTTCGCGAGCAGTCGTCGTTCGCGCCAGCGACCGAGCGACTCGACGGCGGCGCCGGATGCCGGCCGTCCAGTCAGTCCGATCGCCCCCGCGCTCTCCATGGTCTGTGTGGATTGTCCTTCGTCCGCGCAACCGGATGCGCCGACCGCGCCGTCGGGGAAGAGCGACGCTCCCGTGCGCCGGGCTGCGGGACGGAGGACCTCCACACGGGTTAGTACGGGGTCGCGGTCTAGATAGGTCCCGCCGTGCTCATTTCCACCGATGTTCGTGGTGGAAGCGAAGCGTCTTGCCGACAGGCTCGCCCGAGTGGAACCAGGTCACGCTGTAGCGGGCGGTCTTACGGTGGAAGAACGACGACTTGAAGCGGATGTTGCCGCGGTGGACATTCGCCAGAACGCGATGCAGCCTCCGCGTTACACACCGGACGCCCTCCCTGGGCCCGACGCAGAGCTGGTAAGGACCGCGAAGGTTCAGTGTCTGCCACCGAAACACAACCGAGTTCGGAGTCTTGTCGACCGCCTGGCAGACGCTGCCCTTCGGTGCGCAGTAGCTCGTCCGGGCGTGCGCCGGCGCGACTGAGACCGCGCTCGCTGAGAGCGATATGAGGATCGTCATGGTCACAGCGACGGCACGGTTCAACTGGTTGTCCCTCATGCCGTGCCTACGGCGGCGGCCTTCGATGAGGTCCCAAGTAGCTCGGTCAGGCCGCCTTGTAGCTGAACACCTCGTCGTCGTTCCACCGGGTCAATTACGGATCGCGATGATGAACACCGCGAAACGGACCCGAAGCGGCGCATAAGTCGAGGCGCGGGCCGCGGCAAGGTGGTTCGCTCGGGGCTCCTTCAGGGTTCGCGGTTTAGCGTGCAGGTCGAGAACCCGAGCTCGGTCGCCGTCGCCTGCGCTTCGGCGAAGGTGTCGCGAAGCGTTCCGCGACGGCGAAAGACGGACGGGTTCGCGAGCAGGTCAGCCGCCGCTTCACGACCTTCCGCGACAACCTGCTCGGCGCCGCTTGCTCCTCCCTCGAGCAGCTCGCGCCAGTCGTGCCTGAGCATCAGGAGAACGGACCCGCGGATGGAGTGGCGCAGCTCAGCCTCGCCAAACCACGCTGGTTCGATCGAGCGACGTCGCCACGGTCCGTAGACCGAACCGGCTGGCTCGCCGAGGTTCGTGGCGAGCGCGTTCGGACCCCAGCAGACCTGTAGGCGGTAGACAGGCTGCGTCGATGCCTGCGGCGCAGGCGGTGCGCCCTGGGACTCACAACCCGCGAGCAACACGCAGAGCGCGAGGGTCAGCGCGCTTCCGATGCGTCCATGCCGGCGCACGGCGCTCAATCGATCGCCATGTCGTAGAAGTCGCCGCGACCGGCGTACAGAAGCTCGGCGCGCTCATCGCCGAGCTCGTAGCGCTTCACGTAGCGGCGCTCTTTGATCTCGCCGCCGGAGAAGTACACGGAGTCCCCGTCGGGCGACCAGCGGATGTAGCGGTACCCGCCGGCGCCCGAGCGCGGAACGAGGCTCAGCCGTCCCGAGCGAAGGTCGAGGATCCCCATCGAGGCCTTCTTGGGCCACGAGTCGTCTGGCCCGCCGACGGCGACGGCGAGAAGCGTGCGGTCCGGACTAAAGGCCGCATCCCACTCCTGGAAGCTGCGGTCTGTGGGCGCGCGAAAGTATCGGGAAGCACCGGAGCCGAAGTCCGTGACTCGCAACCGCGGACAGGGCTCTCGGAGGCAAGACGCCACGAGGTCCCCCGAGACAGGACCTGGCGCGCCGAGCTCGCTCTCCGAGTAGCTCCTCACCACCCGCTCGGTCCCCGGATCCCAGAGGAAGACCTCTCCGCCGGCCCAGAAAAGCAGGCCGCTCTGCATGCCGGCTACCGGCCACTTTCCGCCCGGCGGCTCCACGCCGCGGTCGAGGACGTTGCCCAGGAAGTCGTACTCGCGCAGCTCGCCGAGCTTGCGGTCGTAAGCGGTCGCATCCGGCGCGAGGTAGCCGACCCAGAACGACTCCGGCGAGCCGCCCGGCACCATGATCCAGCTCCCCCTCGCGACTCGCTCCGCACTCGAGCGCGGGTGCGCGGCGCTTGCGACGGAGATGTCGAAGTTCCAGAGTGCCAGGCGGCCATCGCTCGCAAGGATCCTTCGCTCGGGGTCGCCCGCGCCGAGCGCCGGGACGCGCAGGTGCCCGGTCTCACCCGTGGCCGTATCGAGGATCCACATCTCGCCGCTGCCGGCGAGAAGGACCCGATCGGAGTCAACTTCGACTGGTGCACTTGTCGGTGAGGACCGGCCGCATCCGACCGCTGGGAGGACGCAGACGATCGCCAGGCAGAGCAGTCGAGGAACGACTCTGAACGCACCACCCATGTAAGGACTACGCCACGCGGCCGCATCGAGGTCCCGTCCATCTGGTAACGCTCGCGCAAGTAAGATCCGTTGATGCAAAGAACCTTGAGCATTCTGTTCTTCGCGGCGCTAACCGCCCTCCTGCCGGTGACCGCCCCGGGCTGGGAGACCGAGGCCGACGCCGACACCCGGCCCGGAAGGTTTGCCGACGACCGGGCCGCCGCTCTCACCGACGTCGGCGACGATCTGTGGCTCTTCACCTCGGGCCGAACCGGACCGTCGGCCCCGGTCCGCGTACGAGCCTTTCTCCGAGTGGGGTCGAGCTGGGAACCTGCGCCGCCGATTCCGGGCGCGATAGACGACGGCTACACGATCGAGGCCGCGTCGCTCTCCGACGAGCTTCCATGCGTCGGGCTGACGCGCCCAAGCGGCGATCCGTCGGTCCTGTGCCTCGAGAACGGGGAATGGATCGAGCGCCTGCCTGACGTCGGGTTCGAGGGTGCCTACCTGAACGACCTCAGAAGCCAGGACGGCGAGCTCTCCGCCCTGCTCTACCGATACCCGTCGAACACGATCGGAAGTGCTGAAGAGCGCGGGCGCCGGTTGTCCCGCGCCCGGGTCTACACCATTCCCGCCGAGGGTCTACCGACCGCAACGCCCACCGCCGTCTTTCCCCCGTCGATCATCAACCTCGCCCAAACGGCCACTGGGCCACCTGCGATCGATGTCTTCGATCAGGGACGCCGCGGCTCGCACTACGTCATCGGGCTATCGGGCGACTCATGGGAGCCGATCACTCCGAATCTGAAGGATGGCTTCGGACCCAGCACATCGGGCGCGATCGTTGCGGGCGAGGCGATCCTGATGGCGAGCACGAACGTCAACCCGAAGCCGTGGGCGTTCTCCGTATTCGCGACCCGCGGGGAGCGCTGGAAGCGGTTCGGGTCTCGCGTACTCAACCGCGGACCCGGGAACGCCCAAGGCGCGGTGGCGCTGACCGCCGCTGGTCAGTCCTGGGCGATCTGGCAGCAGCACGCGTACCGCCGCAAGGCGTTTGATACCCGTGTGCTCGTAGCGAAGCTCGAGCCGGGCATTGCACCCGAGCCCGAGCTGATCTATTCAGGGCGGACGAGCTTCCCCGGCGACCTCGATGTGGTGTCAACCGGTGATCGGACCTTCGCGCTCTTCGCGCGTGGAACGGGAAGGCACGACGAGAACCTTCGCGCCGCGGTGAAACGGATCGAGTAGCGGCTCCTCACGGGTCAGCACCAAAACGCCCACGGCGGAGGCGCTAGCGCGGTAGGTCGTCGATCCCGAAGTCGAAGAGTGGGTCTAGCCCGTTGTCAATCAACCACTGACCCTCTACGTAGGTGAGCGGGATCTCGATGGCTTGCGTCGTGCCAGGGCCGACGCTGGCTTCGTCGCCGTCGATCTGGACCGCGAAGGCATCTGCTTCCCCGCTTCGGATCTCGTCGACCAACTGATCGATCTCGGCTTGGCCCCTCGGCGCGTAACCGGTCCCCGTCCAGAGTCGGTCGAACATCTCCTCGCAACTGTCGACGGACGGGAAACGTGGCGTTCGATCCGCGGCCACAACGACCCGCTCCCGTCCCTCAGCGCTGAGCGTTTCGCAAGCCGCCGCACCATCGGAAGCGAACAGCGCTGCGTAGTAGTCGGCGACCACGGCGCGAACCTGCGCCTCGGGCTCTGGATCCGAGGTGGACTCGTCGCTGCAGGCCGCGGCCAAGGCGCTCAGGGCCAGACCAGCGACCAGACCGAGACGTCGGAGGGCGACCACGGACCAAGTATGGACTCAGGAGTCCACTCCGTCGAGCCCTCGCGATGGCCGAGTTCGGACCGCCCAGGACACGGCGCGCAACGATTGCTAGCTCTCGCCCTGCCGTGGCAATCGCGTGGTCCGCTCGTCGAGGTCCGGTCCCCCGCTAGCACCGGGCTCGAGCCGGGCGATCCAGTCGCGCTACTCACTCGATCGCGAAGCAATCGGGTCGACGGAGGGTTAGCGCCTTCGGCGACGGAGCAAGCGAGACTGCAATCGAACTCGACAACGGCCGATCGAACTTCTCCGGTTGTTGCCGCATACGTTGGAGCACCGGTTTCGAAGGCGGCACCACGAAGTTCATGCCGGCTACCTCGCCGCTCGCGGCGGCCCGAACCTCGATTGGGCCCTCGATCCGTCCTAAGAGCCGGCGGGCGCCCCAGACCCGGCGATTGGCCTCGCCGGCCGGCGGACGAGGCGAAGCGGCCGAGGGTGCCAGTCGGACCCCGAAGTCGGGTCCGGCACCGGTGGCAGCGAGCGTCTCGGACTCGAGGCTCTCGAGTATCGAACCGGTCGCGCGAACGCTCTCCTCGGCGCTCGCCGTAGAGCCGAAGTAGCCGATTGGGTTGTGGGTGTTGAACCAGCAGCGCTCGTCGTTCGCGCCCCCGAACTCACCCGGAGGGGTCACCCCGAACGTCGAGTCAAAACCGGTGCCACGGCGGCCGACGATCCTCGTAAAGCCGCTGATCGCCCCCGCGGGCTCGAGCGCCAGTCGGAAACGACCGGAACCCGGGTCGATGATCCCCTCACCGGTCCAGTCGTCATCGGGACCGTCGACCGATATCCGGATGCGAAGCGCGTCTCGAGCGAAGGTCGAGGCGCCTGCGGCTTCGACCACTTCTTTTGGATCGCCGGTAGGAGGCGGCGGTTCCGAATCTCGCGAGCCCCCGTCGATGAGGAACCATCCGAGAGCGCAAGCCGCGGAGACGGCCATCGCTGCGATGCCAGCTCGCCGGCGTTGAGCTCGTCGGCGAGCCTCGCGGATCACGGCTTCGAGCTCCGACTCGGGGTCGACCCCCTCAACGCGTGTTCGTATGTCGTCGACCTTCAAGGGCTCATCGCGGCGAGAGGGCGCCGCGCTCAGATGGGAAGAACTGCTCTCGCCGGTCTCTCACTCGAACCGTCGGTCCGTACGCCGCGCGGAAGCTGCGCTTGAGCTCGGGCGTCGGCTGCTCAATGCCGACGTTCACGAAGTTCCCCTTCGAGTGCGTGTAGAGCGCGGATACGTGGCCCGGTATCCCGTTGGGACGCAGGGAGCGGGGCATCTCGGTGTCCTCGTTGATCTCGTCGCGGACACTATTGAGCGACGCGAGAGGCACATCAACGGTGCGGGCCTCGAGCCGATTTGGCTGAGGGAACGACTCCGCCAGGCGCTCTACTCGCTCCTCCGCCCGACAGGTGAAGGCCACGTAGATCGGCGCATCCCGACGAAGGCTGCCCCGCCATACGCCTCCGAAGTCTCCAGGCCACCTCGTTCGAGCCTCACGGCTCAGCGAGTAGGTCGAGCTGCCGGAGGTGGCGGCAGTCGGGCGATCAGTCGGAGGTACGCCGCTCGAGCAGCCGCCCGCCGCCGAAGAAGTCGGCGCAGGGCCAGACGGCGCACGATCGTTCGCCGGCCCATCCACGGCCCAAAGCGCAACGATGGTGGCGATCGCTCCGCCCGCGAGCAAACCCGCCCAAAGCCTCAGACGCCTGCGCCGCGAGCGCGCCTTTGCCTCGCGAATGACCGCCTCGAGCTCTGCGGCGTCGCGATCGCGCTCTTCGGCTGCGTGTCGTTCTCCGACTTGCGTCGCCATCTGATGGAGCTACTATGCATAGCACCATGCTCGATGTCAATCTAGACCGGTCGGCAGGCGACCTCCACGAACAGGTAGCCGCAGCCATCCGCCGGTCGATCGCCGAGGGCGAGGCGGGTCCGGGCGAGCGCCTGCCGCCGGCGAAGGACATCGCCGCCGTGCTTGAGGTCAACAAGAACACCGTCCTGCGGGCCCTTCGGATCCTCCGCGAAGAGGGCTTGCTCGAGTTCAGACGTGGACGCGGCGTCAGCGTCACCGGCAAGCCCGAGGATGCTGCGCTCGTCGAGCGCGCCAGAGAGCTGGTCGCGTTCGCTCGACGGCAGGGCTACCGCGACGAAGAGCTGCGGCGGATCATCGAGTCGGTGAGCTAAGAGCGCGGCCGGCGATTCGCGACGCACCCGAACTTTCCCGGGCGCTGAGGGAAATACAACTGTGGTGCTCGAACCAGACGATCAAGTGATCCTGGCCTCGGTTGACGAGCCTGCGGTCTTCGCGCGGATCTTCGACCGGCACTACCACAAGGTTCGCGATTACCTAGGGCGCCGAGTCAACTCAGACCTCGCCGACGACCTCGCGGCCGACACCTTCGTCACCGCCTTTCGGAAGCGCCAGACCTACGACGCCCGCTTCGAGGACTCCGTTCCCTGGCTACTCGGAATCGCGACCAACCTGGTCCGGCACCACTGGCGAAAGGAACGACGCGAGCTACGCGCCTACGCGCAACACGGGCAGGCAACGACCGAGAGCGATGTTGGCGAGGTCCACGACGTCGCGCTTGCCGAGGCGCTTGCGACGCTCTCACGCAAAGAGCGAGACGCCATGTTCTTGTTCGCGTGCGCTGAGCTGACCTACGAGGAGGTCGGCCGTGCCCTTGATGTTCCGGTCGGCACCGTTCGCTCGCGGATCCATCGCGCCCGCCACCGGCTCCGAGAGCTGCTGTCGGCGGAAGCGGCGCCGGCGGGAGACGCCACTGACCCCGAGGTTTCCGGAGGGACTCCATGAACGAGCTCGAGCGACTGCGGCGCTTTCGCCGGTCCGAAGAACCCAAGAGCGGGGTCGTCGAGGCCCGGGGCCGACTAGAAGCGGAGATCCGCCAGCCTGGGTCCGCGCGGCTTCGCCGACGGCGCCGGTTTGGATCGTTCGCGATCGCGGCGGGCATCCTGGTCGCGGTATCCGGGGGGTACGCGATCGCAAGCAGCATCAGCGGTTCCGCCGATGACCGCGAAGCGCTCCCCGTGGTCTCCGACCCGCTCGATCCTTCGACTGCCAATAGCTTGACTCGAGACTGCGAGACGCGAGAGCTCGAGGAATCTCCGCTCTGCGCGTTCGTAGAGGTTCGCGATCGTCTGGCCGAGCGCGCGGGCTCGATCGAGGAGCTTCGGCGGCGCGACCTCAAACCTGCAAGAGAGGCCGCGATCGAGGCCGAGTTCCCCGACCTCCGCGAGCTGAATAAGCCGAACTACATCGCCGGCCGAGCTGACTCGCCGGCATTGATCGAAGACTGCGAGCGGCTCCTTTTCAACCCGCCGACCGGAAACGATCCCGAAGTTGATCGCATCGACACCTGCCGCATAGTCGTCGCCAAGTCCAAGGGCAATCTCGAACCGGGCGCGTATAGCGACGCGGAGCTCGAGCGAGCGCTCAAAGCGAGCGAGGACGACTAGCCAAAGCGGGGCGTTTGCGCTTCAGCCTGAAGCCGCAGGTGCCACTGCCAGACCGAGAACTGTCGCTCACCGCGCGGTATGCAGCCGTCGCGATCGGGATACTCCGCGTCGAGCTTGATGTAGAGGTTGCGATCTTCGATCCGAGGACGGGCGCGAAGTGTCCAAACGGGTCGCCCAGGCTTCTGACGGAGTCGAAAGCGAAAGGTGGACGCGTCTTCCTCCGTCTGCCCGGTCTGACGGTCGTAGTGCTGCCAGCCATACAGCGACGGAACCCGCGGGCGCCGGGGGTCGCGGATTCGTATCCGGATCTTCGGGCGGTCCGTGTCGACCACGATCGCTCTCTGGTTCAGCACTCTCAGTGATAGCGCGTCACTGCCGTAGCAGTCATTACCTTGGCGTTCGGTCCAGTAGTAGGACCCCTGCTTTCCCTTCCGCGTGCTCTGCGCGTGGCGCAACAGCGTCCGAGGGGGCTTCGGATCGGCGCGGTGGCCGATCGTTGGCGGCGGCCGGTGAGAGCATGGGCGCGAGGGCCAGCGCGAACGCGAAACACGCAAGCGCGGCGCGGCGGTGGGTCCGGAGCGGTCCTCGCACCGCTCTCGGCTCACATCTGCGCATGTGTCTGGGGAACCTCATCCTCGGGCCGCCCTGGGTTGCCGCCGACGTACGGAGAGCACCGCGAGGGCCCGTGCGGCGCGGAAGCGAAGCTCCCGCCCGCGAGGCGGGTCCGTCGGACAGCTCGAGAGTATGGATTCGGCGGGGACCGGACCCTGGCACTCGGCACTCGCGCGGAGTGCGGCTCCGACGGCAATCGTCGCTCCTCCGACACCAAAGCCGAGACCGATGAAGAACGTCCCGAGTGAGCCCCACCGCAGAAGCGTGGCGGCCGGAAAGAGAGCCACGATTAGTAGGAGCGGCACCCGAAAGAACGGATTCCAGACAAACGCTAGGTACCGAAAGCCCCTACTAGGGCAGCGGCGAATAGCGCGGCTACCGACCTGGGACGGCTGCTTGACAAAGACATTCAAGGCTCTCTACACGACCGACCAGAACAACGGTTCACATCTCTGCCCTGCGGCGTCAGGAAGGCGCGCGTCAAGGGCGAAGGTCGCGGTCGAGGTAGCGAGCCGCGCGCGCCGCGAACAGTTGATTCTCCTGGAAGGTCTCGATCGTGCGCTCGATCTCGGCACCGCTCGGGCAGTTGCGACCCCCGAAGACGTATGAGCCCCGTCCGAGCCCGGAAGACTCGAGGATCGAGACCTCCGATGGACAGTCCGCCGCAGTGACGGAGGCGCCTGAGACATCGTCGTCGGACTCGACACGTCCCTCCCATTCGCTATCTGAAACGAAGCCGGGCGGTGGGTCGCCTACGAGCCAGTCCTTCGAGAATTGAGGATTGAGCGGCCCGGAGGCGACCTCGCGTCCGTCTGCGTCGTAGCCCGTGAGCTGAAGCCCCCAGATCGACTTCGCGATCGAGTCTTGAGTGAGGGTCTTGCCGCCCGGTCCGGTGCCCTCGAGCACCCCGGGAGGCAGGGGAACGAAGAAGAACGCGGCGCGGTCGGCGACGCCGAGCTCTTGGGCTAGCTCGGCGTCCAGAACGCTCGTCGTCGCTCTGTAAGGACTCTTGCGAGGATCGCTCGCACCGTCGCTGACCGCGACCTCGGCGACCTCGGTCGGTGCGAGGCCCTCGACGAGCAACTGCGCGTCTGGCATGAACTCGGGCGGCGCGGCCTGAACCGTCGCTCCTAGTAGGCGGCTCGGGTCCTCGCGTCGAGTTACGTCGGTGATGCACTGTGCTCGGGTGGGAGGCTGCGGAGCGGCGGGGAAGTCGACGCGCACGCAGGTCGCATCGCCGGCCGTCTCAGCGACGACCTCGTAGCGGTACTCGCGCGCCGTCTCACCCGAGCCGATCACGATCGACTCCTCGCCGGAGATCGGCGGTGCGGTCGGCTCGTCGCCGATACCGATCAGCTCGAACGCGGCTGTCGCGATCGAACGCCCGCCGGGGGTCAGAGTCAAGACCGCGACAACCGCGCAGGCTGCTGCGATTGCGAGCGCGCGAAGACTCGGCCGGCGCACCGGCGCTGACGGCTCGGCCTCAGCTGCGGCCTGGGCGAGCTGGCGTGAGAGCGAACGGATCGGCTCGAGTCCCAGCTTCGAAGATGGATCGGTCATGCCAGCTCCTCCTTCGAGAGGCCTTGGAGCTCGAGTGCCGCGGCGAGGCTTCGCAACCCCCGCGACACGCGAGCGCGTGCGGTTTGCTCGGAGACACCCAGGAGCGCGGCGACCTCGGGGTAGGGACGCTCCTCCACGACCCGCAGGCGAAGCGCGTCACGCTGCGCGGGCTTTGTCGTCTGGAGCGCCGCTCGCACGGCAGCGCGAAGCGGCTCGATCCCGGCCTGCTCCTCGACCCGACGGTGCTCTTCCTCGGATAGAGCCGGCACGTCGATTCCGACCCTCTCGATCGCTCGTCGCTCCGTGGCACCCTTCCGCAGGTAGCGAGCGAGCGTGTGTCGGGCTATCCCGTAGAGCCATGATCTCGCGGCGACGTCGTCATCGCCGCGGAAGCTCTGACGCGATACGAACGCCTGGGCCAGCGTCTCCGCCGCGAGATCGAGTGCGACCTGCGGGTCGAGGACGCGCCGGGCAAAGAAGAGAACCAGGTCGTCCGCATTAGCGGCGTAGAAGGCCTCATACCTCTGCGCGCTCCACAACCAGGACCTGCCCTTCATGTTCATGGTGTGCCAGCCGCGCTCGGGCTGTGACAAGAGCAGATAGAAGCCACGCTAGGTAAGAGCAATCGCGATGCGCCCCGGCTCCGGAGGCAGGCGACGCGCGTTGGCGCTGGGCTAGCGTCCTCACCGTGAAGATTGTCATCCCAGGCGGCAGCGGTCAGGTGGGACAGATCCTCGCCCGCGCCTTTAGAGCGACCGGCGATGACGTCGTGATCCTTGGACGAGGCACCCCGCCGGCGGCGGGGCGATTCACGACCTGGGACGCGCGAACGGTCGGAGCATGGGCGGCAGAACTCGACGGCGCCGACGTGGTCATCAACCTCGCCGGCAAGACGGTGGACTGCCGCTACAACGCCAAGAACCGTCGCGAGATCATCGACTCACGGGTCGACTCAACACGTGTCGTCGGCCAGGCGATCGCCCGCGCTGACAACCCGCCCGCCGTCTGGCTCCAAGCCAGCACGGCCACGATCTACGCGCACACCTTCGAGCGACCCAACGATGAGGCGACGGGTGTGATCGGCGGAGATGAACTCGACCTCCCTGACACGTGGAAGTTCTCGATCGACGTGGTCAAACGGTGGGAAGCGGCACTCGAGGAGGCCGACACGCCAGCGACCCGGAAGGTCGCACTGCGCTCGGCGATGGTGATGAGCCCGGACCGCGGTGGGGTCTACGATGTGCTGCTCAGGCTGGTGCGGTTTCGCCTCGGCGGCCGCGCGGCGAGCGGACGCCAGTACGTCTCGTGGGTCCACGACTCGGACTTCACCGAGGCGGTCCGCTTTCTGATCGCCAACGATTCGCTCGAGGGCCCGGTGAACATCGCCACCCCCGATCCACTCCCCTACTCCGACTTCATGCGCGATCTGCGAGCCGCAGCGGGAGTGCGCTTCGGACTGCCCGCGTCTAGGTGGATGCTCGAAGTAGGCGCGTTCGCGCTGCGGACCGAGACCGAGCTCGTGCTAAAGAGCAGGCGAGTCGTCCCGGGACGGCTACTGCAAGCCGGGTTCGAGTTCGAGCAGCCCGATTGGTCCGCGGCCGCGGTCGATCTGGTGTCGAGACACCGCTAGATAGGCGCTTCTTCAGAACTGCTCCCCCCGACGCTCGCAAGGACCGGATGGCGCAAGCTCAACCCCTCCCCCGCCAGAGCCGCTCCCATCCCCCTGAGGAGCTAAACGCCGCCATTGCGAGGAGTCCCACCAAGAAGGTCGCCCAGATCAAGAGGGTGCTTACTCGAGAACGCTGGCCTACGAAAGCGGTCGTCCACAGCGCCGCGACGATCAAGGGAATCCCCCAGGAGGACACGAAGAGTCCGAAGTAGCCGAGTGCCGCCGCGGCGCCCGAGACGACGCCGACCGCCAGTGAGCTGATCGACCTCAGCATTCGGGTCCCATCAAGACGGTAGTTCCCGCCGACTGTATGTTGTCACCGCGCGAAGAACTGTGTTCGGCACCAACGTCAACCGTCCGCGGTAGTGGGTGGGCTCAGCCGATGCCCGCCGGACCCGCTTCCTCGAGCACGAACCGCTCCGACCCCGAGGTCAGAACCAGGGCCTCTCCGTCGTACCGCCATCGCGGTCTGGAGTCCATGAACTCCGAGACCAGCCGCTCTTGCCGGGCGACGCCCGGCCGACACTTTACCGCTGTCGTAGGACCAGGGCGCGATGTGATGACTCCGTCGTCCACACTGCCAACGAAGGCACCGGCACGGTTGCAGCCAGAAGTGGTGCCGACGAACGCGCGCGGCTCGCCACCAGGGTTGGTAATGCCCCCGTCGCGGGCAACGAACGACAGTGTGAGTCCAGGCGGCTTGAGCGGCTCGGTATCGCCGGCCGTCACCAGTTCGTTTGTTCGAAACGCTCTTCCCCACGGGAACGCGTCCGGCTCGCTGGTGAAGCCTGCGGGCGCGGTCTCGGGCTCGATGGTTGTGGCTCCCCGCTCGGTGCGTAAGAGCAGCACGGCGGCCGCCCCGAGAGCCGCCGCGACGGCAAGGACCGCCAACGCCTGAATCCGGCGCCGCCGCCGGGAGCGCATTCGCGCTTCGCGAATTACCGCATCGAGCTCTGCGGCGTCGCGATCGCGCTCTTCGGCCGCTTGTCGATCTTCGACTTGCGAACTCATCAGATAGAGCTACTATGCATAGCACCATGCTCGATGTCAATCTCACGCCGTGCCCGAGGTGATTAAGAACACCGTCTTACGAGCCCTTCGAATCCTGCGCGAGGAGGGCCTACTCGAGTTCAGGCGCGGACGCGGGGTCAGCGTCACGGGCAAGCCCGAGGACGCTGCGCTCGTCGAGCGCGCCGAGAGCTAGTCGCGTTCGCTCAACGACGGGGCTACCACGACGAGGAGCTGCGGCGGAGGTTGTGGGTCCGCCCGCGTGTCACAGAATCTCCGCAGACGCGACTGTGTAGGAGATGGCGCGCTGGAGCGACCCGCTGGAGCGCTCGCTGCGATCGCCCGAGCGCTTCGAGGTTTTCTATCGCGATGAGTCGGGTCCTCTGCTCAGGTTCCTCGCGCGCCGAGTCCTGGACCCAGAGGTCGCTCTCGACCTGACCGCCGAGACGTTCGCCCGAGCGCTCGATGGTGCGCCGCGACTTCGAGCCCGAGGCGAAGCCGAAACCCTCGCCTGGCTCTACGCAATCGCACGCAACGTGCTCGCCGACTACTTCCGAGACGGGCGAGTCGAGCACACACGCCTCGCCGCGCTGCGCGTCGAGGTACCGGCGATGGACGACCAGGAGATCGAGCGGGTCGAGGAGCTCGCCGGTCTCGCCGAGCTTCGAGCACGCGTTCGGGCGAGCCTCGACCGTCTGTCGGCGAGCGAGCGCGAGGCCGTCGAGCTTCGGGTGGTCGAGGAGCTCAGCTACGCAGATCTCGCCTCGCGACTCGGGGTGACCGAGCAGGCGGCGCGCGCTCGCGTCAGTCGCGGCCTCCGCCATCTCGAATCGATCCTCAGCTCCGACTCCGAGACGAAGGGATGCGCGCCATGAACGAAGCGCCCGAACGAGACCTACCTGCGCTCGAGGCCGTCGGCGAGCGTCTGGTCGGCGTTGCTCGCAGCCGCCGGCGCGACACGCGTATGCGCCTCGCCGCCACCTTCGCCGCGACGGTGGTCGTCGTCGGCTTCTCGACTTTGACCGCGCCGGGGCAGCACGCCGTCGCCTGGGTCGGTGACCTGGTCGGCGGGTCCGACGAGATCCAACCGCAGACCGTCGATGAGCGTCTTCGAGATGCAGTGTCGATCGGGGCCGGCGAGGTTCCGTCGGGAGCGCAGTTCGAGCTCTTTGCCGACTACGACGAGGACGAGGGCATGTGTGCCTACTTCCTTTGGAGCGAGGAGCTCGGCTGGGGATCCTGCGAGAGCGAGATCGAACGCGAGGGCGACGAGGTCTCGATAGCGCGGGTCGACGGCGCCGATCCGGAAGCCCTTACGGTGAGCGGCTACGCACCGGCGGACGCGAACTCGATCGAGATCACCTACGCCTCCGCGTCGGGCGCCGAGCAGAGCGCGCCCGACGCAACGCTGTTCGAGACGACGCCCGCGCAGCTGAGGGAGATCGGTGCGCCGCCGAGCGAGGACTTCGGGCTCTTCGTCGCCCAGATCCCGAACGGGGTCGGGGAGGTCGCGAGCGGCCTCGACGTACGAGTGAGCGCGCTACGAAACGACGAGGTGATCGACTCGGCGCCGATCGCCTGGATTCAGCTCGGCTCGCCAGGGGGCGAACCGGACTACGCCGAATGCACGGGCGAGGGTCCCTTTGCGCAGTTCTGCGAGAGGGCCGAGGACGCTGCGCTTCAAGAACGAGAGTTCTTTCGCCGCCTGACCTCCCAATCGCTCTCGCCGGAGCTCATTGACATTGCTGGCGCGGCAGGACTTGAACTGGCCGAACCGACTCCCGAGCAGCGGCTCGAGGTCAGCGCGTTCAGCGGTGGGGGCGAGCTTCCGGATCTGTTCGCAATGAAGCTGATCAATCGCGTCGATCTCGGACCGCGCGGGAGCACGGCCACCTATTTCGCGAGCCTGGACGGGTCCCCAGTCTACGTGGTCTTCGCTGCCTCCGACTCACCCGAGCCCGGGCGCCCGAGCGTTTACGACGAGTTGCCGGTGGGGCCCCGAACGCCCGAGTATCGGCGCGCTGCGATTGGGGTCTTCGACGCGATCACGGGCGATGTGGTCGAGGTCGTACCGGTGAAGAGGTAGCGGGACTGCTCGGCCTCGGGATCGATCGGGCTCGGTGCCGGCCGAGGCGCGGACCTAACGCGTGCGGGCGACATCCTCCCGCCGACCGAACCTCGGTGGCCTACCTCGTCACACCTCAGCCGCCCGAGACACTGAAGAGGTAATGGCGCGAGCTAGACGATCGCCTCGCACCGGTCTGTCAGACCAAGCGTTCCTCGAGCTCTATGACGCTCAGGTCGAGCGCGTGACCGCGTTCTTCGTCCGGCGGGTCGTCGATCCGGAGATCGCCCTCGATCTGACCGCCGAGACATTCGCCCAGGCGCTGCGCTCGCGGACCGGGTTCCGAGGCGAGCCGGGCGCACCCCTAAACGCTTGGCTCTACGCCATCGCCTCTCATCAGCTCAGCCGCTACTTCCGCCGCGGTCGACTCGAGCGAACGGCCCTCAAGCGGGCGGGGATCGACCCGCCCCACCCGACGGAAGCCGACATCGAGCGAATCGAAGAGCTGGCCTCGATCGAGGACCTGCGCGCGGCCGTCAGGCGGGAGATGTCAGCGCTTCCGCCCGAGCAACGACGCGCGATCGAGCTACGGATCGTCAACGAGCTTCCGTATTCCTCGATCGCGCAGCGACTCGACATCTCCGAGCCGACGGCGCGGGCGAGGGTGTCCCGCGGCCTGCGCTCGATGCAGGCCGCGCTTGCGGGCGTAAACGAGGAGACCGCACGATGAACAGCCCAGACGAGCAGCGAGAACTACCGCCCGCACTCCGTGAGCTGCGAGCCGCGCTCGCGTCGGAGCTCGACGCCGACGCTCGACGACCGGCCTCGCGGCGCATGCCGAGAATCGCCGCGGCTCTCGCCGTTGTGGTCGTCGTGCTCGGAGCCCTGTCTCTGACCCCACCGGGACGAGCCGTCGCCGGTGCGATCGGCGACTGGCTCGGGGTGGGCGGCGAGCCGAGCGTGCCGGGGTTCGGGAGCTCGCGGGCGGTGGTGATCGGAGCGGGAGAGGCGGCGGAGACCGTCCCCTACGAGATATTTGCGACGACGAACCGGGCTGAGGCCGAGGATGCTCCGACCTGCATCTTCCTCGGCTTCCCGACGGTCCCCGACGACGAGGCCGACACGGCTGGCATTTGCTTGAACAACGCGCTCCAGCGCTCGCTCGAGGATACGGCGGTCGCGGAGCTCATGTCGCCGGCGTTCGAGGAGCCGGGTCCACCGTCGGAGCAGTACGTCCTGCGCGTGCTCACGAGGCCGGAGGTGTCGCGCGTGGCGATCACCTACCTTGATGAATCAGATGACCCGGTGTCGGTGGACGTCGCCGGAGCGCGGCTCGATGAGATCCAAGGTCGGGCCATAGACATCGATGACCGGGCCGGGTTCTCGTTCGGATTCCTGCCGCTCGACGTCATCAGGGGTGACCCAGAACATCCCCGCTGCCTGACCGAACAGTCAGTCGAGGGGTCGCTTGCGCGGATCGAGATCAGCGCCTACGACGCCGACGGCGAGCTCATTGAGACAAGCCACCCACAGGGTGCAATCCAGTTTCTGTTCCGACCGCCGGAGGGCTACCGCTCGTGGGTCTCGACACGCCTCGACGGACCTCCGTTCTACAGCGAGTCCGAGTACTGCGAGGCGAGCGCCGGCTAGAACGCCGCGATCGGTTCGGGCGCCAACCGCTATCCGAGGTACTTGCGGATGTCGGCCTCGAGGTCCGCAGCTTCGAGGTAGGGACCCCAGTGGACGAAGACCCGCTCGCCGGTCTCGTCGTAGAAGCCGGTCGCGGGCAGGCCCGGCCGCAGATCCCAGACGTCGCGATGAATCGTCTGGTCGAGGTCGTAGATGCTCGGATAGGGCACGGGATAGCTCGCCAGCCAATTCTTCGCCGCAGCGAGCGAAGGCTCCCTGGCGTCGATGCCGAGGAAGGCGACGTTCTCGCCGCGAGCGGCCGAGACCTCTTGGAAGATGGGAAACTCAGCGCGGCAGGGCGGGCACCACGAACCCCACTCATTGACGACTACCGGGGTTCCCCGAAGGGCGTCGATCCGGTCGCGGAGCTCGGCCGCGGCGTCGTCGGTCTGGATGATCCGGTTGCCCTGGGCGTAGAGGGCCTCGAGGGGTCCTCCGGCGTCCGCGAGGGCCTTCTCGTAATCGACCTCGAACGAAACCGGGTTCGCCGAGCCCGGATCGACGTCGTCGTCCGCTGCATCTCGAGCCAGAAGCGTCACCGCGGCGACGCCGAGCAGGGCGAAAATGGACATCACGAGCCCGAGGTACTTCATTGGCCGCTCCAGACACTACGAAGCCAGACTCCCCAACCGCCCTGCCTAGCTCCGAACCGTCCGGCGGCGCGTAAAGAACCGTTCCGTGGTTTACCAGAAGTGGCGATCGTTCCCGTCTGGCAGTACCGGACCTACACGTCCTCTTCGGAGATTGACGCGACGGCGCGCTTCAACCCCGGCAGCGAGGCCGCGTTATAGAAGCGAACGTGGCACGCGCCCTCCGCTGAGCCGATCACTGCTCCGCGTCCGATCTCCCCGTATGTCAGCTCAGTGCTCTCGCCGACGGTAGAGGTCTGCGGCGTCCCACCCTGCGCGGAGATGATCTGCGAGGTCTCCTCGCTGGCGCTCTCCGACGCCTCATCGAGACCGCCGACGGGGCTAGCGAACACCCAGACCGTCTCGCCGCGGCGACCGACCAAACTCGCGGCCTCGAAGTTTTCGGCGAGGGGCGTCGGAACGCTCTCGGCGAACTGCGACTCGACGCGCTGCGGCAGCGGGCGGTAGGCGTAGGGCGCCGGCAGATCGGGCAGCGCCTCTACGCCCCGCGCCTCGCAGTTGTCCCGAGCCGCATCGAGCTCACCGACGACCTCGTCCGCGTAGTCGGCCTGGATCTGATCGATCCTTGACGGCAGCGACAGCGCTACGAACAGCAGTGTGCACGACAACAGCCATGGCGCCGACCAGAGTGGAGTGCCCTTCTCGATGAACCGCGCGTAGATGAACCGAATCCCGCCGACGACAAGCAGCGGGAACAGGATGGTGCCGATGACGATCCCCGTCGCCTCAGCGGCACTGATCGGCTCGATCTCGGCTTCAACTAGTCGGAGGCAGCAGAGCGCCAGTCCAACGACGCTGACCGCCGTGACGATCCGCGGAATCCAGGCTCTCCACCCAACGCTTGGCCCCCGTCTGCGCATAGGGCTCGCAGATTCCGGCCGGGTTCCGGATTGCGCGCCGCTCACGGCGCTTTGCTGGCGCGTTAAAGAACCCATACTCTCGCGGCCACGGTCGGACCCCTAGAGGCCTTTTGAGGCTAGGTCCAGTGTGCACGCCGAACGGTGGTCTCGACCTGGTGGTGCTGCCCGCCCTGGCTGATGACACCGCCAATGGCGTAGTCCCGGCGATTCCGATCGATCCGAAGATGCCCGTGGTACCGCTTGCCGCGCGTGTGCCATTCAACGCCGCATCGGCGAACGTTGGGTTCTTCTCGTTTCGCGCAGCCCACTCCCACGCCACGGTTGTCGGAGAAGCGAGAGCCGAAGACCTTCGTGAGTCCGCGGTCCATAGCCCTGATCGCCTCGTGGGTCGAAAACGGTGCAGCGGTAGCCGTCCCGGGACTCAGGCACGCAACCGTCAGCGCGATGACGAGCAACTTCTTCATCGCTTGATGATCCCATAGGAAAGGGTATGAACATCGGGATCGCGAAGCGACGCCCGCGGTCGGAGACATACACGTAGATGTCGACAAGCGCGCCGAAGAAGGTCTGAGGCCGGTCGAGCATCGGCGCTTCGCGAGCGTAACCTCCGCCCACTCGATCACCGTGAGTGGTCCTGCCGCTCACCTCTCGGCGCTACTGCGCCATCATCCGGACGAGATGAACGCATCTAAGTCTGTCGTCAGCGTCGTGTTGACCGCGGTGGTGGCCCTCATGTCGGCGTGTGGATCTGAGCCGCTGCCAGCAGATACGAGGTTTCACGCGTCTGAGATAACGGTCGGGTCTAAAACCGAGAGGTTGGCTTCCCCAGACGGCCTCGTGCTGACCTTCTCGCCCGACGCATCAGCCGCCTCGTGGAGGCTGTGCAACCGAAGGTCGGCGAGGATCACGGGATCAGACTCGACGCTGCAGATGCAAGAGCGTGGCGCGGTCACCACTCTCATCAAGTGCATGGGTGTCAGTTCGGCCGACGAGCGCGCGGTTGACGACTTCCTTCTATCCGATCCCGAGTGGTCCTATGACGGCGAGAAGCTGATCCTCGAGCAGGACGAGGTCACGATCGAGATGTCGAGGCGCAACGAGGGCTGACTCAGCCGCTCTCGGCGGACGAAGCGCGTTGCGTCGGAGTGTGTCAATGCGAAGTTGCCGCGAACCTCCCTAGCCGCGATAGTTGCGCAGGTGGCAGGAACGGATGAACCCTCGCGTGTCCCGCTGCAGGGTCCGACGCTCGCGCTGCGTCAGGGATCGACGGAGGTGCTGAAGCGAGAGCTGCTCGCGCTCGTGTCCGACGGTTCATCTCGCTGGGAGAGCGACGAGCGCGACCTCTTGGTCGCGCTCGCCCCCTTCTACGACTGTGCGCGTCGCCTGGACGCAGATCCGACGGAGGTATTCGATGCCGTAGCCGCCGAGGCGCCTGGCGCAATCGCCGACTGCATTCGGTGTTTCGGTCGGCGAGGTGCCTTCGATCCGAACAACTGGGACTTCTACGTCGTGCCGGCTACGGACGGCGAGGGATACTTCTTCGACAAGCAGCTCCTGGACTTGCCCCATGAGTGGCTAGATCGCTGAGTAAGCCTCTGTGGTCCATCGGAGCGTCGCTAGCGGTCAGCGCGCTTGTCGCCGACTCAATCCTCGCGCTGGTGTTTAGTCGTGCTGCCCGCCTAGCTAGATAATTACGGCGCGTACGCTTGCTCGTACCACGCCACGATGGCTTCTGCGGCCCGGCGATCGTCCTCTGGACGCGGGCGGACCGCCATGTTTCTCGTACGTATACCGCCGAGATACACAGCGATCTCGTTCGTGGCGTCGGGGCCATGCAGGAGCTCGGTGACGGCTGGGATGTAGGCGTCGTATTCAGCCTCCCACCCCTCAACCTCGCCCCACTTCGTCGGGTCGAGGATGTCGTGGTCGATCTCGGTCACGCCTATCGGATCCCATATCTGTAACAGCAACACCCGGAGCTGATGAACACGGTCTCGGTCCCACCACTCATGCCAATCGCCGTTCGCCACGGCGAGGCATTCTTCCGAATGCGCGGCGACACGCGTATCTAGATGGGGCCGCGAGCCGCACCGACCCCGCCCTCCCCCAGCGCCTCAATTCCGGAGTCGCATCTTGAACGCTCATCGCCTCGAGCTTGCCGGCGCGCCCTCGCCGTTCGAGCTCTAGCGTGCGCCGCGATGAGCACGAGAGCGGCGATAGCGAGCTTTGTCCTGACCCTCGGGTTCGCCGTCGGATGCGGCAGCGACGACGCCAGTGACGATCCGTCCTCCGGCGGCGAGACGACCTCTCAGAAGGAGACGGCCCCTTCGACCGACTCCTTCGACGAATCAGCCGAAAAGATCTGCAGCCGGTTTCAGGAGGAAGCTCTTGCGACGCTTAAGCCGCTCAACCGCAAGCTCGAGCAGCAGAACATCTCGCCGCAGGAGTTCGCGCGCGACAAGAAGCTCCTCAACTCGACCACCCAGCTGATCGAGTCCCAGCTGCTCCCGGCCTACGAGCAGTTCATCCAAGACGCAGGGGAGCTCGAGCCGCCCTCGGAAGACGCCGACGGGTTCAACGCGGTTCTACAGGCCTATGAGACTGCCTACGACGACTACCGGGCCAACCCGCTCTCAGTCATCGACCCGGACGCCGATGCCGCGATTGAGCAAGCGGAGGAGGAGTCGGGCTTCACGCTGTGCGCCATCTAGGGAGGACCCGGGCTCGATGCCCGCGCTGATCGCGATCCCCCTCGCCACGCTCGCGCTCTTCGGCGGGCTCTACGTCGTGATCGCCGCGTCGCAGCGACTGAGATTGCCGACACACCGATGATCGCCCTCGCCGTGGTCACTCTCGCCATCCTCGTCTTAGTGGGTCTCGCCTTCATCATTGAGCTCGGCCTGCATCCCATGTTCTACGAAGAGGACTGAGAGGGGCGGTCACCTCTCCGGACTCCACGCAAGTCAGTCGCGCCGAGATGCACGAGATCAGAGACCAGTCGGAGCTGATCGAGCTACACCGCCTCGGCGTTGGGCTGGTCCTTAACGACTTCGGCTCGCATGCCGGTGCAAACCCCGGTGAGTGGAACGTTCTTCACGCGGCCAGCTGCGCTTGGGTTCCCCGCTCAAAGGCCAGCATTCCGAAGCTTGCGTTCGAAGACTTCGCGGAGGCGCTGGCCTGGCTGGTCGAGCACCGAGGGGCCGAGGACGTGGCTTGGAAGCGCTGCGGCGCGTGCAAGCCGGGACACGGTCTCGGGCATCGCCAACCGACGCCGGCGAAGGAGGCGCCTGTCGCGTCCCCGGCTATGGGGTCGACCGGCGACGACCGGTTCCGGATCCAGGCAACCCCGGATGAGGTGGAGGCCTGGTCCGACCAGCGGCTGCCGTTCGAAGCGACCGGGTGGAAGAGGACGCTCCGCGATGAGCTGCGGACCTCGATTCGTTCTCTACGCGCTTCGACCGGGGAAGGGGTACGCGCGATCTTCTCCTCGGAGAGCCGCGAGCTTGTCGATGCCGAGAACGTGCTCGTCTACAACCTCGGGGCCTCCTGCTTTCGGGCGATCGCGACTGCGTCGCTTGCGATCGAGCGCTCGTTCGCTGCGCCCCCGCCCGATCCGGACGGCCGTCGCTGGCGACAACATCATCGCTACCTGGTCGAGCCGGCGACCGCCCTGCATCGATGCTGGACCCGGTCGACAACCCTCGGGCGTTTCAATGCCGGCGACCTCGAGGGTCTGAACGAGTCGCCTAAGACCTCCGCTCTATGGTGGGCGATCAAGCACGGAGCGATCGAGCCGAGCGCTCCGCTGGGGCGCGGCGAGCTCTTCGGACTGGAGATCGAGCTCACGAGCTCACGCCAGGTGAACCTGGCCGCGGTGATCAAGCCGATCGTCGATGCCGCGGTCGTCGCCTTCGAGGCCCACGCCGATCCGGTCTCGGCCGCTCACGTGGCGCCGCTCCTCGCACGGACGGTTCCGGCCGAGACGGCGCAGATCGAGCGCGTGCTCCTCGATCGCTCGAGCGCCGTCCTCGGCGTGGGCTCGATCGTTCGGCCCCGCCGGCCGAGCGGCCAGTGGAACCCGGCCGACGATCGGATCGCCGCCCTGCGGATCACTCACCGGGCGACGACCGCGACCAGGGCGGCCGTCAGCGGCGAGCTCTTCGCGGTGGGCGCCGCCTCCTAGCCGACGTCCTCCGCCAGCCCGTCGACCAGTCCGATCGGCGAGTCCGACCAGGCCGGCCGCTCGCCCGGTCGCGGCATGCCGAGCGCCAGCGCAGCGTTCTTCAGGTGCCGGGCGATGTAGGCGCTGTTCATCCGATCGCTCATCGCCTCGCTCTCCTCCGTCTCGACGAGGAACTCGTCGCCGTAGAGCTGCTCGCCCTCGCGGTTCCAGAGCTCGAGGTCCTTCGCGCTCGCGGCGAGCGCGCGAGTGAGGGCTTCCTGGGCGTCGTAGAGGGCGGCCTTGATGTCGTCCCAGGACGCTTGCTCGACTCGCCTGAGCGCCGGGTGGCGCGGGTCGAGGGTCTCGTCGGTCGTGTCCATCATTGGGTCCTTCCGTCGCGGTTTGCTTCCTGAAATCGAAGCTACGCCACGAAAGTGCTCTCCCCCCGATTTGGACCGCAGATTTCTTGCCGCCGTCGGCTCACCTCGATGGCGCAGATCAGGGCGCGCGGTAGTTTGCGCTCTTGTCGATATCGGGCCGAAACCGCCCCGTTCGACCTCTTTCGAGACCAGCCGACACGCCTCTTGAGAACGACCTCTCAGCGTTTGCAGGCACTTCTCCCACGAGGCGGCGAAGGAATCGAACCTTCCAAGCGGTGGGCTGCACCGCCCTGCCGATTTTGAAGGCTTGCATGCTGATGTCGGCCGCCGGAGGGCGGTTTGCCCTGTCGGCGAAACGCTTCCGAGCGCGGCGGGATTGACCGCCGCAGACAACGACCCCACCCGTGCAGCTCCATCACACCTTCCCGGTAATTTCCGCGGTCTTGCCTGGGACCGAGGTCAGGCCGTGGGTGGGCCGTATCCGGTCCAGTCCCCGAGACCTACGAAATAGACGACCAGCGTGGGCACTCCCGCCATCGCCGGGTTGTGCCACTCGTTCGGACCGGGCTCCTGGACGATCAGGTACGACGGCCCAGAGAAGATCGCGAGGATCGTGCTGGTGCCGTAGTTCGTGTCGTAGCCGCCTCGCTTGCGCGGAGTCCTGACCCGGATCGAGCTCCCGACGGTGGCGGTGCAGAGGCCGCGGTTGCTCTCGAACGAGATCGAGTAGATGCGCTCGTCGCCCAGCTGCTGGTTCCTGCCGCTCTGAACCGCCTCTCGAAGCTCCTGCCAGCGGGCTTCGCATTGCTCGGGATCGGTGTTCGGGACGAAGAACTCGACCGGCTCGGGGATGTCCATGGGCCTCCTCGTAGTCGCTCAGGCTCGATCCCGGCCGCTTCGAGTCGGTCCGCGAGTCTGGCGGCTGAACTCTATGGCCTTGAATCGAAGCTACGCCACGCCACCCAACCCCTCCGATCTGGATCCGGGAGATCTCGATGGTCTCTGGGAAGCGGTGGGCTGCACCGTCCTGCCGATTTGAAGGCTTGGATGCTGATGTGGGCGGTCGATGGCGCCACGAACAGCTCCCCACCGCACGCCAACCCCTGGTTTCGCCCGAGCGGCTCCTAACTAGGGTGCGAGAGCGTGGTGGGACCGGATCCGGAACTGTTTGGTCCCGAATGGGATCGCGCGGGGGTGCCGGATTGGACGCACGTCCCCACGCCAGTCGGTGAGACCTGCGAAGGATGCCGCGGCATCATTACTTACAGCGCTAGAGGTGTGATCGCCCCTGAGCCCGACGACCACGGACTGCGAATGGCGCGCTACCACCTTCGCTGCTTTCGGCGGTCGGGACACCCGTCAGCTTCGGACGTTTGAGGTCCTCAGCCCTCGAGCAAACAGGCCAGCGACGAAGCGAGCCGGTGCGCGACTCTCGCGGGCCAGCCTACGTCCGGACGGCCCCGGGGCGAACACCCGGCGGGGGTGCCAGGGCTCTGTATAGGCGAGCGCCGCTGGTGTGAACCGTTTCTCAGGCAGCGGGCAATAGCCAGCAGGACAGAACGTTGAACAGCACCACCGACGCCACATCAGATGCCGAGCTCCTTCGCCGCTCTCGCGAGACACCTGAGGTCTTCGGGGAGATCTTCGAGCGACACCACCCGGCGGTCTTCGGCTACCTCGCGTTTCGCGTACGAAGGGAAACGGCCGAAGATCTGGCGACGGCGACATTCCTCACTGCGTTCGAGAAGCGAAATACGTTTCGGTCCGGACATCAGAGCGCTCGTCCGTGGCTCCTGGGGATCGCGACGAACAAGCTCCTGCGGCACTCGCGCAGCGCAGCTCGCGAGCGGCGGGCCCTAGGCCGCCTGTCGCCCGACCCCGGCCCGCCTTCAATCGAAGATGGTGTTGTCGAGCGGGCGGAGGCTCAAAGACGGATTCCCGACCTCGGCCGAGTCTTGAGATCCCTGAGCAAGAACGACGCCGCGGTCGTCCTGCTCTACATCTACGCCGATCTCTCGCAGGCTGAGATAGGCGAGGCGCTCGCCATTCCCGCCGGAACCGTCAAGTCACGTCTGTCCCGAGCTCGAAGGCAGCTCGAGCGTGAGCTCCTGGCGAGCCAGCAAGACAATCCCACTCCGGAGGTCATCTGATGGACCCGCTTGACGTCGCGCGCGCTAATCGGGGGGAGCCTGCATCACCCAGCGAGGCCGAGAGCGATCGGATGAGACGCAGCGTCGAGGCCGGCCTCGCTGAGACGGTGCGGCGCGGCCGCCGTAAGTTCTGGGCGAGTCTGGGTGCGGCTCTGGTTGCCATAGCCGTGCCGGCCGGGCTGGCGGTCGCGGGATCATTCGACCGAGAGGACGTCGAGGAGAGCCAGGACAGCATTACTGGAGCTCCATTCCAGACGCCTGCCGATTGTCCGGAGGTCTCGGAGCGCTTCAGGGAAGCGGGCCTCAAGCCGCCGACCGTGAGCGGCAACAGCTGTCTGACCGATGCGCGAGCAGACCACTACCTAAGGCTCATGCTGCGTGATGCGGAGCGGAGGGAACAGTTCGAGAAGTCTGGCGAGTGGCCATCGAACTCCGAGCGTGCGCCTTAATCGGATCGAGGGTTCCCCTCGTGGGGAGCACCCGACTGTCGGCGGACACACCTCGGCCACCCGCTGCCGAAGTCACGCGCTCCGAGGGTTGCCCCTCGGAGCGCGTCCCACTTCAGTCGCGGTAGGGGTCCACCGTCCCCGCACCCGCCATCGCGACGCCCAGCGGGCGCAGGCGGTGGATGACGCGGATCGTTTCGCCGTGAGCCTCGAGCACCTCGTCGAGTCGCTTGTAGGCAGCCGGCGCCTCGTCGGCGGCGCCGCCTCGCAGCTCGATCCCCTTCGCGGCGATCTCGGCCTGGACCGACGGGAAGTCGATCAGGCCTTCCCGAACCCGCTCGGAGACACGGACCTTCTTCACACGCGCATCCGGGTGATCGGGGCAAACACCGCGCTCAGGCCCACCGTCGACAACTCGAACCTGGTCGGGCTCGAAGAGGCGATCGCAGTCCCGGTCCATGCACGCGTAGCGCTTGCGGAAGCGGAACTTGCCCGCCGCCTTCATGCGGCTCATCGCTCGGCCCGCACCGTGGACCGTCGAGAACAGTCCCGGCTCGGCGGCCTCGGTGCCCTCGAGGATCACGCTGTCCTCGCCCATCGACGCACCCACGAATCCGCGCTGACCCGGGAACGCCGGCGTGCAGCCCTTTCGCACGACCCAATAGTCCTCGCCACCGTGCTCCTCGCGCCAGGCGAAGTTGTGGTGGTTGTGGACCTCCTCGACGGATTCAGTGCCGAGAATCTCGAGCACCTTGTCGACCACGACGTCGCGACCCGCGTAGGCGTAGCGCCCGGCGAGCCCCATCGCCTCGATGTAGGCCTGTCCGAGGTCAGAGTCGATCGCGAACGTCACCGGCGGCGAGTGCATCGGAGCGTCGGCGGCGCGATCGGTGAACTGCAGACCCTCGGCGAGCGCCAGGAATCCGGACGCCGTCTTGTGGCCGAATCCGCGCGAGCCGAAGTGGACGCCGACCCACACGCGGTCCTCCTCATCAGCGAAGAGGTCCACGTAGTGGTTGCCCGATCCGACCGTGCCGAGCTGGTTTCGAGCGGCCTGGACCATGCGACGCTGCGGGGCGAAGTCCGCGGCGGCGATCTCGTCGAGCACCGGGTGATCGACCGGCTCGTCGTTGACGCGGCCCATGCCGAAGCTGACCCGACGCGCGATCTCATCCATCGCCGGTCCGACCTCGATCTCAGAGGCGAGCAGAGGCGTTCGAACCGCCTTGTTGCCGCAACCGATGTCGTAGCCGACACCGCTGGGCGAGATGTGATCGCGGTAGGCGACCGCGCCGCCGATCGGCTGGCTGTAGCCGAGGTGGTTGTCTGCGCACAGGACGCCGATGGCGCCCTCCTCCGCGGCCAGGCATCGCGCCATCTGCGCGAGCGTTGCTTCGTCTGCTTCTCCGTACACGTACGTCATGGGTTCCTTCTGGTCTTGCGCACCCGGCGTGCGCGACGGGCTCCTCGACCCGTCCTGATGTGAGGTCCGTGTGCGCGGCAGCGCATCACGGCAATGAGTGATTCCGGGGCGGCGAACGTCTGCTTCGGTTCGGGCGACCCAGAGGTCGCGAGCGAGAGGCGTCCGCCTAGATATCTCGTCCGGGCCGCTGGCCCAGCCGCTTCTGCGAGCAGCTTGAGACCAACCCGGCAGCGGTGCTGCGGGTGGGGTTGGTCAGGTGTGCTGCGGCGAAGAACACGGGCGGGTAGTTGTAGCACGGCAGTGGGTACGGCTACGCCACTGGTCGAGACGCAGGTAAGAGGCGGGACCGGTAGAGCGTCTGTAGGGCCGGCCGTCCGGCTATCCCCCGAAGACGAGGCCAGCTCTCGCGGACGGTCCGTGCGTGATTGGACCCTAGAACTACAGGAAGCGCTCAGGCAATTGGCTTCAGATCCGGCCGATCAGCTACGCCACCTCACCGCCGGGAACTTCGATCCGGACGAGCTCGCCCTGGACTACAACGACACGCTTCGAGTGGTACTCGGCAACCAAGACACCCCAGAGCCCGCAACGCAGGCACTCCTGGATGTCGACGAAAACTCAGTCAGATGAGCGGGCACGAGAGCGCCGAGCTTTGGACGGTCACCGGCATCCGTTCATCACCCGAATGGAGCGAGGTGCGTGCGCTCGCCGCCCGAGCGCTAGAGATCTTGCGGGCGACGGAGTCGCCTTAGTGCCGAGCTCCGGTGAGCGGAACGGATGGAGTCAGTTCCCGGCAGACTCGCAGCGATGGACGATGCGAACGACACCGCTAGCGAGTGGGGCACCGGTCCGAGCGCGAGAATCGCCGAACATGGCTGCATCCTCCGCACCGTCGTCGGCTCGCAGGTCCACGGTCTCGTCCGCGCGGGCACGGACGATCGCGACGAGATGGCGATCACCATCGAGCCTCCCGAGGCATGGATCGGTCTCGGGCAATTCGAGCATCACTCGCATCGCACTCAGCCCGAAGGCGTGCCGAGCGGCCCCGGCGACCTCGACCTAATCGTCTACAGCCTGCGCAGGTACTGCCGCCTCGCGCTGAAGGGAAGCCCGACGGTCCTGCTCCCGCTCTTCGCGCCGCCTGAGCACGTGCTGATCGAGACCGAAGCCGGCCGCCAGCTGCGCGCCATGGCCGACCAACTCGTCATCGCCGGCCGGGTGAAGGAGAGCTTCCTCGGCTACCTGCAGTCGCAGCGAAAGGGTCTGCTCGAGAAGGGCTCTGGCCACGGTCGACCGCGCGAGCGAGAGCTGAGCGAGGAATTCGGCTACGACACCAAGTACGCGATGCATGCGTTGCGAATTGGCTATCAGGGCATCGAGCTGCTCACTGATCTCAAGATCACGCTGCCCGTCCCTGAGCCTCAACGGAGTCGGCTGATGGATGTCCGAATGGGACGCGTGCCCCCGGCAGAAATCCTGGAGGAGCTCGATGGGCTGATCGCCCAGCTTGAGTCCGCGCCAGTTCCTCACCAGAGTCCACCTCCGCAGGCAGTGATCGAGCAATGGCTCGTCGAGACCTACCTCGACGCCTGGCGGGACTGGGAGCCCGTCGGGCTCGAGTAGACCGGGCTGAGCACCGCGCAGCGGTGCCCTCGCGAGCTGCTGTTCGGAGAGATGACGACAAGCGAACTGTGCAGGCGGAACGACGCGAGCCGTCCCGCTGGCGTCAGATCGAAGGCCAAGTATCCGACCTGGCTACGGATCGCGATCTCGATGACGAACTTCAATCACCAGCAGCGAAGCGGCCGGAAGAAGCGGAAGAAGCCGAGGAGCCGCAACGGCCAGTCGAGCTCGGACTACACCGTTTGCGAGACCACCTCGAAGCGCGGCTACCGGTCAAAGCTGACGGCGCTTGGAGTCGCGTCGAGAGCCGCGCGGACGACCGGTGACCAGCAGCGCGCCTACAGGTGCGAGCACTGCGGCAGTTGGCATCTGACCCACAGCGGCAGGCGTGACCGACGCGCCTAGCGCTCAGGACCGCCGTGTCTGACGGCCGTCGCTCTCGTGTGGTTCAGGTACCTAGGATGCAGCCATCGACCTCGGGAGGGAGGCAAAGCGATGACCTCCGTAGAGACTCTGTGGGCTGAGTTTCGGTCAGCTGTGGACGCCCTCAACGAAGGGGTCGACCTGGAGCATCGCGGCTTCGTCGTCCGTATCGACTGTGGGCACAACGACTCCTTCCCGCTAAGGGCCGCTGCGAGCTATTCCCCTGCCTCCTCCCCAGGGGACGAGACCCTCGTCTTCTCTCTCGATCTCACGCGGTCGAGTCGCGGAGTGGAAGCCCGTATCGATCTAGCGCGAGGCGACGGCTTCGTACTCGCGGATGAGCTCGTGATGAAAGCGACTGACGACGACCTAGACCGAGGAGCCGGTGCGACCAGCGAACACTGCGTCCGGGTCAGGCGTTTTATCGAAGCGAGTCAACACATCGTGGATCGCGAACTAGCTCTCTTTCGACTGAGCGAATATGACCAAGCCCTCGAGGCGAGGGTGCGGCGGATCGTTGGGCTGCTCACGGCTGGCGACTACGACGCACTCGAAACGCTGACTGAGGGTTCGCGACTGAGTGCGGCTGAGCTCAGTCTGGCCATCAGCGACTACGGCCGACGCTTGCAGGATCCGCCTTTGGGCTGGTGGCGAGACTGCGTGAATCTCCTCGAAACGGATGCTGGCGAGGTTCTTGTCGACGCTCCGCTTTGGACACAAGAGGAAGGTCGCTCGGATCTGACTCTCCAGCTTCGCTTCCCCGAAGGGCACGCTCGGACGCAGTTGAGGTCGACGGCCTTCACGTCCTGTAGGGCTCGCCGTCGCTTGGCGCCCGCAGCGCCCCTGCGATTGGCGCGTTCGCTCATCGCGTCGAGCTCGGCGTCTGAGACTGAGACCTGGTCGCCTACCGACCCGACTCGCGATAGGCCTCGAACAGCTCCGCGCGATCGCGGGAGCCGTCGCCGCGCACGGCCGCGAGATGCTCGGCCGGGCGCGGCCGGGTTCCACCAGTAGACCGACTGGGTGTCGAGCGGGACATCGTCCTAGTCCTTCCTCTGACAGGAGCCACTCCAAGGCTTCCAGCCGCGGGACGACGACGTTCGCCCTGACGCCAGCGATCGGACTGTGGCCCCTCGCCTCACCTCGACCAGAGCTCAATGAAGGATGTAGGCGACGTCTGCTTCTAGAGCGATGCATCGATCGGCCGAAGCGATACCGACCGGAGAAAGGCGTCGGTCTACTCGTTCGACTCGATGCGGGGGAACCTCCCGCTGAGATCATCGGGCTGGATCGGACCGGATGATCGAAGACGGCGGTAGCGATCCGGCCTGATCTCGAACGGGCCGTGAGCCTCAGCCCTCTCGTCGGGCACGACGTGCGTGTTCGCAGGTGGAGCTAGCGCCGGCCCGCGGTACAAGCTTGTAGCGCTCCGAGGACGAGGCATAAGAACTCGCGCGGGGAGTAGTCGCCACCAACCACGACGAAGTCCGTCATCTCCTGCATCGCGCCGCCAAGCTCTTCTGGCTCGGGCCCGTTCAGTAGAGCTTCGATCTCGATTGCTAGAGCGAGCTGATTCGCGCGCGGCTCACCTCGTGAGTAGGTCCGAACTATCTCGCCTGGACTACCGCCCTCTAAGTCCATGTCCTGATGGAAGTAGGCCTCGAGTAGGTGGCAGAGCTCCGGGCCTACGGCACTCTCTCGGTAGTCGGAACGCACCCCTGTGACGTTAAACCCTCGACTACGGTCGAGAACCAAGGTGTCGATCCCGACTTCGCGCTTGGCCTCGGCGGCACCCAGGCGTCGAGGTTCAACCGGCTCGATCGAAGCTACGCCACGAAAGGGCTCGGCCCCCGATTTGGGCGGCGACTCCCTCGCCGAATTTAGCTCGCGCGGAGGCGCTGATCGGGGTGCGCGGTAGTTTGCGCTCTTGTCGATATCGGGCCGAAACCGCCCGATTCGATGCTTCCGAGACAGCTCGCAATGTCTACTGAGAACGCCCTCTCAGCGTTTGCAGGCACTTCTCCCACGAGGCGGCGAAGGAATCGAACCTTCCAAGCGGTGGGCTGCACCGCCCTGCCGATTTTGAAGGCTTGCATGCTGATGTGGGACACCGCAGGGCGGCCTCATCGACGCTGGGTCGCGGCGGCGAGAGACGGCCATCGCGATCGCCGTCGCGACCAGGGTCACGATCGCGTGACTTGCAACCGGTCCGTGGTACTACGCGAGGGCCTGCTGATCAGGATGTACGGGGCCTACTTCGAGATACGAATGGAAAGCGGGATGGATGCAGTACCGAACGGCGACGCCGCGGCGGGCAGAGCCGCGGGCGAGAGCGCGCAACCGCTCCACCTGATGTAGGTCGCTTGCGAACTGCGCGTGGGGTGCCTGGGTCAGCAGCCCCAAGAAAGTGAAGCCAATCAGAGCCTTCGTAACCGCATCGAGGTCCTCGTCTCTTACCCCAGCGCCTCTTAGCATCGCGATGACATCGTCCTCTGAGACTTGGTCCGGCGCCCCAGCAAACGCATATATGAGAGCTTCTGGATCGTCAGTCAGGGAGCCGAGCTCCACCTGCATCGCCTCTATAACGAACCTCGAGTAGAGACTTTCCGCTTCACGTAGGTCGTCCGGTGTAACCTGGGCGTGACCACGCCGTGAAGCGACGTCCAGCGCTGTGTTACACCACCACACTATATCGCGTGGACGCGGAATCACTCGCTCGAGAACGTACGCACTAGGAGACAGATCGTCGAGAATTCCGGTGAAGTAGCGCTCCCAAAGCTCCTGCGGTCGGGCGCGTTCGTTATCTACGGCGGCCACGTACCGTTCGCCGACGACACGCAAGAGGGTCGCTTCATCGTTCCATTCAATGCGCTCAAGGGGGAGTTTGTCGGGCTCCGGTGCGCGATCCCTAATGCGTTCGAAGATGTCGCTTCTTAAGAAGACCGCAACCGAAACTTCAAACTCCTCGCGCCCAACGCTAGGAAGTCTCCGCTCGAGGTCCTTTGAGACCTTCCGAGAGGCCGCGATTAGGCCTAAAAGTAGGTCTGAAGCGGCGCTTAGATCCTCCCGTGGATCCCACGAGGCGTCGAGGTTGTCAACCAGCACTGCAACGCGATCCTTGTAAGTCAAACAAGGCGCGATGAGATCACGAAGCTCCGCGATGAGCTTCGTATGGAGTGCGTTGGCAAGGTTCGCGCGATCCGCAGTGGGGTTACTACCTAAGCCGGCCTGCTCAAGTCGTTCGAGGGCATGGTCAATTCGGACACCGAAGTCGCGAGTGAAGATGGCCCCAGGTCCCCGCAAGTATTGATCCAAGTCCCACTCAGGGGTACCCGGTTCGATGCCAGCCGGACGCCGTCTCAGTTCCTCGGTCAACTCAAGTGACATCTGCGAGTACAACAAGTACTTCCAGAATGCTTCAATGATGATCTGACGTGTGTCGCGAGCTGCAATCCGCGACATCACGCGCTCAAATCCAGTTAGATCGTATGAGGACGGTTGCATGCTGCAGGCGAGAACACGGCGATCTCGCTCAAATTCACGAGTCGCTTGGAGGAGCGTTGCCGTCTTTCCCGTTCCCTTCCGACCTACGAACAGCCGAGCCCCACCCCTTACGACCGCTTGGTAAAGGTGTGTGGTGACGAAGTACTCACCGAGCGTCTTCGATTCGTTCTCAGCGACATGCTCGCCAAGTCGCAGAGACGCCAGCTCGGAACTTCGACGCCGTTCCACCGCATGCTTCGCCCGCGCTTCTAGCTCTTGATGTGCGGCGTCCAGACGATTTGCGAGCCATTTGTTAGCACGATCGGCGCAATCGCGAGCGTTCTCGTACCGGTAAAGGAGATCTCGATAGTCGAATGGGGATTCGAAGTCGCTGGTTGCGAGCATTAGAACCGGTTTGTCCATCCCGCGCGCCAGTCCGGCTACTAAGCCGCACCGTGCGTTGTGCGTAGCGCTCATCTGCCGATTCGCCGACGCCAAGTGCAGCAGTATGGTGTCGGCCCGGGCACACTGCCGGACGTACCATCCCAGAGCCTCGACGGAGGACTCACGCGCGTCGGCGATAGTGACCTCTAAGCCCTGCTCCCGCTCCCTCTCGACGGTCCGAATCAACTCCTTGTCGGCGTTCGTTGCGTGCAGTCCTTGCATGTAGAAGATCGACGCCACCGATCCAGGGTCTCGCTCGGCAAAACCATGAACGTCAACGATCGCAGGCGAGTGGCCCGTATCCGGGCGCACTTCCATAAATGGACCGACGATTTCGTCTGAGTTAACGAACGTCTCGTACCCGAGGCCGTCGACGATTCCGATTTGATTCCAACGTTCGGCCGCTACCTCGTCTGACGTATCTCGAACAAGCCAGATTGGCTTCTCGCGGCCGATCGCGTAGCCGATCTCGAACAGGACGTTCTCGTTCAGAGTCGTGATGTCAAATACGCAAAGCCTCGCCGCGTCGATCGCCGAGAGAATCTTCTCGATGACGATCTGCCCGCTAATGGTGAGATCTTCCCAAGTCTTGACGGCGATACCGCCAACGCGTCCCAGCGTTGCGGCCGCACTGGCGAGCGTTTCGCGTGAACTCTCGGGGCTCGAGGGGTATCCAAAGAAGACCTTCGCGTCGTCAGACATGCCCTGGCACCATATGTTCCGCGACTCCAAGTCTCGCCGGTTGTAGGTGCTGTGCGTTGTCTGGCCCCATCGGCCCGAGCGGCTCCCCGCCGACGATCACGTCGCCGCCCGGATTCCCCAGACCTACCACTACTCGAGCACGATCACGAGATCCGGGACCCCGGAGGCTCCGCCACCGCTCGGATCTCGACGAGAGCCCCCGGCGTGATCAACTCCGACACCCCGATCGCCGACCAAGCGGGATAGGGCGGCTCGATCCAAAGGTCCTTGACGGCGAGGAACGCTTCGAGATGTTCCCGCAGTCCGACGTGATAGCTCGTGATCTCGACGAGCCCGTCGATCGAGCAGCCAGCGGCCTCGAGATAGACGCGCAAGTGCTCAAAGGCCTGATGGAACTGGGCGGCGGGATCGGCGTCCACACGGCCGTTGACGGAAGTTCCCGTGACCCCCGAACAGAAAACAAGGCCCCGCGCCTCGACAGCGTGCGTGAAGTGCCAGTCGGCCTCGAAGCGCTCGAGCCCCTCGGGGATGTGGCGCTTCACGCCCGCCGTCCCGCTTTGCGTCCGGTTGCGTTCATGTCGCCGGATTTCTACCCGGTCTTCCCCGGCGGATCGATACGTGCGATCACGGCCTGTCGGCATGCCGACAGCGCGCCCCGAGCGGCAGCTCCTACCGCACCACCTCCACGACCCGAGCGGCCAGCCCTGCGTGCGAGTCGACGTCGCGAGGAGCCTCCCCCGGCCGCGGGGTTCCGAAGCAAAGCGCGAAGGTGCGAACGAGCTTGGCCACGTAGGCGGCGCGCATCGGGGCGCTCATCTCGGCAACCTCTTCCGGGCTCGGGCTGAACTCGTCGACGTAGAGCTCCTCGCCTTGGGTGTCCCAGAGCTCGGTCGATGCGTCCGCGGTCGCCTCGAGCAACCGGCGAAGCAGCTCGGTCAGATCGTCGCGGTCGTTGATCATGTCGCCGGTCGGCAGCTTCGAGGCCAGCTCGATCAGCTGCGGGGCCCACGCGGGGGCGTCGGTGATCGTCGTCTTCATCGGAGGGTCCTCTCGTCGTGTTCTTGCCTTCCGATCGACGCTACGGCACACCTCCCCGCTCCCCCCGATTTCGACCGCGACTTTCTTGGCCGCGCCAGGTCGCCGAGAGGGCGCCGATCCGGGTGCGCGGTAGTTTGCGCTCTTGTCGATATCGGGCCGAATCGGCCCTGTTCGACCCTCTCCGAGACCGGCCGACACGCCTACTGAGAACGCCCTCTCAGCGTTTGCAGGCACTTCTTCCACGAGGCGGCGAAGGAATCGAACCTTCCAAGCGGTGGGCTGCACCGCCCTGCCGATTTTGAAGGCTTGCATGCTGGTGCGAGGGGCGGGTGGGCGCGCCTGCGAGTCGATTCCGCGAAGCCTGGGTAGGACACGGTCCCAGCCGCTGCCGAACCGCACCCGCGGCATGGGGCGAGACGCGCAATCCGCCACGAACGCGCCGGCGGTTTCTCACGCGCACCTCATGCGTGTCTCATCTCGCCCCTCGAGGATTGACCGATGACCCTCAACCTCGCGTTACGCGCAACGCTCACGGCCCTTGCCGTGCTCGCTGGGTTGCCTGCGGCGGCCTCGGCCGCGCCAGCTTTCGCGCCGGGCGAGGAGTTCGACGGGATGCTTTTCCCGAACGACTCGCTGGAGCTCGCCGATCTCGATCGCGACGGCTCCGAAGATGCCGTGACCGTTGGCCTTTACGACGCTTGCTCGTGCGGCGAGCTTCGCATCAACTTCGGAGGTCGCGATGGGCTGACCGATCGGACCAAGAAGTTCTACGCGGGCGATCTCGGCGATCTCGAGTTAGCCGACCTGAATCGCGACGGCCGTCAAGACATCGCCGTGCAGGGCTCAGCCGCGAGCGCCCGCGGCCGTCTCACCGCCGGGGTGGTCTTGTACCTGAGCCGCTCCGAGGGCGGCTATGCCCGAAGGGTCTATCGGGTTGGGAGGAACCCGAGCCGCAACGGCAGCCTCGCGACGGGCGACCTCGATCGCGACGGGCGGCCCGACCTCGTCGTGCACCTCCGCAAGCGGATCCGGGTGCTTCTGGGCGACGGTCACGGACACTTCTCGGCCGGTGTGACGATCCGATCCGAGGGCGCGGTCACCGACGTGCTCGTGGCTGACCTGGATCGCGACGGCCTCCTCGACATCGTTGCGCGCACCGCCGCGGGCATCGAGACTTTCCGGGGCCGGAACGGCGGCCGATTCGGTCCAGGCGCGCAGGTTCCGTCGGCGACCGCGGCGCCGGGCGGCGAGATGGTCACAAGCGACATTGATCGTGACGGCGACCGAGATCTGCTCGTACCGAACGGCGGCCGGGTAACGGTCTTCGCCAACGATCTCGACGGAGGGCTGAGCGTCAGCGCCGTTCTCGAGACGGGTTATCCCGACTTCGAGCCGGTCGACGATGTCGAAGTCGCCGACCTCGACGGCAACGGCTCGCGCGACGTGCTCCTCGCCTACGGCCGGGCTCTCCAGTACTGGAGCGGAGATGGCCAGGGTGGGTTTTCGTTCGACTCGGAAATCCCGGCGACCGAACAAGCAACCGGCGTCGCGACGACCGACTTCGACGCCGACGGCGAGCTCGATCTCGCGGTGCAACGCGAGGAAGGTGGGTGGGTCGACAGACCGACTCAGCTGCTCAGTCTTCTCCAGGTCCCGGCCGGATGACAGACGCTCCGGCAACCGACAAGTCCGAGGCTTAGGGCGAAACATCTCTGGGCGGCGACGGAGGCCGAGATCACTCCAGCCCGGTCCCGCGGTTCCTTGACCTCGACTCGAAGCGACCGCACACCTTGACCCCGCCCCCGGTTTGGACCGCAGATTTCTTGCCGGCGCCGGCTCGCCGAGGACGCGCCGATAGGGGTGCGCGGTAGTTTGCGCTCTTGTCGATATCGGGCCGAAACGGCCCTGTTCGACCCTCTCAGAGACCACCCGACAGGCCTACTGAGAACGCCCTCTCAGCGTTTGCAGGCTCTTTGCGCACGAGGCGGCGAAGGAATCGAACCTTCCAAGCGGTGGGCTGCACCGCCCTGCCGATTTTGAAGATCGGATGGGCCACCAGACCCCTGCCGCCCCGCCGCCAGCGTAGATAGCGGCGGAGCCCGGCGGCTCGGCAACGATTTCGGCGGGCTTGCAGGCCTGCGTCAGACTTTGTCTGCGCGTGACTGGAATGAGCCAACGAGTGCGACGCGTCTGCCTCGGCGACTGGAGTCGCCTGGTTCGCGATCCGATCGACGTGCTGCGGCTGTCCTACGTCGTCGGCGCCGTCGTGTTCCTGGCGATCGGGAACCTCGAGGCGATCCGCGTCGCGATGGGCGCGGTGATCGTCTACGTGGCTCGCGCGGCCAACCTGCCCCGGCCGATCGACATCGCGGTCTGCCTCGGCGTCGGGCTCGAGATCTGGGGCCAGACGCTGAATCTCTACGACAACATCGCCTACTACGACAAGTTCGTCCACTTCGCGCTGCCGCTGCTGATCTCGCCGCTCGCCTACATCACGCTCTCGCGGCTCAAGGTCGTGCCGGACCTAAAGGCCGAGGCCGCTCGCCATCACTACCTCGGCATCTGGCTGATCACGTTCTCGGTCGTCGCGGCGTTCGGCGGCACGCTGTGGGAGGTCTTCGAGTACGTCTCCGACGCCTACATCGGCTCGAACCTGACCTTCGGCTACGTCGATTCGATCTCCGACATGGCCTGCACGGCTGCCGGCTCGGCGCTCGGTGGGCTCTGGCTCGTGCTCTGGGCCGAGCGGCGGTGGGGCACGGAGCGGCGGCCGATGGAGGCCCGCTCGCGCGAGCGCGAACCCGAACGCGGCCCGCTCGGGGCCGGTCAGGCCTAGGCGCCCGTGCTGATCGTCGCCGGCCACCTCGTCGTCGACCCCGCGGACCGCGCGGCCCTACTCGAAGCGAGCGCGGGCTCCGTGCGGCTGGCCCGCAAAGCGCCTGGTTGCCTCGACTTCGCTACCTCGGCCGACCCCGTCGATCCGGCGCGGGTCAACGTCTTCGAGCGCTGGGAGTCGGAGGCTTCGCTGAAAGCATTTCGCGAGTCCGAGGTCGAGGGTGAGGACGACTTCGACTTCAGCCTGATCGGAGAGTTCGCGGTCGAGCGCTTCGAGGTCGCGGAGTCACGGTCCTAGCACCTCGTCCAAGAGCTCCACGAACTCACGCGGCGAGTAGACAGGCAGCTCGCCGGCCAGTTCGAGCAGGTGGCGATCCCCCGAGACGATTGCGGCGCGCTCGGCGCGAGCGAGCGACACGAGGTACTCGTCATCCGGGTCTCGGGTCGATCTCGTCGCAGAGCGGCCCGGATCCGGACACACGCGCGCTTCGTCGTTGAGCACCGCGAGAAATTCCAACGCGTCGCTCCTATCGACGAACCTACGTAGCCGCTCGTAGCCGAGAACGGCCTCGAGCTCGCGGAGAAGAGCGGCAGAGGCGATCAGCTCGAATGCCCCGGACCTCCACCTCGACATGACCTCGGCAGGGCCCCCACCATCCGAGATGATCGCCGAGATCAGAACGTTCGGATCAAGAACGGCGCGCATCGCGTCGCGTCGCGTGCTGAGCCTCTAGGGCAAGCTCCATCGCCTCCTCCTCGGAGAGCTCACTCTTGGCCCACATCCTCTCGAGGAAATCGAAGCCGAGGTCGCGGCGAACGGCGTCCTCGATCACCTCACTGTCACCCTTTCCGGTTCGTGCCGCGCGAACGCGCACGGCGCGCAGGAGGTCCTCGTCGATCGTCAGAGTCGTCCGAGTCCGAGGCATAGTTGCATCATAGCATCATGATGCTCACCAGATCGTCCAGACGTAGGTCGCGATCACGAACGTCGTCACCGCCTGCGCGCCGACGAGCCATCGCATCGAGCGAGGGTCCGACGGCAGCGCCACCGCGGCGAGAAGGATCCAGGGCAGGAACGGGAGCCAGATCCGCTCGACCTCGGCCTTCGACATGCCGCTGATGTCGGCGATCGCGATCGCCGCGAACGCGCCGCCGACGACCCAGGCCAACCGCTTGTCGCGAAACCGCCACAGCGCGATCGCGAGCGCCGGGCCGAGCGAACCGAGGGCGAACGCGGCGAGGTTGTTCCAGACGAAGTACCAGTAGGGCCGCGTGCTCGCGACGCTGTCGGCGTACTGCTCGCCGACGACGTCGAGCCCGTCGAGCCACCAGTAGCCGGCGGCGAGGAACGCGCCGATCACGAGCAGGCCGCCGACGGCCGCGAGCAGGATCGGCTTGATCCGGCGCTTCTGGATCGCGACCGCGAGCGGGATCGCTCCGGCGAGTATGAGCCCGAACGACATGAAGATCGCGATGCCGAACCCGAGCCCGCCGAGCAGCGACAGGACGTCGGCGCGGCGGCCCGGCTCCCCCGTCAACGCGACGACGAGCGCGCAGACCGACCAGGCGACGACCGCCATGAACATCGCATCGGCGGTCGTCGCGATCGCTAGCGCCGCGGGGCCGATCACCAGGTAGGGGGCGGCGCGGCGGGCCGTCGCCTCGTCGGTGAGTCGCCGTGCGGCGACCAGCGCGGCGATCGGCGCGGTCGCGGCGCTGACCAACGTCAGCACCGTCGCCCCCCAGACGCCCGGGACCACCTGCTCGACGAGCCAGTAGGCCAGAACCGCGAGCGGCGGGTGCGCGGTGACATGGGCCGGATAGCCGTTGACGACGGTGTTGAAGTCGCGGATGAACTCGAGCGGGTCGCCGACGAACGGCACCGCCTGCTGGTACTGGGTGAACCAGAGCAGCGGCTCGGTCAACTCCCCCACCCCTTCGACCAGCGCCAGCGAAACCGGCCAGGCGAGCGCGAACGCGAACGCGGTCCAGATCACCCCACGCCACGAGGCACGCTCGATCACCCGCGGCCAGAGCCAGACCGCGAGGACCCCGACCGCGATCGGCCACAGCGAACCGAGGCCGAATCGGACGTCCCAGTTGCCGTAGAGCGGCGGCGAGTCGAGCAGGATCGACTCCCCCTGGTCGTTGAGGATCGTTCCGACGATCCAGCCGGCGAAGATGACGGCCGCCCAGATCGCGATCGGGACGAGCGTCGTCCGGTCGCGAAGGCGAAGCGGCGCGCGGCCTTCGTCACGCGGCGGGGGCGCCGCCGTGGCGGGTGCGGCCTTCATCGGCACACATGATCGCGGTTCGCCCTCAATCGCGACTCATCGAGCCCGTCGCCTGATCCGATCGCGTGGGCCGGCGCGTTCGAGTTGCGAGGCTTGTTTCGATGACCCGACAGCGCCGACCCCTCGTTCTCATGCTCGTCCTGCTGCTCCTCGGCCTGCTCGCCGCGTGTGGCGAGGACGAGCAGACGCCGAAGGAGGCCGCGCTCGAGAAGTACGGGCCGGTCCCCGAGCCCGCCGAGGCGCCGGAGATCACGGAGGAGCCGACGGGTGAGGTGATCGAGATCGGCAACGGCGCCGAGGGGATCATCGTCGATGAGAAGACCGGCCTCGCCGCGGTCGGGATCGAGTTCCCGCCGTCGCTCAAGCTGATCGACGCGCGGACGCTCACCACCGAGCGCGTGATCGAGCTCCCCGGCCATCCCCGCCACCTGCGGATCGCCGGCCCGGGCGGCCCGGTACTCGTCCCGTCCGAGGACGCCGACGAGCTGATCGAGGTCCCGCTGCCGGCCGGGATGCCGCGCGCGACCGGTGTCGGCGACTTCCCGCACGACGCCGTCGAGGCGCCGAACGGCCGCGTCTTCGTCGCCGATGAGATGAGCAATCAGGTCTCGGTCGTCGAGGACGGCGAGCTGATCCGCCAGCTCGACGCGCCGATCCAGCCGGGCAACATCGTCTACGCCGATGGGCGGATCGCGACCGTCGCCGTGACCGAGCGAAAGATCGCCACCTACGACCCAGACACGCTCGAGCAGACCGGCGAGCTCGACGCCGGCGTCGGCCCGACGCATGCCGGCGTCGTCGACGACCGCGTCTTCGTGATCGACACCCAGGGCGATCAGATCATCGAGTACGACCTCGCGCCCGAGCTGCGCGAGGTCGGGACGACCGATCTGCCCGGCACGCCCTACGGCGTCGCCTCCGATGAGAAGCGCGATCGCCTCTGGGTGACCCTGACCGAGGAGAACACCGCCGTCGAGTTCGCGCTGACCGCGGACGGGCTGCGTGAGGTCGAGCGCTTTCCGACCGTCCAGCAGGCGAACACGATCGCCGTCGACCCGCGAGACGGTGCCGCGTTGATCGTCTCGCGCACGGACCCCGCTCTGCTCGAGCGCATAGAGCCCTAGGTAAAGAGCAGCCGGGCCTCAAGCCGGGGCGCTTGCGGTCGATGGGATTCTCATAGGGGGCTGTACCGGCCCGGAGAGGGGCGCACCGCGGGTGTCGGACAAGGGGTTGCAGATGAGCGGCGAGGCGAAGGGGCACGACCCCGGCTCGCGGCTGCCGTTCACTGACGACGAGCGCATGGCGCCGATCGCCGCCTGGCTCTACGCGGCCGCGGGACTGATCGCGCTCGCCGCGCTGCTGTTGCCTCAGAGCGAGACCGAGAACCGGATCCCGCTCGCGATCGCGGCGAGCTCAGGGTTCGTCTTCGCCGCCCTGATCTATTTGATGCGAAACCACCTGCCGCGGTGGTTCTTCCACATCTCGACCGCCGGCGGGACGCTGCTGACGGGCTTCTGCGTGATCTTCTCCGGCGGCAGCAACTCCCCGTATGTCTGGCTCCTGCTCTGGGTCGCCGCGTTCAGCGCCTACTTCTTTACCTTCCGGCAGACCGTCGCGCACCTGGTCTTCGCGGGCGCCGTCTTCGGGGTCGCGCTGGAGATCCACGAGGGCCCCGACGACGGCGCGGTCCACGTCTTCTTCGCGATCGCGGCGCTGATAATCGCGTCGCTCATGATCGGGCGGCTCGTCTCCGAGCGGCGCTCGCTCGAGCGTGATCGCGAGCGGCTCCTCGCCGTCGCGCTCGAGGAGGCACGGACCGATCCGCTGACGGGCTTGCTCAACCGCCGCGCCTGGATCGACGGGCTCGATCGCGAGCTCGCGCGGGCGAGCCGGTCGGGCGAGCCGGTGTCGATCGCGATGCTCGACCTCGACCACTTCAAGGAGTACAACGACGCGCACGGCCACCCCGCGGGCGACCGGGTGCTGATCGAGGCGAGCGCGGCCTGGATGCGCGTCCTGCGCCCGACCGACCAGATCGCTCGCCACGGCGGCGAGGAGTTCACCGTCGCGATGCCGGGGACCGACCTCGACCACGCCGCAGAGATCGTCGAGCGCCTGCGCGCCGCGACTCCTCAGGGCCAGCGCTGCTCGGCCGGCGTCACGCGATGGGACGGCCGCGAGACGGCATCGGGACTCGTCGCGCGAGCGGACGTCCTCCTGTACGAGGCGAAGGCGCAGGGGCGCGACCGCACGGTCGCCCTCGTCTGACGCTCCGACCGCCGGCCGGGCCGCGCCCCCGGATCGTGGCTTGCGGTAGAAGCCGCGGCATGGACACGCCCGACGGCTTCGAGCCCTTCCCCAACCAAGGCCCCTTCCTCGAGCACATCGGGCCGATCCACGTCGACGAGTCCCGCGACGGCCATCCCGTCCTCGGGGTCCGCGCCGAGGATCGCCACGCCAACCACCGCGGCACGGTCCAGGGAGGCTTGCTCTCGACCTTCGCCGACTTCGCGCTCGGGCGTGCGATCGAGTTCGACGCCTCCGACGACCACGACCGCGCGACGGTCAGCCTCACCGTCGACTATCTCAAGCCCGCCAAGCCCGGTGATTGGATCGAGTCGCGGACGAGTACGGACCGCGTCGGGCGGACGCTCTCGTTCGCCGACTGCACGCTGATCGTCGGCGATCGCGAGATCGTCAGGGCGCGCGCCGTCTACGTCGTCGCCGACTGAGCGCTCGGCCGACGCGTCCGGATCGCTGGTCGCAGCGGGCGATCAGGAGTAGCTTGGTCGCATGGAAGCCGCAACACCCGCGACGCCGGGCGCGAAGACCACCGTCGCCACCTACCAGAACTACCGCGACGCCGAGCGCGCGGTCGACCACCTCTCCGACAGTGGGTTCCCGGTCGAGAAGGTCGCGATCGTCGGCACCGGCCTGCAGAGCGTCGAGCAGGTCGCGGGCCGGCTGACGACCGGCCGCGCGGCGGCCGCCGGCGCCGCGCAGGGCGCGATGGTCGGACTGCTCTTCGGCCTCCTGTTCGGGCTGTTCTTCGAAGGGCCGGAGTTCTTCGGCGTCGTCCTTTACGGCCTCGTCGCGGGCATCCTCTTCGGTGCGATCTTCGCCGCGATCGGACAGGCGGCGACGGGTGGCCGTCGCGACTTCGCGTCGATCCGGACGATGCAGGCCGCGAGCTACGAGGTCCAGGTCGAGCACGAGTCCTCGGCCGAGGCCAAGCGCCTGCTCGCCGAGCTCGAGTAGCTCGGACGGGCGCGGCGGGCGCTTCGCCCGCGCGCAGGTCATGACGCGAGGGAGGCGAGAGCGCCGGGCTGGCTCGATCGAGCCAGCCCCTCAGCAGAGGGAGCCAGCTCGAGCGAGAGTCGGCGAGTCAATCGCTTTTCCTATTGTTGACCTTTCCGGTCTACAATGTTCGTCATGACTGACCGGGAGGAAACGCAGCCCGAGCGCAAGCCGCCTCGGCGCCGCTTCATCATCGTCGGCGGGTCCGACATCGCGATCTCGGTGGGCAGCTCGAGCCCCCGCGCGCGACGCTCCGATCGCCCCCACCCCGAGCCCGAGCAACCGCTCGACAAACCCGCCCGCCGCCGGCCGGAGACGGGCTGATTACCGTGGCACGTGAACCACGCAGGCCCGCCGCGCGCCCACGCGGTCGCGAGGTCGCCGGCTCGCGTGACCCCGCGGTCGCGAGCGCGGCCTCGGCCCGCCGCCGACTCGTCCGGCGCCGGCGCCCGAGAAACGCGCGTCCGAGGATCTAGGGAACCCCGGGGCCTCGCCGCGATCCGGTGGAATCTCAGACCGGTCTGACCGGCTTGAGTTTCCACTGGCGGCGCCGCTGCGTCGTCCGAGCGTCACTGAGACCGGTCATGACCGGTTCGAGTGACGCATCGAGCTCGCGGCCGACCGCGAGGGCGAGCCGCCGCGGCGCTCGCGGCCGCGAGCGCGCCTAGGCCGCCGGGTCGCCCTGGGCGTAGCGGAGCGGGTCGGGGGCCGATAGGCGGGCGGCGTCGGCGGCCTGGTCGTCGCGCTTCTCCTGCGACTCGCGCTCGGCCTGGACCCGCTGCTCGTAGATGTCAACCTCGCGGTCGACCTGCTCGTCCGTCCACTCGAGCACCGGCGCCATCAGCTCCGCGGCCTCGCGGGCCGCGCCGACGCCGCGGTCGAAGGTCTCGATCGAGATCCGGGTGCGGCGCGTGAGCACGTCGTCGAGGTGGAGCGCGCCCTCGTGCGAGGCGGCGTAGCGAACCTCGACACGCAGGTAGTCCTCGGCCCCGCCGAGCGGCTTGCCGAGCTCGGGCTCGGCCTCGATCATGTCGAGCAGCTTGCCGATCTCCGAGCCGTGGCGGCCGAGCAGGTGCTCGATCCGCGCGACGTGGAGGCCGCTGTCGGCGGCGATCCGGTGGCGCTGGTTCCACAGGGCCTGATAGCCGTCGGCGCCGAGCAGCGGCGTGACCGCCGTCGCGCACGGCGCCACCTGCTGGTCGAGCCCGCGCGCGGCCGCGTCGACCGCGTCGCGCGCCATCACGCGGTAGGTCGTGTACTTGCCGCCCGCCACGGCGACCACGCCCGGCACCGGGACCGACACCGCGTGCTCGCGCGAGAGCTTGCTCGTCTCCGCCGACTCGCCGGTGAGCAGCGGGCGCAGACCGGCGTAGACGCCCTGGACGTCCTCGTGGGTCAGCGGGTTGACGAGCACCTCGTTGACGTGGTCGAGCACGTATTCGATGTCGTTGTGGTTGGCCGCCGGGTGGGACTTGTCGAGCTCCCAGTCGGTGTCGGTGGTGCCGACGATCCAGTGGCGCCCCCACGGGATCACGAACAGGACCGACTTCTCGGTCCGCAGGATCAGGCCCGTGTCGAGCTGGATGCGGTCGCGCGGCACGACTAGGTGGACACCCTTGGAGGCACGGACCTGGAACTTGCCGCGCTCGCCGATCAGGTGCTGGATGTCGTCCGTCCACACCCCGGTCGCGTTGATCACCTGGCGCGACTGGATCTGGCCGTCCTCGCCGCTGACCATGTCGTGGAAGGTCACGCCGGTCACGCGCTCGGACTCGCGCAGGAAGCCGGAGGCCGGGAGGTTCGTCGCCACATCGGCGCCGAAGTGCGCGGCGGTTCGCACGACATCGAGCGTGTGGCGCGCGTCGTCGACGCCGCAGTCGTAGTACTGGATCGCTCCGATCAGCGCGTCCGGCTTGAGACCGGGCGCGATTCGAAGCGCGCCGCGCTTGGTCAGGTGGCGGTGGCGCGGCATTCCCTCGTGACCGCCGAGCGAGTCGTAGAGGATCAGGCCGGCGCCGATGTAGGGGCGCTCCCAGAAGCGGCCCTCGAGCGGCATCATGAACGGCACCGGGCGGACGAGGTGCGGGCAGAGGGTGTTGAGCAGCAGCGAGCGCTCGCGCAGTGCCTCGCGAACGAGCGTGAAGTCGAGCTGCTCGAGGTAGCGCAGGCCGCCGTGGATCAGCTTCGAGGAGCGACTCGAGGTGCCGGCGGCGTAGTCGCGCGCCTCGAGCAGGCAGACGCGGAGGCCGCGGGTCGCCGCGTCGAGCGCGCAACCGGCGCCCGTCGCGCCGCCGCCGATCACGACGACGTCGTAGACGCCCTCCTGCATCCGCGCGATAGCCGCCGCGCGCTCTGCCGGGCCAAGCCGGCCGGGATCCGTTTCGGTGGCGACGCTGGCGAGGGGGGTCATCACCGCTGAGGCTACTCCTGCGTTCGCGCCGCAGACAAGCCCGGGTCGAGCGCGCGGCGAATCAGACACCGCAGCCTGAAACGTCGAACGGTCAGGAGTAAGGTCCGCCAGCGGCCGGGGCGATCGATGTCGCCGGGGGTGGCCGGGGAGACACTGGGAGAAGGAGGTCCTCATGGGCGACGGCACGAGACGCTGGCGCTGGCAGCAGGGCACTATGGGCGAGCTCGTGGCCGAGCTTCTCGGCACGTTCGTCCTGATCTCGTTCGGCTGCGGTGTGGTCGCGATGAGCGTCGCGGCCCTCAACCAGTCCGGTCGCGGACCGGACGCGTTCCTCGCATCGGGTGACTGGCTGCTGATCGCCTTCGGCTGGGGATTCGCCGTCGCCTTCGCGGTCTACGTGGCCGGCGGCATATCGGGCGCCCACATTAACCCGGCGATCACGCTCGCGCAGGCGCTGCGCCGCAAGTTCCCGTGGTCGAAGGTCGCGCCCTACTGGGGCGCTCAGGTGCTCGGCGCCTTCCTCGGCGCCGCCCTCGTCTACTTCAACTACCACGACGCGATCTCGAGCCTCGATACCGCGATGGACTTCGGATCGCGCTCCGGCCCCGACGGCGCGAACACGTTCGGGATCTTCGGGACCGCCCCCGCCCCCTACTTCGACTCGTGGTTCGGGCCGTTTGCCGATCAGGTGATCGGCACCGCGTTCCTCGTCATGTTCGTGTTCGCGGTCACCGACGAGTTCAACGCTCCGGTCAAGTCCAACCTCGCGCCGCTGATCGTCGGCTTCATCGTCGTCGCGATCGGGATGTCGTTCGGCGCCAACGCCGGCTATGCGATCAACCCGGCGCGTGACTTCGGGCCGCGACTGCTCGCCTTCTTCGCCGGCTGGGGGGAGAACGCGTTGCCCGGGACGTCGACGGCGACGAACGCCTACTTCTGGATCCCGATAGTCGGGCCTCTGCTGGGCGGCGCGATAGGCGCGTTCATCTACGACCTCGGCATCCGCAACGTGCTCATCGCGCGCGGCGCCAAGCCCGACCCGGAGATGGTCGAGCAGGGCGAGGACGTGATCGACAAACCGCAGGGACGCACGACCATCGAAAACAAGGAGGGCTAGGGAAATCATGGCCAAGTACGTCGGCGCGATCGACCAGGGCACCACGAGCTCGCGCTTCATCCTGTTCGACAAGGACGGGCAGATAGTCCAGATCGACCAGCGCGAGCACGAGCAGATCACGCCGAAGGCGGGCTGGGTCGAACACGACGCGAAGGAGATCTGGACCCGGACGCGCGAGGTGATCGGCGGTGCGATGGCCTCATCGGGCGCCGAGGCCGACGACATCGAGGCGGTTGGGATCACGAACCAGCGCGAGACCGCCGTGGTCTGGGACCGCGAGACCGGCGAGCCGATCCACAACGCGATCGTCTGGCAGGACACACGGACCTCGGGTCTGGTGCGCGAGTTCGCGGGCGACGAGGGGGTCGACCGGCTACGCGACGACGTCGGCCTGCCGCTGTCGACCTACTTCTCGGGCCCGAAGATCTCGTGGATCCTCGACAACGTCGAGGGCGCTCGCGAGCGGGCCGAGAACGGCGAGCTGATGTTCGGGAACATGGATACCTGGGTGCTCTGGAACCTCACCGGCGGCACCAACGGCGGCGTCCACGCGACCGACGTGACGAACGCATCGCGGACGATGCTGATGAACCTCGAGACGCTCGAGTGGAACCAGGCGAGCCTCGACCTGATGGGCGTCCCCGAGTCGATGCTGCCCGAGATCCGCTCCTCGTCCGAGCACTACGGCGACGCGGCCGGTACCGCGATCGGAGGGCGCCCGGTGTCGGGGATCCTCGGCGACCAGCAGGCCGCGCTGTTCGGGCAGGCGTGCTTCGACAAGGGCGACGCGAAGAACACCTACGGCACGGGCTCGTTCCTGCTCGTCAACACCGGCGAGGAGGTCGTGCGGACCGAGAAGCTGCTGACGACGCTCGGCTACAAGCTCGGCGACGGCCCGGCGCAGTACGTGCTCGAGGGTTCGATCGCGGTGACCGGCGCGCTGATCCAGTGGCTGCGAGACCGGCTCAAGATCATTCCCGACGCGCCCTCGGTCGAGGAGCTCGCCGACACCGTCGACGACAACGGCGGCGTCTACTTCGTGCCGGCGTTCTCGGGCCTGTTCGCCCCGCACTGGCGCGACGACGCCCGCGGCGCGATCTTCGGGCTGACGGCGTACGCCAACCAGGGCCACATCGCACGGGCGGCGATCGAGGCGGCGGCGTGGCAGTCGAAGGAGGTCGTCGACGCGGCCAACGACGTCGCCGACGTCCCGTTCTCGGAGCTGCGAGTCGACGGCGGGATGACCGCCAACGACACGCTGATGCAGTTCCAGGCCGATGTCCTCGACGTGCCGGTGATCCGACCGGTCGTCACCGAGACGACCGCGCTCGGCGCCGCCTACGCGGCCGGACTCGCGACCGGGTTCTGGGAGAGCCAGGACGAGATCCGCGAGCGCTGGGCCGAGGACAAGCGCTGGGAGCCGCAGATGGACTCCGAGACGCGCGACGCCGAGTTCGCGATGTGGAAGAAGGCCGTCTCGCGAACCCTCGACTGGATCGACGAGTAAGGACGAGCATCCCGCCCGGCGCTCGAAGCGCCGGGCGGTCCTGCTCTCGCGAAGCCGGCGTCGGAGCGCCTCAGACGCCGCCGCCGGGCTGGACCTCGCTGGCCGCCCGCCCGCAGTTGAGGCGCTTCGAGATCCGCTTCCCCTTCACCGCGACGAGGAGGTTCGTCGCATCGGCGGGAACGCGCCCCTGGATGAAGAACCCGCCGTTGCGGCTGGTCACGTCGGTGCCCACGAGCTTGTCGTCGCCGTCGCGCTCGGCCACCAGCGCGACCCTGCGGCTCGCCTCGCAGCGGCTCGAGTCCGAGCGAACCACACCGAGGGCAGCGACCGTCTCGTTCTGACCCTCGTAGCCGTAGGCGAAGATGCTCGATTCCTTCGTCGCGCCGGACGCGCTCCCCGTGATCGCGAGCGACGCCAGCAGCGCCAGCGCCAAACCAAAACGGACCTTCTTCATGCGCACTCCCATCAACGACGTCGTTCTCTGTTCGGCTTCGGATCGGTGCATCAGGCCGGCAGTACCGGCCCGCGCGCCGCACGGCAGGTGAGCTTGCGGCTCGGTTTGGTCTTCGGGGCGAGCAGCTCGTAGTGGTCGATGCCAGCCGGGTCATTGGGGACCCCGACATTGACCGCGCCGTTCTTCGAGGCCTTGTCGTGCCCCATGTTGCGGATCTCGCCACCGGCGAGGACCGCCTGCAGGATCACCTTGCGCCCTCGCACGCAGCGATCGGCCTCGGAGAAGACGCTCCCGAAGACGTTCGACCCCGCACCCCCGTTCACATCGAGCGAAATCCCGCTGACCTCGGTCGCCTTCGTCGCCGCCTGGGCGGGCGCGGCGAGGACGAGCGTGGAGAGGATCGCGACCGCGCAGATGCCGAGGCGTCGTATCGACGGGGTCTTCGTCGATCGCGACGGGTCAGTCATTCGGATTCGTGTCGACCGTGGACACGGGACCGTTGGCCGCAGCGCACCGGAGGCGCCTGGAGACCTTCTTCGGAGGGGTGAACACGAAGACCTCGTCGAGGTCCTCGGGGAGCGTGGCGCGGAAGAAGAAGCCACCGTTGTCGCTCGTCTTGTCCGTGCCGAGCTCCGAAGTGTCGCCATTGAGATCGCGGGCGAACAGCACGACGGTTCGGCGCGCCTCGCACTTCTTGGCCGGCGAGCCGACGTTGCCGATCACGATCGTCCGGTTGTCCGGTTGATCGAACCTGACGCCGCCGATCTGCGATGGGTTCGTAGCCGCGTCGGCGGCCGCGGTAAAGGCGAGCGAGGCGCAGAGCGCAACCGCGATCGTCGTGATTCGACGCTTCAAGAGATCCCCCGGTTCAGGTCGATACGTCGGGGCGATCTAAGCGTCGCGAGAGCGTGCCGTCAAGCTGGGAGTCGCCGTCAGCCCTCGGGCTCGTACTCGCAGGGCACCGCGGGATCGTCGCTCGCCTCGCCGGGCGGGCAGATGACGTCGAGCACCGCGCGCCCGGCCTCGGCCTGTCCCGAGAGCGGCTCGACGCGGATCAGGTCGACCCAGTCGGGTTCGGTCGAGCCCGCCGGCAGGTGGAGCTGGCCGAGGCCAAGCGACTCCTGACCCAAGCGCAGGAACCCGCCGGCGCCGAGCGTGCCACCGTTGACGACGACGATCTCTCCGTCGGCGCCGAAGCGATCGACCGACTGGCGGTGGTTGTGACCGGTGACGATCGTCAGCGGCTGACCATCGCCGGCTTCCGCGAGCGTCGCCGCGAGGTGGGAGGCGAGCTCGTTCTGATGGACCATCGCGATGTCGGGCCGTCGCGGCAGACCCTCGAACCAGGCGACGACCTCCTCGCGGGCCTCGGCCTCGAGCTCCTCCCCGTTCTCGAGCTCAGGGAACGAGAAGACGCGCTCGGGCGAATCCGGGTCCGGCCCCTGCCACTCGAGCGGATCGGAGAATCCGGCGATCACGAGACCGTCGACACGGACGAGCTGGCGGCGGCCCGGCTTGCCGTTGGGCCGTAACACGCCGTCGCTCGTCAGGACCGTGATCCCCGAGCGCGCGAGCGCCGACATGAGGCCCGCGGAGTCGTGGTTCCCCGAGACCGCCAGGACGTCGTCGCCGACCTCCGCGAGCCGGGGCGCGAGCGCCCGCGCCTCGGCCTCGTTGCCATCGATGCCGAAGTCGCCGGCCAGCAGGACGGGCTTGCCGGCCGCGAACTCGCGCAGCGTCGGCAGCGGGAGCGGGTTGTTGTGGAGATCCGAGCCGAAGACGACGCCGAGCCCCGGGCCGTCGCCGGGGTTCGACCCTCCCGACAGATAGGCCGAGAAGTTCGTCAGCGCTCCGTCGAAGGTCGACGTGTAGCGCTCGTTGCCCTGCTGGCGCTCGAAGAAGTCGATCAACTGCGCGAGCTCCTGACCGCGGCCGTAGAACCGGGGTTCGGAGAAGGAGCGCTCGTCGTAGCTGACCGCGGCCGCCGCCAGTCCTCCCCCGGCGAGTACGACACCGACGCCGATCGACAGCAACGGGATCAGCGGCCGGCGCCAGATGCCGAAGACGACCAGCGCGAGCGCCGCCACCCCTCCGACCCCGAACAACGCCGCGCGGACGAGCTCCGTTCGCGCTCCATCGCCGAGCGCGGCCACCGCCGCGTCGAGCGAACCGGCGTCACCGCCCGCGATCCCGATCGCGCCGGAGCGGTCGATCGCGCGGATCTCGGCCTTCAACTCGACGGGCGCGTCGAAGCTCTCGGCGCGCACGCCCCAGTCGGCGATCGGCACGTAGGCGTCGATCACCCCGGAGACCGATGGACGCGCCTCGAGCGACACCCGCCCGAGCTCCGTCTCGACCTCGGACGGACCGCCGAGGCGCGCGCCGAGCAGCAGCCCGGCGACCGCGACCACGCAGGCGGCCGCGAGCGTCGCCGCGCCCCGCAGCAGCCGGGCGCGGGTCACTCGGCCTCGTGGAGCGCCTGCGAGCTCTTGCCCCCGAGGGTGTCCGTCGGCAGCTCGACCCCGCTCGGGAGCTCGAGGTGCAGGTCCTCGGACGGGTCGATCGCGAGCTCCCCCGAGCGCACGACGACGTCGAGCACGTGCCCGCCGCGGCGGCGCTCGTCGTCGATGAAGTGCAGATGCCAGCCGGCCAGCTCGACGCCCTCCGCCCAGGCCGGGAACCGGAACCCGACGAGGCTGCCGCTCGCCGCGGCGATCTCGAACTCGTTCTGATGGGCCGCCACCTCGAGCAAGGACGGGTAGGGCGGCTCCTGGCTTGGGACGGAGCGCAGGTGGAGGTGCTCGAACTCGCCGTCGAGCCGCATCGCGCACGCCGGATGCTCCTCGTCGAGCGCGCCGAGACCGTCGACGAACGCCTTCAGGCCATCGAAGTCGAGCGGCTCCGCGAGCCGGGCGCGGACGACCGGCTCGAACCCGATCACGACGGCGAACGGGGTCAGCCGCGAGGGCTCGATCTCGGTCACGTCGCCGTTCACGTCGGCGCGGAAGAAGCGACCGTCGATCGCGATCATCTCGCCGTCGAGACCGTTCAGCGTGCCGAGGCCGAGGTCGCCGTGGCCGGCGAGCTCGGCGAAGCTGAGGTCGCCCTCGAAGCGACCGTCGAGCAGCGCCTGGATCGTCGAGGTCTGGAAGATCTCGTCGTCGTGGTCGCGCGCCGAGACGCCGTCGCGGCGTTCAGCGCGCAGGTGCAGGCTTGCGATCAGTCGGTCGTCGAGCATTCACCGCCTAGAGCTATCAGCCCGAGGCGAGCAGAGCGTCGCGGATCTTCTCGACGTGGCGGTGATCGGTCCCGCAGCAGCCGCCGACGACGCTGAGCGCCGGGAGGATCTCGCGCAGCGCGGCGTAGCGCCGGCCGAGGTCTTCAGGATCGCCCGGATCGAGCTCCTCGCTCTCGTCGAGCTCGGCGTGGCTGAGCTCGGAGGCGTTGGCACGCACGCCGTGGATGCGGCGGCTCCACGCGGCGTGGGTGTCGAGGACGGGCTCGAAGTGCTTCGGGTGGGCGCAGTTGATCATGAAGTAGGCCGGCGCCGAAGCGGTAGCGGCGTCGACCTGCTCGATCGCCTCGCCGAGTGGCTGCCCCGTCGGCAGGCGGCCGTCGGTCTCGACCGTGAACGAGATCGCCGACGGGATCCCGGCCGCCGCCGCGGCGTTGGCGACACCGATCGCCTCCTCGACGTGCGTCATCGTGATCGCGGTGACCATGTCGGCGCCCGCGGCGGCGAAGCTCGCGATCTGTACCGCGTGGTAGGCGCGCGCCTGGTCGGGCTCGAGTCGCTCGGAGGGGTCGTAGCCGTCGCCGCGCGGGCCGATGCAGCCGCTGATCACGATCCGGCTCGCCTGCTCGGCGTCGCTCGCCTCGTCGCGGATCTCCTGGAGCAGGGTGATCGCGCGGCGGTTGAGGCGATCGAGCGTCGCCGCGTCGTAGCCGAGCTCCGTCGCCCAGCGAGGGCTCGCGCGCCAGGTCGGGCTCTCGAGGACGAAGCCGAGACCTCGCGCGTGCGCGAGCTCGAGGTAGGGGGCGTAGTAGCGCCTCAGGGTCTGCTCGCCGCTTTCGTCGCCGAGCAGCCCGAAGGCGGCGAAGAGCGGCAGGTCGACCCCCTCGTGGAAGATCAGGACGGTCTCGATCCCGCCGTCGGTCAGGTAGAGACGATCCGCCTCGAGCTGGGGCAATGCATCGGTGCTACCCATGGAATCCTCTCCAGATTCGATGGACCCGGAAAGGAACCGGGCCCTGACCGAAGCTAGCGCGCCGAGCGACCGCGGTCCAGTCGAACGCGGCGGATCGTGCACCGGGCGTCGGGGCGCGTGCGCGCCTCAGCTCCGAAGCCGGGGCAGCACCTCGGTCGCGAGCAGCTCGTCCGAGCGCGCCATCGCCTCCGGAGCGGCATCGAGCGAGCCGGGGACGAGAACGAGCCGCCCGATGCCGAGCGCTGCGATCTCCCGCAGGCGCTCGGCGACCTCGTCCGGCTCGCCGGCGACCGCGAAGCGATCGATGAACTCGTCGCCGAGCGCGCGGGCGTGCGGGGCGGTGGCCTCGCCGTGGCGGGTCTCGTCGTAGTCGGACGCGAGCGCCTCGACGCCCTCCCGCGTCGCAGTCGACAGACCGGTCTCCGGCGCACCCTCGGTCGCGAAGCGAGCGAAGATCGCGGTGCTGCCGCGGACGAGGTCACGGGCCGCGGACGCATCGTCGGCGACGCCGACGTTGAGGAACGCTCCGACCGGCGGCGGGTCGGCGACCGCCTCACGAGCCACGCCGAGAGCCCACCGGAGCCGTTCGACCTCGGCGCCGACGGTGAGCTCGATCGCGTCGGCGAGCCGCGCCGCGAGGCCGATCACATGCGGGCCGGTCGCCGCGACGTGCAGCGGCACCTTCGGCGCCTGCGAAGAGGCGATCCACGCGATCTGGGAGGCGAAGCCGTCGAGGTCGGCGCTCTCACCCGCCAGGAAGGCCTGGATCCGCACGACGGCCGACTCGAGCTCGCCGACGTGCACCGGCCCGCGGCCGATCTTGGCCAGCGCCGAATCGCCGCGACCGAGGCCTAGCACGGCGCGGCCGCCGCTCTCGGCTTGGAGCGTCGCGGCGGCCGACGCCGTGACGGCGGGGTGTCGCGTCGCCGGGTTCGTCACCCCCGTGCCGAGCTTGATCCGCGCGGTCGCGCGGGCGGCGAGCGCGAGCTCCATCCAGACGTCCGCCGTCAGGTTCTGCGAGTCGGCGACGAGCATCCCGTCGAATCCGGTCCGCTCCGCCCAGCGGGCACGCTCCTCGACGCGCCCCGGAAAGGCGAACGCGTGCAGCCAGACCTCCATCGTGCCGTTCTAGCGCGAAGCGCCCTCGACGCCTGTCAGCTCGTCCGCGGCGGTCGCACGCAGACGACGGCGATCGCCGGCAGCGCGAGGACCAATGCCAGCGAGACGACCTCCGCCGCCGCGTCGAGAGCCCCGAACGACTCGAGGTTGCGGACATGGAAGACGAGGTGCAGAACCGCCGCCACGGCCCAAGCGGCGCAGAGCGGCTGGATGAGTGCCGCGCTGGGCCTCACGGTCGCCCAGGCGAACAGGACGGCGAACGCGAGGTAGAGGCCGCCGACGTCGGTCACGAGATGCTCGTTGAACGGCGGCAGCAGGACGACCCAGCTCGACACGAACGGGAAGTCCTCGTAGAAGACTCGCGGCGCGAAGCTCGCGGTCAGACCGACCAGCAGCGCCTGCGCGCACAGGAACCCGAGCGCGAGGCGGGCCGTCCCAGGCGCCCTCATCGCGCCGACTCCCGGCCCCGCAGCCAGTGCTCGAACCCGGGGCCGGACCCCGTCGACGACGGCTCCCCGGTCAACGCGCCGCCTACGAGGGCTCCTCGCAGGGGACCCACGAGCGGCGGCGGCGCCACGAGGGCCCGGGAGCCGGTCACGCGACGGAACGCGCCGGCCAGCTCGCCCAGCGACTGCGTTTGCGGTCCGGTCACGGGTTCGTCGCGCCCGCGCGGCTCACCGTCGACCACCTCGGCGACCCGCTCGGCGAGCTCGATCGTGGCGACCGGCCGAAGCCGGGTGGCTCCGCCGGGCAACCATCCGAATCTCCGCGTCGCGCAGAACACCGTGGCGAGCAGCGAGTGGAACTGGGTCGAGGGGACGACCGACCACGGGACCGCCGAGGCCTCGACGATCGCGTCCTGATCCGCCTTCGCGCGGTAGTAGCCGAGCGGCACGCGCTCGCAGCCGACGATCGAGATCGAGACGAGGTGCGACACACCGGCGGCGCGTGCCGCGGCGACCAGCCGCTCGCTGCCGCCGACGAGGACGCCGCGGACGCCGCGCCGAGCGTTGGCGGCGTTGACGACCGCGTCGACCCCGCCCAGGGCGCGCTCGAGCCCCGAGCCCGTCGCGAGGTCGACGCTGCGGTGTTCGCGTCCGCCGCCGGGATCGGTGCGCCCGAGCAGCACGGGATGCGCACCGCGACGCTCCAGCGCGCGGACGATCGCGCCTCCCGCCTCACCCGTCCCGCCGATCACCGCCACGTACACAGCCCGCTCCTTCGCTCGCCTCGGCATTCTCGCCCGCCGTGAGCCCGCCGGGTGTGACGGGTAGCCGCATTTGGCAACCCACCGCGGAGGTAGCGATGACGCTGACCCTCGACCACGGCCCGCTCTCGGGCAAGCCGCCGGCGACGAACTACTCGATCGACGGCCCGATGCACAAGCTGCTCATGCACCCGTTCGGGCGGCGGATCCGCGCCCGGCTCGGCGACGTGACCGTTCTCGATTCGAGGCGAGCGACGCTCGTCCACGAGACCGGCATCCTGCCCCAGCTCTACGTCCCGTTGGACGACCTCGACCGCGATCTGCTCGTCGCGACGAAACACCGGTCCTACTGCCCCTTCAAGGGCGCCGCCAGCTACTGGTCCGTCCGCGCCGGCGAGCGCGAGGCCCGGAACGCGATCTGGACCTACGGTGCCCCGAAGAAGGCCGCGAACTGGCTGCTCGGCCTGACCGGGGTCTACTGGGACTCGATGGACGCCTGGTTCGACGAGGACGAGGAGATCCATGGCCACGTACGCGACCCCTACCACCGCGTCGATGCGGTCCGCAGCTCCTCGCGAGTCGAGGTCAGGCTCAAAGGCGAGCTCGTCGCCGAGTCCTCCCGCCCGCTGATCGTCTCCGAGACCGGGCACCCGAACCGCTACTACCTGCCGGCCGACGACGTTCGGACCGAGCTCCTGCGCCGCTCGGAGACCCGGACCGTCTGCCCCTACAAGGGCGAGGCCGAGTACTGGTCGATCGCGCTCCCCGGCGCGCTCGCCGAGGACGCCGTCTTCTCCTACCCACGCCCGCTTCCCGACCAGACTCGGATTGCCGAGCTCCTCTGCCTGCTTGACTCGGATCTGGTCACGACCGTCGACGGTGAGGAGATTGAGGGATGAGCGGACTCGATATCGAGGGGGCGCGATGCGCCGTCTTCGGGGCGACGGGTGAGATCGGCGGGCTCGTCGCCCGCGAGCTCGCGTCGGCCGGCGGGCGGATGGCCGTGGCAGGCCGCGACTCGGACCGCCTCGAGCGGGTCGGGCTCGAGCTGAGCGCCCCGACGGCCCGCTTCGACATCACCGATCCGAACTCGCGCGAGGAGGCGGTCATAGGGCTCGCGAAGGAGCTGGGCGGCTTCGACCTCGTCGTCGTCAGCGTCGGTCGGGCGGCCTTCGCCCCCGCGGGCTCGATCACGGCCGAGGACGTCGACGCCGTCTTCGGGGTCAACGCCACCGGCCCGATCGCGCTGATCGATTCGGCGCTCGAGCACCTCGATGAGGGCGGCGCGCTGGCCGCGATCACCGGAATGGTCGCCGAGTTCCCGACCGCGGGCCTCCCCCACTACTCAGCGGCGAAGGCCGCGCTCTCGGCCTACCTCGCGGCCGCCGGTCGCGAGCAGCGCCGCCGCGGCGTCAGCGTGCTCGACGTGCGTCCGTCGCACGTCGAGACCGGCTTCGCCGAGCGCTCGCTCTTCGGCGAGCCGCCGAAGATGCCGCAGGCGCTCGACCCGGGTGACGTCGCCCGCGAGATCGTCGACGCGCTCCGCGCCGGCGAGCGCAGCCTCGCCTGGAAGCCGGGGCACGGCGAGCCGAACGTCGCGGGGCGTGAGCGGACGGCCTGAATTCGGGTAGGCATCGGGACACGGGACGGACGATTCGATCGGGAGGGTGAGAACGTGAGCGAGGATCCGGAGGCCGGCGACGAGGAGGCGGAGCGCGAGCGCCAGCCCGGCGAGGATCGCCGCAGTCTGCAGTGGTCCGAACCGACGGGCGAGAGCTCGGAGGGTTCGAGCGGAGCGCCGGCGACCCCGGCCGAGGGCACCCGCAACGTGAGCGGCCACGTCGACTCGGAGGGGATGGCGATCGGGATGGAGTCGAGCGAGGAAGTCTCGCCGACCGGCCGCGGCGCCAACCAGCGAGTTGCGCCCCCGGGGACGCGTCTCGAGGGCGCGACCGAACCGGCCGACGTCACGGTTTCGGCGCCGCAACCGGGTACGCCGCGCGACGAGCGCTCGACGCCGGCGTCCCAGCCGCCGCCCGACGCCGACGGGGAATCCGACTGAGAGGAGGGCGCGATGGCCGACGACCACGGACCGCAGATCAAGGACGACGAGCAGTACGAGGCGCTCAAGCGCCAGGGGATGAGCGACGAGAAGGCGGCCCGAATTGCCAACACGCCGCGGAAGCAATCCGGGAAGCGCGGCGGCTCCTCGCCCCCCTACGACGAGTGGACCAAGGACGAGCTCGCCGAGCGCGCGAAGGAGATCGGGATCGAGGGCCGCTCCGACATGAACAAGGACGAGCTGATCGAGGCGCTCCGAAACCACTGACCGCGCCCGCATAAGCTCGGGCGCGGTTTGGCCCGTCGCAAGCTCGAGGATTACGAGCGCAAGCGCTCGTTCGACAGCACGACCGAGCCGCGTGGCTCGGAGGACGCGGCCGCTTCGGAGCGGCCGCGCTTCGTGATCCAGGAGCACCACGCGACCCGGCTGCATTGGGATCTGCGCCTCGAGCACGAGGGTGTGCTCGCGTCGTGGGCTCTGCCGAAGGGCGTGCCCGATGACCCGAAGCAGAACCGGCTCGCGGTCCGAACCGAGGACCACCCGCTCGAGTACCTCGAGTTCCACGGCGAGATCCCGGCGGGCAACTACGGCGCGGGGACGATGACGATCTGGGACTCGGGCACCTACGAGGTCGAGAAGTTCCGCGACAACGAGGTGATGGTCGTCTTCCACGGCGAGCGGGTGCGCGGCCGCTACGTCCTCTTCCCGACCGACGGGCGCAACTGGATGATCCACCGGATGGACCCCAAGGCGGCCGACTCCGGCGAGCCGCTCCCCGAACGGGTCGAGCCGATGAAGGCGACGCTCGCCGACCCGCCGCGCGACGACTCGGGATGGGGTTTCGAGATCAAGTGGGACGGCGTCCGCGCGCTCGCCTACTGCGTACCGGGCGACGTGCGGCTCCAGTCGCGGTCGATGCGAGACATCACCCGCCAGTACCCCGAGGTCCGCGGGATCGCCGAGGCGCTCGGCTCGCGTCCGGCGCTGCTCGACGGCGAGATCGTCGCCTTCGACTCCGACGGCCGGCCCGACTTCCAAGCGCTCCAGACGCGGATGCACGTCGCCGACGAGGCCAAGGTCCGAAAGCTGCGTGAGCGGGTGCCGGTCGAGTTCGTCGCCTTCGACGTCCTCCACCTCGATGGCCGCTCGCTGCTCGACGAGCCGTATGAGCGCCGCCGGGAGCTGCTCGAGGGACTCGACCTCGACGGCGAACACTGGCGGACCCCGGCCTACCACCGTGGGGACGGCGCCGCCCTGATCGAGGCGAGCGCAGCGCAGGGGCTCGAGGGGGTGATGGCCAAGCGCCTGGCGAGCCGCTACACGCCCGGGCGGCGAAGTCGCGACTGGCTCAAGCTAAAGAACCTGCTGGCTCAGGAGTTCGTCGTCGGCGGCTGGCTCCAGGGCCAGGGGCGGCGCGAGGGCACGGTCGGGGCGCTGCTCGTCGGCTATTACGAGGACGACCCCGGGGAAGACCGTGAGGGCCTGCGCTACGCCGGGCGCGTCGGGACCGGGTTCACCGAGCAGACCCTCGCGGAGCTGCGCGAGCTGCTCGCTCCGCTGGCGCGCGAGAGCTCTCCGTTCGAGGGTCGCCAGCCGCCGAAGGAGTCGCGGTTCGTCGAGCCTGAGGTGGTGGCCGAGGTCGCCTTCGGCGAATGGACGAAGGCCGACACGCTCCGAGCCCCGCGCTTCCGCGGACTGCGAGACGACAAGCCCGCGAGCGAGGTCCGGCGCGAGGTGCCCGACCACGAGGCAGCCGAGCGACCCGCGGAGGCTCCGGCGACGCGCCGCGGCGCGGACGGTCCCCGAGGATCCCGCCCCCTGGGTGGGGAGGCCGACGGCGCGACGAATTCGCTCCCCTCCCCCGGCTTCGAAATCGCCGACGGGCTCGTCGAGGTCGATGGCCGCGAGCTCAAGCTGACCAACACGGGCAAGGTGCTCTACCCCGCCGCCGGGTTCACGAAGGGCGATGTCATCGACTACTACGCCCGCATCGCCCCCGTTCTCCTGCCGCACCTCGAGGGCCGTCCGCTGACCCTGAAGCGCTACCCGAACGGCGTCGACGCGCCGCACTTCTACGAGAAGCAGTGCCCGCGCCACCGGCCGGACTGGATGCGGACGATCGACTACGACTCGGGCAGCCGCGGCGAGACGATCACCTTCTGCGAGGTCGCCGAGCCGGCGGCGCTCGTCTGGACCTCGAACCTCGCCGACCTCGAGCTCCACGTCTCGCTGGCGCGCGGCGAGGCGATGGAGCGCCCGACGACGATGGTCCTCGACCTCGATCCCGGTCCCGGCACCGGCCTCGCCGAGTGCTGCGACGTCGCGCTCGACCTGCGCGAGCTGCTGGACGGGCTCGGCCTCGCGTCGATCATCAAGTCGTCGGGGTCGAAGGGCCTCCACCTCCACGTGCCGCTGAACGGCGAGCAGACCTACGACGAGGTGTCGCCGTTCGCGCACGCCGTCGCGCGGATGCTCGCCGCGCGCCGCGACGACGTCGTCACGAAGATGACCAAGTCGATCCGCGAGGGCCGCGTGCTCGTCGACTGGTCGCAGAACTCGCGCCACAAGACGACGGTCGGGGTGTTCTCGCTGCGCGCGAAGGAGCGGCCGACGGTCGCCGCGCCGCTCGCCTGGGCCGAGGTCGAGGAGGCGCATTCGTCCGGCGACACGGACGCGCTCGTCGTCGATTCAGAACGGATGCTGGCCGAGGCCGCCGAGCGAGCGGAGCACTTCCGGCCCGCGCTCGAGCTCGAGCAGGTGCTGCCGGGGTTCTAGCCAGCATCTAATCTGCCCCGATGCTCAGGAGAAGCTCAGTGATCGCGGCAACGTTCACGATTGCGCTGCTCGGCGCCGGGACGGTGGCGACCGGAGCCGGCGACGGCTCCAACAAGCTTCGAGCGACGGTCGTCGACCAGGGAACGACGAAGAGACTCGCGCTCGAGTCGTACTGCTACGGGAGACCCGGCGAGCCGAGCGGCTGCGGCCTCTTCATCGGCGTGCGAGGCCCGAGGATCGAGATCGAGGACGACACCGTCGAGCGCTTCGCGGTGGGATCGCCGGCGAAACGGGTCGTCGGCCTCCTGCTCGAGCGCCGCGAGGACGGGACGCTGGTGCGACGTGAGCGCTCGACGGGGCAGCTCGTCCCAGGGTCTGGCGGCCTGCGGTGGACGGCCGAGTTTCCCGACGCGGGCCGCCGGTGGGAGTACTTCCGGCTCGAGGTCTTGTACCGCAGGGGAAGCGCACCGCAGGTGCGAGGGAAGCACGTCAGACGAGCGGACTTCGTCGCCCGCCGCCGCTGAGCCTTCAGTCGCTTTTCGGCGGCTCGGGCTCGTCCGCGGCGACCTCGGCGGCGTTCTCCTCGCTGACGCCCTTCTCGATCTGCTCCTGGTACTGGCGGCGCTTCTCGTCTTCGCGGTCGTCGGCCGGGCCCTCAGGCCCGGCCTTGCGCTCGCGATCGTTGTCGTCTGTCGCGCCGCGCACGTCGGCTAGCGCTTCGCGACGATCGCCTCGGCGAGGTCCTGCTTGGACATCCGGCCGCGGCCGGTCACGCCGAGCTGCTTGGCCTTCTCGTCGAGCTGTGCGCGGGTGTTCGCGGCGACGAGCTTGTCGGGGTCGGTCGCATCCTCGAGCGCGGAGACGGCCTGCGTCTTCGAAGCGACCTTCTCCTTCTCGGCCTTGACAGTCTCCTGCTTGCGCTCGATCGCGCGCTCGGCGCGGGCGAACTCCTCCTGCGCCTTCTTCGCGGCGCGGTCGCGCTCCTCGGCGGCGAGCTGCTCGGCGCGCTCCTCCTCCTCGGCGACCTTCGCCTGCTGGGCGGCGAGCTCGTCCTTGGCTTCGCCCTTGCGCTGCTCCTCGGCGCCCTGGCGCTTGAGCCCGGACTTGCCGAGCACCCCGCCGGCGACGCTCTTGACGGTGCCCGTGGCGATGTCGGCGGCTCCGGCGCCGCCGCGCAGGACGCCTCCGGCGCCCTTCTTGAGCTGGTCGGTGAGACCCATTTGAAGATCCAACTCCTTCTTGGGGAGAGCTGTTTGACGGTTTCGGACCGCGTTCGGCGGTCGCCGTTTCTGAATACCCGTCACGCACCCCGAGAACCGCTCGCGGGCGCTCGTCACAGACGCGCCGGCGCGCGTCGCTGGACGCATCCGGCGAGCGCGACGGGCGTCCCGATTCAGCCTGGATCGAGGCGACCGCTCGGCAGGAAGGGCCGCTCGATCCAGGCGATCGGTGGGGGCTACTTCGCCAGGAAGCTCAGCAGCACCTGGTTGAACTCGTCGGCATGACTGACGTTGAGTCCGTGCGTGCCGCCGGCGACCAGAACGAGCTCGCTGCCGGAGATCGTCTCGTGCGTGCGCTTGCCCGACCCCTCGAAAGGGACGATCGCGTCGGAATCGCCGTGGATCACGAGCGTCGGCACGCTGACGTTCTCGAGGTCGCCGCGGAAGTCGGTCGTCCCGAACGCCTCCATGCAACCGAGGACGGCCGTCTGGTCGGACTGCTTGCACAGCGCGACGGCCTTCTGGCGCTCGGCCTCGCTCACCCTCAGCTCGCCGTCGGCTGAGAAGAAGTTCGTGGTGAACTCCTCGAAGAAACCGTCGCGATCGGCCTTCGCGCCTTCCACCATGCCGTTCGCGGTCGCCTCGTCCAGCGGGCCGTCGGGGTTGTCGTCGGTCTTCGCCATGTAGGGCGGGACCGCGGCGGCGAAGACGACGCTGTGGAGCCGGCCCTCGCCGAACTTCGAGACGTAGCGAGCGACCTCGCCGCCGCCCATCGAGAAGCCGACGAGCGTCACGTCGTTGAGGTCGAGCTCCGACAGGACGCCCTCGAGATCCTCGGCGAGCGTGTCGTAGCCGTAGCCGTCGCTCGGCTTGTCGCTGCGCCCGAAGCCGCGGCGGTCATAGGCGACGACGCGGTGGCCGGCGTCGCGGAGCGGGCCGATCTGATGCTCCCAGGCCTCGCCGGAGAGCGGCCAGCCATGGATCAGGACAACCGGGCGCCCGTCGCCGCCGGTGTCGTCGACGTGGACCTTCGTCTTGCTCAGAAGACCGGAGCTGGCGGTTACCTCAGGCATCCGTTCCTTTCGTAGGGGTGGTGCTGCTGATACCCGACTCTGTTACGCGCAATACATTGCTCGCCGGCACCTGAGCTGGGTCCGGGCGACGGGCGCCGTGCGACCCCGCGCGCCTAGCGACGGCCGGAGCGGATCAGATGCCGATCGCCGCGGCGGATCGTCACCTGCTCGGAGTCGAGATGCTCGAGCAGCGCCTGCGTGTACTTGCGTGAGCTGCCGATCCGGTCGCGGAGCGCGGCGATGGTGATCTCGCCGCCGTTCTCACGACCCACCTCGAGCGCCGTCCGCTCGAGTCCGGCAAGAACGTCCGGCCGGACGTGGAGGTCCCGCGCCAGGCGGACGAGCTCTCCCGCGCCGACGAGCTGATCGAGCGCTCGGTTGACCTCGGCCTCCGGCCGGCCGAGCGCCGCGGCGATCCGCGCGGTCGACGGCGGTGAATCGCCCCCGCGCTCGATCAGGGTGAGGAGGATCCGCTCGAGCTGACCGAGCTCAGCCGGGGGCGGCGGAGCCGGAGCCGTGGCGCTGGTGCGCGAGATGGCATCGCCGTTCCGGGTCACTCCCTCCTCGGCCGCGACGACTTCGACCGCGCGGCGCCAGCGCTCGTCGGCGAAGCGAGGCCGCGCGAGCCCCGGGACCGAGTCCGACGACCAGTCGCCGGGGTCGAGAGCGAGCCGGCCGTGCGCCGCGAGCTCTTCGCGAACGAGTCGCTCGGGCTCACCCGTCGCGACCGCCTCGAGGCGGTCGAGCGCGGTGGTCCCGTGGCGGGGCGGCGCCGGATCGAGGACGGTGGCGCCGCCGAGCGTGCCGGCCGGAGCGATCCGCCGCAGGACGACGCGGTCGCGCGGGCGCGCGACGAGCTCGGACTCGAGCCTCAGCTGCGCGAACCGCGAGCCGATCGCGACGAGCCGAGCCGGTGACTCACGCGTGCCGTGGTGGACCTGGAGGCGTTCGCCTCCGAGTGTCGCGAGGTCCAGGCCGGGAGCGAGTTCGACGTCGAGCCGGTAGGAGCTCCGCAGCGGGCTGCCGGCCGGAACGAGGACGTCGCCGCGCTCGAGCTCCTCGCGGTGGGCACCCGTCAGGGCGACGGCGACGCGGCGCCCGGGCGGTGCCGGGTCGACGTCGCGATCGTGGATCTGCAGCGAGCGGATCCGCAGCTCGAGCCCGCGTGGCAGCGCCCGCAGGTCGGCGCCGCGTGCGAGCGGCCCGCCGCCCAGGGTCCCGGTCGCCACGGTCCCGGGGCCGGGCAGCGTGAAGACACGGTCGACGTGGAGCGCGGTGGCCGGCGGAGCCTGGCCGTCGGGACGTGTGGCGAGCTCGGCGGCCGCGGTCTCGAGCGCGGCGTCGAGCTCCTCGAGCCCCTCGCCCGTGACGGCGCTGACGCCGACGACGGGGGCCCCCGGGACGCGCGCGGAGATCGCGGCCGCGACCGAGTCGCGGCGCGCGCGGTCGACGACATCGACCTTCGTCAGGGCGACCACGCCGACCTCGACCTCGAGCGCGCGCAGGACGTCGAGGTGCTCGTAGGTCTGGGGCATCGGGCCGTCGTCGGCGGCGACGACGAGCAGCGTCAGGTCGACCCCGCCGGCGCCGGCGACCATCGTGCGGACGAGCGCCTCGTGGCCCGGAACATCAACGACGCTCAGCCTGCGCCCGCTGCGCAGTCCCAGCTCGGCGAACCCGAGCTCGATCGAGATCCCGCGGCGGCGCTCCTCGGCGAGCCTGTCGGTGCCTTTCCCCGTCAGCGCCTCGACGAGCGCCGACTTGCCGTGGTCGATGTGACCGGCGGTGCAGAGCGTCAGCTCGCGCTCGCCGGACGCGGGCGACTCCGCGCTCACGCGTCGGCGAGCGCCGCGAGGACGCGACCGGCCTCGGCGACGTCCGAGTCGCTCATCGTGCGCGGGTCGAGGACGAGCTCACCGGCCTCGATCCGCGCGATCACCGGCGTCGGGCCCTCGCGCAGGTTCCGAGCAAGCGCCTCCACGCCGGTCTCACCCGGCGCGACCACGCAGACCTGCCCCGGCAACTCGGCGAGCGGCATCGTCCCGCCGCCGGGCCGCGCGACGGACTCCTCCACCCTGGCCCGCGGACCGGCCGCCGAGGCGAGCAGCTCGGCGCGGGAGCGCAGTCCGTCCTGCGGTGCGCGCAGCATCGCAAGCGCCGGGATCTCGGCCTCGCGGCCGTCGCGGTGCAGGCGCAGCGTCGCCTCGAGCGCCGCAATCTGGAGCTTGTCGAGCCGCATCGCTCGCGCCATCGGATGCTGCCTGCAACGCGCGACGGCGTCCGCGCTTCCGGCGATCAGTCCGGCCTGCGGGCCGCCCAGCAGCTTGTCGGCCGATGCGCAGACGAGGTCGGCGCCGGCGACGATCGATGCGCCGAGCGTCGGCTCTCGCTCGCCACCGGCCTCGACCGCGCCGATCGCGCCCGAGCCGAGGTCGTCGATCAGCGCGACCCCTCGTTCGCGGGCGAGGGCGGCGAGCTCGTCGAGCGCGGGCTCGGCGACGAAGCCGACGCTGCGGAAGTTCGACTGATGGACGCGCATGATCGCCGCCGTGTCCGGCCCGATGGCTTCGGCGTAATCACCGACGCGGGTCCGGTTCGTCGTCCCGACCTCGACCAGGCGCGCGCCAGAGCACGCCAGGATGTCCGGGATTCGAAACGACCCCCCGATCTCGATCAGCTGACCACGTCCGATGACGACCTCGCGACCCGCCGCGGTCGCGGTCAGCGCGAGCAGCACGGCGGCGGCGTTGTTGTTCACCGCGATCGCGGCCTCGGCCCCCGAGAGCTCACGCACCAGCGCTTCTATGTGGTCGTGGCGTGAGCCGCGCTCGCCGGAGGCGAGGTCGAATTCGAGGTTCGAGTAGCCGCTCGCCGCGGCGGTGAGCTCATCGAGCGCCGGCTCGGCGAGTGGCGCGCGTCCGAGGTTGGTGTGCAGGATGACCCCGGTCGCGTTGATGACGCGGCGCAGGTTCGGCGCCGCGGCTCGCTCGGCTCGGCGCCGGATCGCGGCGAGAATCTCGTCGTCGCCCGGGGCGGCGAGGCCGCCGGATCGGATCTCCACGCGGCGCGCGTCGAGCTCCTCGCGGGCGCTCGCCAGCGCGAGCGGGCGCGGCAGGTCGCCGAGACGGACGAGAAGCGATTCGACCGACGGCAGGCGCCGGAGCGCCGCCGCCTCTCCGGTTGGGGCCACGACCGCGAGGGTATCCCGCCGCCGATGTCATCGGACCCGGCGTCAGCCGCCACGCCGACGCTCACCAGCCTCTCCCACGGCGCCGGCTGCGCCTGCAAGATCGGCGCGGCCGAGCTCTCCCCCGTCCTCGCCCGGCTGCCGCGATTCGACGACCCGCGCCTGATCGCCGGCTACGAGGGTGCCGAGGACGCCGCGGCGGTTCGGGTCTCCGGCGAGCTGGCGATCGTCTCGACCGCCGACTTCTTCACCCCGATCGTCGACGATCCGTTCGAGTTCGGGCGGATCGCCGCGACGAACGCCCTGTCGGACGCCTACGCGATGGGCGCCGAGCCGGTCGTCGCGATCAACCTGCTCGCGTTCTCGCTCGAGACGCTCGGCGAGGAGGTCATGCTCGCGATCCTGCGCGGCGGTGCCGAAACCGCTGCGCGAGCCGGGATCGCGATCGGCGGCGGGCACTCGATTGACGACCCCGAGCCGAAGTACGGGCTCGCGGTGACCGCGACCGCGCACCCAGACCGGCTGCTTCGGAACTCCGGCGGCCGCGGCGGCGACGCGCTCGTCCTGACCAAGCCGCTCGGTGGCGGGTTGATCACCACCGCGACGAAGCGCGGGATCGCTCCGGAGAGCGCGCTCGCCGCCGCCGTCGAGGTGATGACGACACTCAACGCGGATGCCTCCCGCGCCGCCATGGAGGCGGGCGCCCGCGCGGCGACCGACGTCACCGGGTTCGGCCTGCTCGGGCACGTCCACGAGCTCGCCGAGGCGAGCGGGCTGGCGGCCCGGATCGACTCCGAGGCGGTGCCGGCGATCGACGGCGCGCTCGAGCTGGCGGCCCGGCCCGAGGCGCTCGCCGGCGGCTCGCGCCGAAACGCCAAGTACGCGGCCGGCTTCACGACCTACGCCGACGGAATCGACGCGCGGCGGCGGGTGCTGGTCAGCGACGCGATGACGTCGGGCGGCCTACTGGTCGCGGTTGCGCCCGAGCACGCGAGCAGGATCCCGGGCACGAGGATCGGCGAGCTCCGCGACGGAGAGCCGGGCGCGATCAGCGTCGGCTAGATCGCGGGTGGCGAGGGGTCCGGCGCGGGCGCCGGCGGTGTCATCGGCGGCTCGACCGGCGGCGCGGGATCGGGCTCGGGCGGCGCCGGGGGGCCCGGCATCGGGTCAGGACCCGGACCGGGCGGAGGTGACGGATCGGGCGTCGGAGGCGCTGGCGGCCCCGGGTCGGGAAGGGTCTCGAGCGCGGGGTCCGGAGCGCTGCCCGGTCCGCCCGTGATCGTGTAGCTCGCCGGGAACACGAGGCGGCGGGTACCCGCCGGCGTCGATCGGAATCAGTCGAGGCGTTCGCGCGGGGCGAGCGCCCAGCTCGCGGCGGCCGCCCCGAGCAGCGCTCCGCCGGCGACGTCGACCGGGAAATGACCCCCGGCCGACACGAGCATCGTCCCGACCGCCGCCGGCAGCACGAGGAACGACCACCGCAGCGGGCCACGGATCGGGCCGGCCGAGGCGAGGGCGATGGCGACCACCGTCGCCCGCAGCGTGTGCCCCGACGGGTAGAAGCCGAAGTCGATCGGCCCGACCGTCACGGGTCCGAGCGGCCCCGCGGTCCCGGGGAACGCCGCCTTGATCACGACCTCGATCGCGGTCGCGACGACCAGAGCCGCCACGAGCCGCAGCGCGGGGCGGGCGATCCGCGGGTCGAGATGGTCGCGAAGTCCCGCCGCGACGACCACGGCGGCGATCGCGAGCATCGCCGCGCCCGAGAACGGGGCCAGGATCACGTCGGCCCACAGCGGCGTCCGCCAGTCCCCGATCGGACCGGCCGGGACGATGCCGCTCAGCGCGAGGATGCTGAAGACGACGAACGCGCCGGACCAGAGCAGCCAGGGCTCGGGGCGCGCCGAGGCGCGCGACTGAGTGCTCGCCGCTCCCGCGCTCAAGCCGTCAGGCCGCCGCGACCGCGCGCTCGAGCTCGGAGCGAAATTCCCGGCCCGCGGGACCCTCATCCAGCGGAACGAACCGGTTGGCGCGCTCGGTGGCGCCGTAGGCGACCCCGATCACCTCGAGGCCGGTGTCCTCGATCAGCTCGGACCGAAACGGCCGCACGTCGATCGAGTCGAGCGGCAGGAAGCTGACGACGACCGCGCCGTCATCGAGCCGGACCGCGACCGTCAGCCATTCCTCGCTGAGCAGGAGCACGGTCTCCGACCGCTCGGTGCGCGAGCCGAGCAGGCGGCGCTTCTCGCGCTCGGAGACGGTCGTGACGGCCCGGGCGCGCGCGAGCGGATCGGCCTCGAAGCGCTCGCGCTCGGCCGTCGCCGCGATCGCGGCGAGGACGTCGGCGTCGAGCCGCGCGGGGTCGGCGCCCGATGTCGTGCGGGTCCACTCGGATGGCTTCGCCATGGCCGCAATCGTGGCACGCATCGCGCCGGCTCCCCGCGGGACGTAGGCCTCCACGTGTCGTCGAGGGCGAGTTGCTCGCGCCCGCGCCCGCGACCTGAGCCCTAGGAGATCCGGGCGCGCTGGGGGCCGACCGTGTAGCGCGGGTCCCTGGCCGAGTCGAAGCCGGCCTTGTAGACCGCCCAACGCTCGCAGAACGCGCCGCCGGCCAGCATCGCCGCCGAGGTCATCGTCGCGCGCTTGGAGCGGCGGCCGAAGGCTGCGACCCCGAGCCCGCCCAGCATCGTCAGCGTCTTCGCCGCGATGCTCCACTTCTGCGTGGGCCCCTCGTGGTAGGGCTCGGCGAGCTCGCCGAGTCGCTGCTGCATCAGCTCGACGACGACGCTCTCGACGACCGCGCCGCCGATCGCGAGCCGCCGCGCGGGAGCGGCGTGCTCGGGCGGGCAGATCGCGACGACCGCGCCGCCGCTCGACGCGGCCGCTCCGGCCGCGAAGACGAACGGGAGCGTCCAGCGCGCCTCCGACCAGACCGGGACCGCGGTGTTCGTGAGCAACACCGCCGTGTACGTCGCGAGCGGGATGCCGAGAACGCCGGCGGCGAGCTTGGCGGCGCGGGCACCCGGGATCGGTAGGCCGGTGATGTCGGCGACGGCCGCCGGGGTCGCCGCGGCGCCGTTGGCGATCAGGATCCACGAGCCGACGCTCATCGGCGAGGTCAGCTTGAAGACGCGCAGCATGTTGAGGAACCGCAGCGGTCGCCCGAGGTCCATGACCAAGAGCAGCGGCGAGATGGTGATCCCGGTCAGCGAGACCATCCAGGCGCGGCGCGCCAGCTCGTCGCGGCCGGTGAGCCCGGCCGCCGCCGCGAGCGCCGATGCGGCGCCGCCCATGCCGCCGAAGAACAGGTAGGTCGGGACCTCCCAGGTCCAGACCGGCGGCTTGATCACCGGCTGGTCGTAGTAGGAGCGCGGCTCGGCGTCGGGGACCATCCGCCGCTCGCCGCCGCCGCGCCTTCGGCGCTTCCCGCTCCCGGTGCTGCGCGTGCCCTGCGTGGTGCGCGCGCCCGCTCGCCCGTGGAGGTAGGTCTCCTTGCCCGTGATCACGTCGCGAACGTCGCCGGTTCGCCCGGCGCCGCGCGTGAACTCGGTCGGCTCGTCCGCCGCCGGCCCCGAATCACCGCGGCCGGCGCTGCGTCCCTCCCGGCCGGGCTTCCCATCGTCGGGACTCTCAGGGGCGTCCGTCACTCGCGGCCGGCGAGGATCGAGATCGCGACGCCCGCGCTGAGACCGACGGCGGCGGCACCGGCGGCCAGCCAGTTGGCCTTCACGTGTCGCGTCGGATCGACCGGGTCGGGCGGCAGGCCGTAGACCTCGGGATCGTCGAGCAGCAGGAAGAAGGCTCCGAAGCCCCCGACCCCGTCACCCGGGTCCTCGCCGTAGAGCTGTGCCGTCCGCTCGCCGCGCTCGTGCAGCGCCTCGACGCGGCCGGCTGCGCGCTCGCGCAGCTCGTCGAGCTCTCCGAACTGGATCGAGTCCGTCGGGCAGGCCTGGGCGCAGGCGGGCTGCATGTCGTCCTGGAGGCGGTCGTAGCAGAGGGTGCACTTGAAGGCTCCGCCCTCGCCCTCACGCCGGTCGATGACGCCGAACGGGCAGGCGACGACGCAATAGCCGCAGCCGTTGCAGACGTCGTCCTGGACGACGACGGTCCCGAACTCGGTGCGGAAGATCGCGCCGGTCGGGCAGACGTCGAGGCATCCCGCCTCCGTGCAGTGCTTGCAGACGTCCGAGCTCATCAACCAGCGCAGGCCCTCGGCGTCGGCGTGTGGCTCGACGCCCGCAACCTCGGCCTGCTGTCGCATCGCCTCGGCGACCAGCGAGTCGGGGGCGGTGTCGGCCGCCTGGCCGACCGGGACGGTCTGCTCGATGAACGCGACGTGGCGCCAGGTCGACGCGCCGAGGTCACCCGTGTGGTCGTAGGAGGTCGCGCGGAAGCCGACGTCGTCGACCGGCACGTCGTTCCACTCCTTGCACGCGACCTCGCATGCCTTACAGCCGATGCACAGCGAAGTGTCCGTGAAGAACCCCATCCGAGGCCCGGGCTCCTCACCCGAGGACTCGTAGGCGTTAGGCCACACGGGGGTGTCGAGCAGCTTTCCGGGCATCAGCTCTGGGCCGCCGGGTGCTCGCCCTCGAAGCCGGGCCGCGCGACGTGGCCCTTGCGCGCGTGCGCGTCGACGAACTCGCGCAGCGCCGGGCCGCGCGGGCGCCGGCCGGCGATCAGGTCGCAGGTCGCCGCCTTGTACTCGCCGATGTGGGTGTTCGGGTCCATGACGACAGAGAGCAGCTCGTTGGCGCCGTCGCCGGTCACCTCGCCGCGGTTACCCCAGTGATAGGGCAAACCGACCTGATGGGTCTCCCGGCCCTCGACGGTGAGCGTCCGTATTCGCTCCGTGACGATGACGCGCGCCTCGATGGCCGAGCGCGGCGTGACGATCGTCGCCCAGCCGCCGGACTCGAGGCCGCGGAGCTCGGCGAGCTCGGGAGAGACCTCGCAGAACATCTCCGGCTGGAGCTCGGCGAGCCGCCCGAGGAACCGGCTCATGCCGCCCGCGGTGTGGTGCTCGGTCAGGCGATAGGTCGACATCACGAACGGATAGGCGTCGGCGCCGGTCTCCTCGCCCGTGCGCGCGTAGGGATTCTCGGGCAGGCCGATGACCTCGCGCGCCGGGTTCGCCTGCTGGGCATAGAGCGGGTTCTCGAACGGCGACTCGTGTGGCTCGTAGTGCGTCGGCAGCGGACCGTCGGCGAGCCCCGCCGGCACGAACAGCCAGCCGCGCCCGTCGGCCTGGAGGATGAAGGGCTCGGTGCCGGCGATCGCGGCGAGGCCCTTCGCGCCTTCCGGCGCCACGTAGTCGGGCGGCTTGGTGGGCTCGAAGTCGGCGATGTCAGGACCCGCCCAGCGACCTTCCTCCGCGTCCCACCAGACGAGCGCCTTGCGCTCCGACCACGGCCTGCCCTCGGGGTCGGCGGAGGCGCGGTTGTAGAGGATGCGGCGGTTCGACGGCCACGCCCAGCCCCATTCGGGCGCGACCCAGCTCTGCTCGGAGCCGGGCTTGCGACGGTTCGCCTGGTTGACCCCGTCGGCGTATACGCCGCAGTAGATCCAGACCCCGCACGAGGTCGAGCCGTCATCGGCGAGCCCGGTGTAGCTCGCGAGGTGCTCGCCGCCTGCGTCGTAGCCGTTCATCTCGGCCAGCACCGCCTCGGCCGACGGCTCGGCGTGCTCACCGTGCGTCGGATAGTCCCAGGTCAGATCGAGCGCCGGACGGTCGCGATCGAGTCCCGCCCGAGCGAGCCGCTCGCGGACGAGCCGGCCCAGGTGGAAGAAGAACCAGAGGTCCGAGCGCGCGTCGCCCGGCGGGTCGACCGCCTTCTCGCGCCATTGCAGCAGGCGCTGCGTGTTGGTGAACGTGCCCTCCTTCTCGGCGTGCGAGGCGGCGGGCATCAGGAAGACCTCGGTGCCGATCGTCTCGGGGGTCAACTCGCCCGACTCGATCTCGGGCGAGTCGCGCCAGAAGCTCGACGTCTCCGTGTCGACGAGCTCACGGACGACCATCCAGTCGAGCTCGGCCATCGCGAGCCGGTTCAGCCGCGCGTTCGCCGAGCCGACGGCGGGGTTCTGGCCGACGACGAAGTAGCCCTTCGTCGTCCCCTCGCGCATCCTGACGAGCGACTGGTAGTGCGAGTGGTCGCCGGAGATCCGCGGCAGGTAGTCGAAGGCCCAGTCGTTCTCGGCCGTCGCGGCGTCCCCCCACCACGCCTTCTGCAGCGAGACGAGGTAGCTCTTCATCTCGCCCCAGAAACCGGTGTCGGCGGAGTTCGCCTCGACGAACTCGTCGAGGCCATGCCGGGATTCGACTCCCGGCATCGGGATGTAACCGGGCAGGATGTCGAACAGGGTCGGGACGTCGGTCGAGCCCTGGATCGACGCGTGGCCGCGCAGCGCCAGGATCCCACCGCCCGGGCGACCGATGTTGCCGAGCAGCAACTGCAGGATCGAGGCGGTTCGGATGTACTGGACCCCGACGGAGTGCTGCGTCCAGCCGACGGCGTAGCAGAACGCGCTCGTCCGCTCGCGGCCGGAGTTGGCGACGAGCGCCTCGGCGACCTCGATCATGCTCGCGGCGGGAACGCCGGTGACGCGCTCGACCATCTCCGGCGTGTAGCGCGAGAAGTGGCGCTTGAGGATCTGCCACACGCAGCGGGGGTCCTCGAGCGACGGATCGCGGCTGACCCCCTTGCCGGTCTCGAGCGGGCCGCCGGCCGAGTGCCCGGCGCCACCCTCGCGCTGGCGCTGCCCGGCGGCGGCCGCCGGCGACTCGCCCTCGTAGCGCCAGCTCGTCTGGTCGTACTCCCCGGTCTCGGGATCCCAGCCGGAGAACAGGCCATCGAGGTCCTCGGTGTCGGCGAAGCCCTCGTCGATGATCACGTCGGCGTTCGTGTAGGCCCTGACGTACTCGGTGAACTCGTGGCCGCCCTCGAGCACGTAGTTGACGATCCCGCCGAGGAACGCGATGTCGGTGCCCGCCCGGATCGGCACGTGGAGGTCGGAGACCGCGCTCGTGCGGGTGAAGCGCGGGTCGACGTGGATGATCTTCGCGCCGCGCTCTTTGGCCTCCATCACCCACTGGAAGCCGACCGGGTGGCACTCGGCCATGTTCGAGCCCTGGATCAGGATGCAGTCGGAATTCTGCAGGTCCTGCTGAAAGGTGGTGGCGCCACCCCTACCGAACGACGTCCCCAGACTGGGGACGGTGGAGCTGTGTCATATGCGCGCCTGGTTCTCGATCTGCACGGCGCCGAGCGCCGTGAACAGCTTCTTGATCAGGTAGTTCTCCTCGTTGTCGAGCGTCGCCCCCCCGAGGTGGGCGAAGCCCTCGGTGCGATTGAGGCGGCGGCCCTGATCGTCTGACTCCTGCCAGCTCGCGGCGCGGGTGGCGACGACGCGGTCGGCGATCATCTCCATCGCCCGATCGAGCGAGAGCTCCTCCCACTCGGTGCCGTGCGGGCGGCGGTACTTGACCTTCGTCTCGCGGTTCGGCCCGTTGACGAGGGAGTTCGAGGCCGAGCCCTTCGGGCAGAGGCGGCCGCGCGAGATCGGCGAGTCGGGGTCGCCCTCGATCTGGATGATCTTCTCGTCGCGGACGAAGATCCGCTGGCCGCAGCCGACTGCGCAATAGGGGCAGACCGACTTGGCGACGCGGTCCGCGGACTTCGTGCGCGGCTGCGTCCTCGAAGTCCGGACCGAACGGGCGGCGGGCCCGCGGCCGGTCGGATCCCCCTTGAGCTGTTTGAGCAGCGGAAAACGCTCGCTGAAGCGACCGGCAGTCATCTGCTCGACCCTCTCACCGCGACGCAGTCTGGCAAACGCGCCCGCCGGGCACCGCGATCAGCCCTCGCGGTGGGCGAAGACCTCGTCGATCGTGAGCGGCGCGCCGAGCACCTGCTCACGCGTGTCGGGTCCCGACGACCAGCGCACGAGCCTGATCCGGCCGTCGCCGATCTCGATCCCGGTGCAGTCGCCGTCGCCGAACGAGCAGCAGCCGGTGTTGAAGTAACTCGGGACGGCGAGCCTGCGTGGTCGCTGGCGTTCGAGCCGCCGGCCGTCGGCCTCGCTCCAACTCGCCCGCGCCGCCTCGAGCGCCGCGAGGCGCGCGGGGTCCAGGGTCGCGTCGCGCGGGTCGGATCCGACCGGCTCGGCCCCCTGCGGGGCCTTCGCCTGCGATCCGAACACCGGCAGGTGGGTGTGACCGGTGATCAACACGCACCCCTCCGGTGAGGTCGCCCATGAGGCCATCGCCGCCGCGTGCGCGCCGCGCAGGCTCCAGTCGACCGCGGGCGTGCTCCACGGCTTGTTGATCCAGCGCTGAAGCGTTCGCCATCCGAAGCGCACCGCGAGGCGGCTGAGCCAGGCGAACCGGTCGCCGTCCGACGTTCCCTGGTGGCCGTGGGCGAGCAGGATCTGGCGCGGCCGGCCGCTCGGCGACGGCGGCAGGACGAGCCGGATCGCCTCGGCCGGCGCGACGTCATCGAGGCCGTGGCCGGACATCGCGGCGCGGAACCGGCTCGCGTCGCTCCAGTCGTGGTCGTGGTTTCCGAACACGCGGTGGTAGTGGCCGTCCTCGTTGAAGGCGGCCTCGAGGCCGAGCGTCTCCGGGTAGGCGGCGACGACGTCCTCGGCCCGGTTCTCCCACAGCTCCTCGACGTCGCCGAGCAGGACCAGGTGGTGCCCGAGCCGGCGGTAGTAGGTCAGCGCGGAGTTGTAGGCACGCTCGGCGCGCTGGAAGTCGTCGGCGCCGTCGCGCGTTCCTTTGTGCTGGTCGGAGAGGATGATCACTCGGTCGCGGTCGGGGTCGACCGCGAGGTCTCGCGCGCGCCGCTCGGCGCTGCTCAGCGCCTCGTGTACCGCCTCGACTTCGATCGCCACCTCGCCTCCCGGGCTCGCCGCCGCGAGGCTCGACCCTACGCCTCGGCCCAGACCTCCGCGAGACGCACGACGACCGCCGCCGCGGCGCCCATGTCGTCGACGGATGCCCACTCGCGGACGGAGTGGAACTCGTGCCCGCCGGTGAAGATGTTCGGCGTCGGCAGGCCGCGCGAGCTCAGGATCGAGCCGTCGGTACCGCCGCGCACGGGGACGAGCCGCGGCTCGATGCCGGCGCGCCGGATCGCCTCTTCGGCCGCCGCCGCGATCCGCGGATCGCGATCGAGATAGGTGCGCATGTTCGGATACTGAGGCCGGATGTCGATGTCGGCGCCCGCACGCGGCTCGCTGGCCACGACGCTCGCGGCGAGCTCGCGGACGAGCGCCTCGTGCGCGGCGAGCCGCTCGGGATCGAAGTCGCGCAGGATCAGCTCGATCGTCGTCCGGCCCGGAGAGCCCTCGACGCGGATGGCATGGACGAAGCCCTCGTGGCCGCTCGTGCGCTCGGGCGTGAGCTCAGCGGGCAGGCGGTCGAGGAACCGGCCAGCGAGTCGCGTCGAGTTGACGAGCTTGCCGTTTGCGTGACCCGGGTGGACGTCGACGCCGGTGAAGGTGACGCGCGCCTCCGAGGCGTTGAAGGTCTCGGTCTGAAACTCGCCCAGCTCCGAGCCGTCGAGGGTGTAGGCGCAGTGGGCGCCGAAGCGTTCGATGTCGAGTTCGAGCGCGCCCTCGGCCCCGATCTCCTCATCGGGAGTGAACCCGATACGGAGCGTCGGCCGCGGCAGCTCGGGATGGGCGACGAGATGGGCGACCGCGGCCATGATCTCGGCGACCCCGGCCTTGTCGTCGGCGCCGAGCAGGGTGTCGCCGGAGGAGGTGACGATGTCGTGGCCGAGCTTGTCGCGGAGCTCGGGCATCGTCTCCGGATCGAGGACGGTCCCGCCGCGGGGCAGCGCGATCACGCCCCCGTCGTAGTCGCGGTGGACCAGCGGCTCGACGCCGGCGCCGGGCGCGTCAGGGCTCGTGTCGACGTGGGCGAGCAGGCCGACGACCGGCGCGCCGTCGGTGTTGCCCGCCAGGGTCGCGAACAGGAAGCCGCGGTCGTCGCGTGAGACGTCGGCGAGCCCGAGGCCCTCGAGCTCGCCGCGCAGCAGATCGAGCAGCTCGAACTGTCCACGACTCGAGGGGCGGGTCCCGGAGTGGCGGTCGGCGGTCGTGTCGATCCGCGCGTAGCGATCGAGGCGCTCGAGTGCCGGCTCGGCGAGCTCGGCGGCGAGCGGCGAGGTGGCGGTGGCTGGCATCGGCCGAATCCTGTCAACACCGGCCCCGGGCACCGGATGCGCGACCGCACCCTCAACCGGAGTGAACCATTCCGGGTCCGTGACGCGAACTGAACGGTAGAGGGCGCTCGCGCGGCAGACCGCGGGGGGCGCCGCCAACCCGCCGGTCACGTGCCGGCACGCCAGAAGAGAGATCCCCCAGATGGAAACGAAGAAGCGACGCCGGCTCCCGAGCCCGGCGATGCTCGTCGCGATCGTCGCGCTCGTAGCGGCGCTCGGTGGCTCGGCTTACGCCGCCGCGATGATCACCTCAAAGGACATCAAGGACAACACGATCCGCTCAGCGGACATCAAGACCAACGGCGTCAAGGGCAAGGACGTAGCCGAGGGCACGCTCGGCAAGGTGCCCGCGGCCCGTGTCGCCGATCGCGTCAGGGGCGGCATTCCCGACCCGAACGAGGACAACGACCAGGTTCGCTGGTTCCTGCTCGGCGAGAACGGCACGATCCTCGACCAGTCCGGCGGCTTCACCGTCCAGGACGCCTACGACACGAACGCGAACGCCTACATCGACGCCGGTGAGGACCTCAGCGGCAAGGGCTTCAGCGCCACGATCGCGATCCAGAACCAGGTCGACACGACCGCCGATGGCAACACCGACGGCGCCGCCGATCCGAACTTCGCCGGCGAGGTCAGCGTCGCGAAGTGCAACATCCCCGGCGCGGTCGCCTGCGCTCCGCCCGGCACGAACGTCGACACCTCGCTCGTCGTCAGCCCGCGGAACAGCGACGGCACGCCCGCCGCGACCACCAGCCCCGGCTCGGGTCCCGGCACCGCCACCAAGCGCGTGTACGTGACGGTTACCGAGACCAACGACGACTACACCGAGGGTCGTTAGGGCAGCCGCTAGGTAATACCGGCCGAGCGCGTCGTCCGCGGCGCCCGCGGCCGGCGGAGCGGGCCCGTCTCGCCGTCTCTCGTCCCCCAGGGCGAGGCGGCGGGGCGGGCCCTCGCCGTTCAGGGGTCTCGGCGCCCGGCGACGTCATCATGGAGGGGTGAGCCACAGCGCCCCCGAGACGATTCGCGACGTGGCCTGCGTGGTCCACGTGCACTCGACCTACTCCGACGGCAGCGCATCGGTCGAGGAGCTGATCGAGGCGACCCGCGCGAGCGGTCGCGACGCCCTTCTGCTGACCGACCACGACACCCTCGACGCCGCCCGCGCCGGCTGGGAGGGACGCCACGGCGACGTGTCGCTGATCGTCGGCCACGAGGTGACGCCGCGCGGCGGACACCTGCTCGCGTTCGGGCTCGAGAAGGAGATCCGAAAGAAGGGCCGCACGGAGGCCCAGATCGCCGCGGCGGTGCGAGAGGCCGGTGGCATCTCATTCGCTGCCCACCCGTTCTCAGCCGGCTCGGAGATGGCCGACCGCTATCGAAAGGGCCTGGGCAGACCGCATCTGTGGCCGGGGTTGACCGAGGGCGGGACCGACGGCCTCGAGCTCTGGAGCCTGACGACCGACGAGGCCGAGGCCTGGCGCTCCCCGTTCGAGGCGATCGCCTGGCTCCGTGACCCCGAGGCAAAGCTCGACGGACCTCCTCCCCACCACCTGCAACTCTGGGATGCGCTCTGCGAACAGCGCACCGTCGTCGCGATCGGCGGTCTCGATGCGCACCAGCGCGGGATCAAGCTGCCGACCGGGCGGGTGCTGTCCCCGCAGCCCAACGAGCGCTACTTCCGCATGCTCGCGACCTATGTCCAGATCCCCGCCGAGCTCGCCGACGCGAGCTTCGAGACCGAGCGCGACGCGATTCTCGCGGCGATGGGATCAGGGCGCTGCTACCTGGGAATCGACGCCACGGCGCCGGCGCGCGGGTTCCGCTTCGAGGGCGAGCGCGGCGGCGACACGGTTCCGATGGGCAGCGAGGTCGAAGCCGGCGAGATCGAGCTGCGGGTCGAGCTCCCCCACGACGGGCGGATCCGCCTGCTGCGCGGCGGGCAGGAGATCGCGGGCACGCAGGGCCGCCAGCTCCACCACCGCGTCGACGGCCCGGGCGTCTACCGCGTCGAGGCACGCCGCGAGGCGCGCGGCCGCGAACGCGCCTGGATCCTCTCGAACCCGATCTACCTGCGGTAGGCGGCGGCCGGTCGGGTCCGAACGGTGCCGCCCGGCACACGATCAGCGAGCCCGAACGACTCGAACCCGGGCGCGGCGTGCCGCTGAGCCATCACGGCTCGGAAACCGAGTGCATACGACTCGGCGCGGCCAGCGAGGCGGTGCCGAGTCACCTGGGCTCGCCGTCGGCGACTCGAAGGACAAGCGCCGACTCCTCGCGGTCCTACCGCCCTCGGTGCTTCGTCGGCCGCACGCCGCCAGCCTCGGTGCGTCCACCGAGCCGCCCGAGGGCGGGTGCTCGGGTTGTCCGCCCGGATGAGCTGTGAGGGCATGGATGCCCTCACCTGCCGGGGCCCCATGGATGGGGTCGGCCCCCTCATCCGGGGGGACTGCCCGAGCGCCCGCCACCGCGCGCGTTCGGGGGACCGGGCGCTCGCCAACGCGAGCGTTCGGCGGAACCGGGCGCCCCCGTCACCGCGAGCGCCAGGGGGGAAGCGCGCTACGCCGCGACGGCCGCCGGGTCGCCCTCTTCGCCCCGCACGGCGAGCAGGAGCTTTCGCAGGGCCTTCCGCATGATCCGTGAGATCTGCATCTGCGAGACGCCGAGGACCTGGCCGATCTCGTACTGGGTCATCTCGTCCTCGAAGCGCATCCGCAGGACGCGCCACTCGCGCTCGTCGAGCGGCGCGGAACCGGCGGCGAGGCCGGCCTCGACGGCGTCGAAGCCACTGTCGTCCGAGCCGATCGACTCGATCGCGGGGGCCGACTCCTCGTCGCCCACGACCTTCGGGACGTCGAGCGAGAGCGTGCGGCGTGCCTCCTCGGCCTGGAGCGCCTCGAGGACGTCCTCCTCGCTCGCGCCCAGACGCTCGGCGAGCTGCGTCACCGTTGGAGACTCCCCCGTCTCCTCGCGCAGATCGTCGGACGCCTTCGTGACGCGGATCGTCAGCTCCTGCAACCCGCGCGGCAGGTGCAGGCGCCAGACGTGGTCGCGGAAGTGCCGCCGCAGCTCGCCGAGGATCGTCGGTACCGCGTAGGCGTTGAAGGAGCGCCCGCGGTCGGGGTCGAAGCCCTCGACGGCCTTGACCAGCCCGAGGCTCGCGACCTGGACGAGATCCTCGACCGGCTCGGAGCCACCGCGGTAGCGCATCGCAAGCGAGCGCACCAGCGGCATGTAGCTGCGAATCAACTCGTCGCGGACGAGGGGATCATGCGTACGGGCGTAGGTCCGCAGCGCGACCATCTCGCGGCCACGGTCGGATCTTGCGGCGCCGAGACTCGATGCGGACTCGGTCGCTCTGTCTACTTGAACCGCGGACGGCTTCATACGTTCCACGCCTCCCAGGAATGGCGGTCACCTGCTACTGACTCGCGTCCGGTCCCGAGCGGCTGGGGGGAAACTGTGCGGGCCGGGGCGCGCTGGGTTTGCGTAGAACGGCGGAGGGTCTCCCTGCCAGTCCTGCCGATGAAGCTAGCAGGCCCCTCGGCCCGGCCCGTGTTAATCCAACATGAAGACTTCGACCGCGGTGTCGGACTCGATCTCGTGGTCCGACAGGAACGTCTTCACGCGGCGCCCCGTCCTGTCGGCGACGAGCTGCATCGCCTCGTCGCGGAACTTGCCCTGGAAGACGCGGCGCAGAGCCCGGACCAACTCCGGCTCGCCCTCTTCGGCGAGCGTGCGCTCGGCCTGGATCATCGTGTCGCGCAGGACGACCATCACGACGTCGTCGTGCACATAGGCGCGGGCGTAGGTCGGACCGCGGCCGACGTACTCCTTGTAGAGCCGCACCATCTCGCGCGCGATCGTGCGCGAGACGTCGCCGTCGATCTCCGGCTCCTCAACGCTCGTCCGAGGCTCGGCCTCGCCGGCGCGCTCGACCTTCTCCTCCAAGTCCGTCACCGCGGAAAATCTACCGCGCTCCGGAACCCCCGGACAAAAACGCCGGTTCTACTTCGGCTCCGGCGCCTCGTCGCCCGGCCAGCGGCCCGTCGCGCGGTAGAAGCCGACGCGCATCCCGTGCTCGACCAGACCGCGGGTGACAGTGAACACCACGCCTTGGATCGCCAGCGCGGCGGTCATCTTCGCGAGGTCGATGTCGCGGTGCTCGGGAGCCGGTGGCTCCTCCTCGTCGATGACCCCCCAAACCGCCTCGAAGACCTTCTTGCCGACGATGCCGCCGGCAAAGCCGCCCGCGATCGAGACCGGAATGAAAAGCGCCCTACCCATGTCCCTCCTCGGGAAAGTTCCGTCCTACCGCTCCCCACGCTACCCGCTCGGCACGAGCGCTCCCGCTTGCTCGGAAAGCCGGTCGACCTGGTGAGGCGATAGCTTCGCCGGGTGGAGGCGCACGCTCAGCGGCAGGGGCGTGGGGGGCGTCTGCCGGCCGACCTCGGCCCGCGGATCATCGTCGCGATCCCGGCGGCGGCGGTCGCGATCGGCCTGCTGTTGCTCGGTGGACTGGCATGGGCCTTCGGCCTGGCGATCGTCGGAGCGCTGGCCGCGGGCGAGCTCTTCCGGCTGCTCCACACCCCGCCGCGCTTCGCCGCGGTCGGACTGGCCGCGGTCTTCGTGCTCCCGCCGCTCGCCGCCGAGCTCGGCCGCGACGCGATAGCGGCGATTCCGTTCCTCGTCGTGGCGCTCAGTTTCTGCGTCGCGCTCGCACCGGGGCGCGAGCGTGTCGCCGCGGGCGCCGGCGCGGCCACGCTCGCGGCGGCGTGGATCGGCATCGGGCTCGCGCACGGCGCGATGCTCCGCGAGCTCCCGCACGGCGGCGCCCTCGTCCTCGACGTCCTGCTCGCGGTGTTCCTCGGCGACACGGCCGCGCAGCTCGGGGGCAGCGCCTTCGGACGGCGAAAGCTCGCGCCGAGCGTGTCGCCGAAGAAGTCCGTCGAGGGACTCGCCTTCGGTCTCGTCACGGGACCGCTCGTCGTCGTGATCGCGGCGGTCGGCTTCCAGGACTTCCTCGAGGTCTGGCAGGCCGCGCTGCTCGGACTCGTCGCGGCGATCGCGGCACCCGCGGGCGACCTCTTCGAGTCGATGCTCAAACGCGAGGCGGCGGTCAAGGACTCGGGCGGGCTGCTCGGGCCCCACGGCGGGATGCTCGACCGGATCGACGCGGCGCTGTTCGCCGCCGTCGCCGGTTACTGGCTCGCGCTCTGGCTGATCGTCTGAGCCGCCGGCACGGTCAGGCCGCGGCCGCTCGAGCCTCGCGCCGGCGCTTCCAGGAGCGATAAGGCCGCCAGTCCTGCCCCGTCATGCGGCCGCCTATGTAGACGGCGAGGAAGCCGATGATTAGACCCGCGATGTCGTCGATCAGGTAGTGCCATCCGAAGTAGATGGTCGCGAGACAGGTCAGTGCGAAGAAGACCCACATCACGATCTTCACGACTCGCGACTTGAGGGCCGCCTGCGCGATCAGCGCCGCGAGCAGGATGACGGCGACGTGGAGCGACGCGAACGCCGCGACGCTCTGGACGGCACCGCTCGTCTGCGGGTCGTAGATCACCTCGAGCCGGTTCTCGAGCAGCACGTACTGGAGCTTCGTGACCTCGGTGACCGGCAGGTCGGCGAACATCGACGGCGCCGCGTAGGCGGGACCGAGCGACGGGATCATGTAGTAGGAGGCCGCCCCGAGCAGCCACGCCAGGCAGAGCGCGGTGACGTACCAGAGACCGGTGCGGATCTTCGTCGACCAGATCAGCGCGGCCCCGAGCGACAGCGGCACGAAGCTCAGGAAGCCGATGTAGACGAACGACAGGATCTGCGGCGTTATGCCGGTGCCGAGGATGCTGTGCAGGAACGGGCCGGGGTCCTGGCCGAAAAACATCGCGCGATCGAGTTGGAGCAGCGAGGCGTCGACCTCGTCGCCGCGGACGAAGGGCAGGAAGCTCTTGAGGTTGCGGTAGGAGACGTAGGTGACGTAGAAGGCGATGAGGCCGAGCGCCGCGTAGATCCCGCGCTTGGTCGCCCAGCGCTCGCGGAGGATCCGCCACGACTCACCCGGCACCGCCTTGAGGCGCGAGCCCAGTGCCGTGCGCGACCGGCGCGCCGCGGACACCCCTCGGGGGATGACGTCGACCGCGATGAACACGAGGCAGATCAGGCCGATCAGACCGAGCGGCGAACCGACGTACTTCGCGTCCGGATCGCGGATCGGAAGGCCGAGCACGAACGATGAGACGAGCAACAGGATCAGCGACACCGCCGCGACCGAGAGCGGCGCCATGACGGCGCGGTACTCGGGGTTCGAGAAGAAGCCGCGCGACTCGGTGACCGGCGCCGGTCCGACGGCGATGGGTTCGGCTGTCGAGGGTTTGGGTTCGGCCATCGCTCGGGGTCCCGCGTCGATCGGCCGGAACGCGGCGGCGAGCGACGGCGGAGGAAGGTACGGTCAGCCAACTCTAATGGCGAGGGGACCGGCAAGCGAGCGGGAACGGGCGCCCTCGGCGGTCGCAACGGGGTTGCCGATCACGATGATCGGCAACCCGAACGCGATGGGTTGCACGCCCGAGCGCCTCGACGCGATGCAGCGGCTGCTGCGCGGGGCGGCCTCGATCGAGTTCGTCTCCACGGCGTCCCGTGGCCACGCCACCAAGCTCTGTCGCGAGGCGTCCGAGCGCGGCGAGAGCCTGGTCATCGTCGCCGGTGGCGACGGCACTCTGAACGAGGCCGCCAACGGGCTCGCCGGCGGGCAGACCGCGCTGGCGCCGATCCCGGCCGGCTGCACGAACGTCTTCGCCCGTTCGCTCGGCCTGCCGAACGACCCGATCGAGGCGACCTCGAGGCTCGCCGGTGCGCTGGCGCGACCGCGGCTGCGCGCCGTCGACCTCGGATCGATCAACGGCCGCCGCTTCCTTTTCACCTCCGCCGTCGGCTTCACGGCCGAGGTCGTCAAGCGGATGCACGACCAGACGACGAGCCGGCCGCGGATCCGCCAGTCCTGGTTCCTCGCCCAGGCCGTCTCGGCCGCCCACAGCTACCGCGGCCGGCCGCCGACGATGCGCCTGTCGGCCGGCGGCGCGAGCTTCCAGGGGGTCGGGATGGTCGCCCAGAACGCCCGCGCGTTGACGTTCATGGGCAACCGCGAGGTCAACCTCGCCCGCGGCGCGGGCCTCGACACGGGCTCGCTCTCGGTGTCGATCCTGCGCAAGGTCGGCCTCGAGACGCTCGCGACACTGCCCGCGATGATCATCGCCCCCGGCCACCGCGCGACCCTGCATCCGCACATCGAGAACCTCAGCTCGGTCACCGCGCTCGATGTCGAGGCGCTCGGCGAGCCGCTGCACGCCGAGGTCGACGGCGACTACATCGGAGCGTTCGAGCGGATCGAGTTCGGCGCCCATCCGGGCGAGCTGAGCGTGCTCGTTCCCTGAACCGATCGGCCCGCTCGTGTGACGGGCCCCGCCGCGGGCCGTAGCACCGACATGGATCCCGCGACGCTGCTCGTCACCGCCCTGGCCCTGGCCGCGTTCGGCACCGGCGGGGACATGACCACGACGACCACCACCGTCGACCCCCTCATCGACGACCCGGTCACGTTGACGGTCTCGGCCGGCGAGGTCGGCGGGGTCGACGAGCGGATCGCGATCGCCCCGAACGGCGAGGCCTGGGTCGAGAACGGGAACGCAGCGAGGCTGAGCTTCGGCGTCGGCCCGCGTGAGTACGACGCGGTCGCCGGTGCCGCCGAGATCGCCTTCGCGCAAGGCTCCGCGCGGCTGCCCCTGCGATGTCTCGACTGCCCGATCTACGACGTGCGCCTCGGGCCCGAGCGGCTCGGCTTCGATCACGCCGCGCGCGACCGCTCGGTGGTCCTGAACCGTCTGGTCGAGAAGATCGAGGCGACGGTGCCGGAGGAGCTGACCCGGTGAGCGGCGCGCGCCGGGTGATCGCGGTCGGGCTGGTCGGGTTGCTCGGCTTCGGCGTGGGATGCGGTTCGGGCGCGGAGCCCGAGTCGGAGCCCTCCGGCCTCGCCGCACCGATCACGATCAGCCGCGGAGGCGGCATCGCCGGGACCTTGTACGAGACCACCGTCGACCCCGATGGTTCCGGTGTCTTCGACGAGCGCGAGGCGTTCGGCCCGAAGGTCGAGCCGAAGAGCTTCACGGTCGGCGACGCCGAGCTCGACCGACTCGCCGAGCTGGCGGCGGAGACGCCCTTCGAGGAGATCGGCGATGCGACGACCCCCGCCTGCGCCGACTGCTTCGTCTACGAGATCACCTACGGCGACGAGCGCCTGCGCGTCGACTCCGCCTCGCTTGAGCGCGGCGAGCCGGGGGACCCGGCGGGGCCGCTGATCTCCGCGCTCGAAAAGGTCGGTCCGGACCCGGACGCGAGCTAGTCGGCCGCTCGCCCTTCGTGTTACCCGGGGCCGCGGGGGGTAGGCGAAGCGGCGATGAACTTCGCAGAGACCGACTCACCCCGCGAGCCCGACATCGACCAGCCGAGCGGCGACCCGATCGTCGACGAGGAGACCGAGCTCGCGGCCGAGGAGGCCGCCCGGATCGGCGGCGACCCCGGCAATGCCTACCCCGACCAGGACCCGGCGCAGATTCCGGTCGAGGAGGGCGGCGGCGGCGAGGCCGAGGGCTTCGAGCTCGCCGAGGAGGCGCTGATCGACGAGGCCGAGCACGGCGACTCCGGCGTCAACCCGCTTGGCCACGAGGGCCGCGCCGAGGAGCCGCTCAGCGCCGAGGCGACCTACGGCGAGTCCGATCACGTCGTCAGTCAGGACGAGGTCGAGGACGAGAACGAAGCGGTCAACCCAGAGGACTCGGACTGACCGACCGAGGCGCGTTGGTGCCTCTTCACCCTCCGCCCGGTTTGAGCACCCGGGGCGTCGACGAGGTCGAGTAGACGTCCTTACGCGCGATCAGGCCGCCGGTGAGCGGAAACAGGTCGACGCCGTCCCACTCGAGAAGGCGGCCGTCAGGCGCGGTCGCCGTCGCAGTCCATTCGCAGACGGCGAAGTCGTCACCCGCGTAGGTGCTTCGCGGCCGAAAGCTCAGGTCGGGCCAGCGGGCGAGGATCGCGGCGATGTGCGCGCGCACCTCCTCGGCGCCCTCGGCTCGCTCGGCGGCCGTGTGGTTCTCGAAGACGATCGTCTCGGCGTGGCGCGAGCAGATGGCGTCGATGTCGTGGCGATTCCAGGCCGCGTTGTAGGGCTCGATGACGGCCAATGCCGATGCGCTCATGCCCACTCCATCGGCTCGTAGCCGCTGCGGCGAGGCGCCGAGACGATCAGGACCTCAGTCGGCTCGTCGGTCGGGTTGCGCACCGTGCGGCGCAGTTCGGGATCGAGGCGAGCGAAGGTGCCGGCGGGCGCGGGGTGCGCCTCGCCATCGATCACGATCGTCGGCGAGCCTGAGAGGACGAAGAACACTTCCTCCTGATCGCGCTCGATCTCGTCGTGCTCGGGAATCTCCTCGCCCGGCTCGATCTCGACCCGGTTGATCCCGAACGAAGCCACTCCCAGTGACCGCCGCACCAGCGACCAGCCGCCGAGGCGCTCGATCGCCTCGCCCGAAACGAGCGTGAAACCGGCGCCGGCCAGCTTCGTCATCGCAGCGACCCAGCCCTGATCGGCGGGGCCGCCGGTCGTGCGCGGAACGGCGGCGTGCCGCTCATAGACGACCGGCGCCTCACATCGCCCTCGCGGTGAGGGTTCATCGCGCCCACCTCCTCGGCGTCGACGCTCAAACGTAGGCTTGCCTACTGACAGGTAAGTGTCAAGGTTGCGGCCAGACCCGGACGCCGGCCGGCCGGCTCACCCGCCCGCCTCCGAGTCGCGGAGACCCTCCACGGCGCTGACCAGCAGTTTCGAATGGAGCGCGGCGATGAGGTCGTTGAGCGGCTCGACGCCGGACTCGATCAGCTCCACGGCACGCTCGGTGCCGACGCGGCCGGGAAGCCGCTCCATCAGCACCCGGACCTCCTCGGCGACGAGCGCTTCGAGCGCTGCTCGGTAGCGCAACGTGTCGTAGACCGTGAAGCCGAGGCTCTCGTCGTAGCCGCCGACCCGAAAGCGAGCGATCGCCTCGACGATCCGCACGTCCGTCGGCGAGAGCCCGCGCTCGTCGGGCGTGAGGACGCCGAGCTCGGTCATCCGCCCGAGCGCCTCGACCGGCACCTCGTAGAGCTCGGACACGCGCTCGACCGCCATCCGGTCACCTTCTGCCGCGCGTGAGCGCTCGAGAATGCGGTCGCCGAGCTCGAGCGCCTCGGCCAGACGGTCCGGGTCGGCGTCTTCGCCGAGGATGTCGCGGATCACGCGCAGCGGCATGAACCGCTCCTCCTGCAGGCGCTTGATCGCCCGGATCCGCTCGACGAACTCGGGCGTGTAATACGCCATGTTGCGCGACGTCTTGACCGGTTCGGGGAGCAGCCCCTCGCGCAGGTAGTGGCGGATCGTCGCGACGGGGACGCCCGAGAGCTCGGCGACCTGGCTGATCTTGAGCAGCTCCTCGGGGGCGACGCCGGACTGCTCGGATGCCTCGGTGCGCGCGTCGGTCATCCGAGGAAGCTCCCGCCCGCCTCCTCGGCGTCGGTCGCCGCGGCGCCGTCGGCGATCAGGCGCTCTACGTCCGCCTCGGAGAGGCCGGCGCCGATCAGGACGGCGCGGGTGTCGGCTCCGAGCGCGGGCGCCGGACGGGTCGGGTCCGCGGGCGTCCGCGACAGGCGCAGCGGGCTGCCGAGCATCTCGACCTCGCCGACGCCCGGCTGGTCGATCGACACGCGCATCCCCCTCGCCGCGACGAGCTCGGAGTCGAGCGCCTCGGCGAGGCCGAGCACGGGCTCGATGCAGCAGTCGTGCTCGTCGTTGAACTGCCGCCAGTCCTCGCGCGCGCGCCCGGCGAAGACGTCGGCGACGCGGCGCCAGCCGTCGGACCCGGTCGGCGCGAACTGGTCGGCGACGAGCTCCGGGTGCCCCGTGCCCTCGCAGAAGCGCGCCCAGAACTTCGGCTCGAGCGCACCGCACGCGACCCAGCCGTCGGCGCACTCGTAGGTCAGGTAACAGGCGATGCCGCCGTTGAGCGGACCGGCGCCGCGCTCGAGATCCGTCCCGTCGCAGAGCACCGCAGCCGCCTGCATCGCGAGCCACGACAGCGAGCCGTCGGTCATCGAGACGTCGATGAACTGGCCCTCGCCGGAGCGACGGCGCTCCCACAGCGCCGCCATCACGGCGAACGCGGCGAACAGGGCACCGCCGCCGACGTCGGCGATCTGCCCGCCGGCGAGCGTCGGGGCACCGTCGCGCGAGCCGGCGAGTCCGAGCATCCCGTTGAGCGACAGGTAGTTGATGTCGTGACCGGCGCGGGCAACGTTCGGGCCGTCCGATCCGTAGCCGGTGATCGAGCAGACGACGATGCCCCGGTTGCGCTCGCGGAGCGTCTGGTAGCCGAGCCCGAGCCGGTCCATGACCCCCGGGCGGAAGCCGTCGAGCACGACGTCCGCCTCCGCGACGAGCTCGAGCATCGCCGCGCGGCCCGCGTCGGACTTGAGGTCGAGGCGGATCGAGCGCTTGCCGCGGTTGAGCCCGAGGTAGAGCGCCGAGCGGGTCCCGCTCGGTGAGTCCTCGTCGCCGTGGAACGGCGGCGACCAGCGCACGTAGTCGCCCGCACCCGTGTCCTCGACCTTGATCACGTCGGCGCCGAGGTCGGCGAGCATCAGCGACGCGAAGCCACCGGGGAGCAGCCGAGTCAGGTCGAGGACGGTGATGTCCGACAGCGCGCCGGCACCCTGCGGGCGGGAGCCGGCGTGCGTCTCGCTCACGCCGCCTCGGCGCGCCGGGGCACGCCGAGCAGCTCGCGGGCCTCGGAGACACTCGCCGCGCGCCGTCCGATCGCCTCGGCCATCCGTCGCGCCTCGCCGATCAGGTCGCCGTTCGAGCTCGCCATCGTCCCGTCGGGCAGGTAGAGATTGTCCTCGAGGCCGGCGCGGACGTTGCCGCCGAGAGTCAAAGCTGCCGACAGCAGCTTCCACTGGTCGCGCGAGACGCCGATCACCTGCCAGTTCGACTCGGTGCCCTGCGCGCCGCCCGGTACCTGGTCGGCCATCAGCGAGACGTTGCGGGGCGTCGGCCGGATCCCGCCGGTGACGCCCATGACGAGCGAGACCTGATGCGGGGCGCTGAGCAGCCCCATGTCGATCAGCGGATCGAGGTTCGCGACGTGGCCGGCGTCGAAGCACTCGTGCTCGGGCTGGATCCCGAGCGCGTTCATCTCGCCGATGAACGTCGTGATCGTCTCGAACGAGTTCTCGAACACGGCCTGGAAGACGAAGTCCTTGCGCCGTCGCGAGTACTTCGCGTAGTTCATCGAGCTCATGTTGAGCGCGGCGACGTCGGGCTTGAGCGCCCGCAGATATTCGAGCCGCTTCTCGATCGGGATGCCCAGCGCGCCGGTCGAGTAGTTGATGATCACGTCTTCGCCGGCCTCCGAGCGGATCGCCTCGGTGATCGCCGCGAAGTCCTCGATCTCATACGACGGCGTGCCGTCGGGCGTCCGAGCGTGGATGTGGATCTGCGACGCGCCCTCGTCGACCGCGCGCCGCGCCTCCGCTCCGTACTCCTCGGGCGTGTACGGGATCGCCGGGCACTGCTCGCGGTTCGCGATCGCGCCCGAGATCGAGCACGAGATCACGACCGGGTCCTCGAATCGGCTCACCGAGAGACCTCCGACATGGCGCGGTCGGGGCTCGCCGTCGTACGGCCTGCAAACCCCGACGGCGGCAAGCCGACCGACGCGAGTCGTCGGGGTTCGCCGTCGTATGGCCTGCAAACCCCGACCGCGACCTGCCCGACCGGTTTGCGGACGGCCCTCCCTCGGTGACCCGGAGTCCCGCCACTCCTCATACCGGCATCACCCCATGCTTCTTGCGCGGCCTCGCGACCTCCTTGTTCTCAGCCATCCGGAGCGCTCGCGCGAGCACCGGCCGCGTCTCGCGCGGATCGATGATGTCGTCGATCATCGCGTTGCCCGCGGCGATGTAGGGATCGATGATCTTGCGGACCTCGGCGAGCATCGCCTCGCGCGTCGCGTCGGGGTCCTCGGAGGCCTCGATCGCCGAGCGGCCGATGATGTTGACCGCGCCCTCGGCGCCCATCACGGAGATCTCGGCGCCGGGCCAGGCGACGATCAGGTCGGGCTCGTAGGCGCGGCCGTTCATCACGTAGTAGCCGGCGCCGTAGGCCTTCCGCACGACCACCGTCAGCTTGGGCACCGTCGCGCGCGAGACCGCGTAGAGCATCTTTGCGCCGTGGCGGATGATCCCGGCGTGCTCGACCTTCGAGCCGACCATGAACCCCGGCACGTCCTGGAGGAAGACGAGCGGGATGTTGAAGGCGTCGCAGAGGTTGACGAACCGCGCGGCCTTGTCGGCCGAGTCGTTCTCGAGGATGCCGCCGAGGTGCTTCGGCTGATTGGCGACGAGGCCGACCGGCCGGCCGTCGATCCGCGCCAGCGCCGTGATGATCGTGCGCGCGAACTTCGGCTTGATGTCGAACCACTCGCCGTCATCGACGATCTCGGCGATCACGTCGTACATGTCGTAGGGCTTGCGCGCCGAGTCGGGGACGATGTCGAGTAGCCGATCGGACATCCGGTCGGCCGGGTCGCGCGTCTCGCGGCGCGGCGGCGCCGCGTCGCAGTTCGACGGGAAGAAGGACAGGTAGTCGCGGACCTTGCTGATGCACTCCTCGTCGTCTTTGACCTCGAGGTCGCCGACGCCTGATTTGCGGCAGTGGACCTTGGCGCCGCCCAGGTCCTCCATCGAGATGTCCTCGCCGGTGACCGCCTTCGTCAGGTGTGGCCCGGCGAGCGCCATCGCGCCCTGCCCGGAGACCATCGGCACGAAGTCCGAGAGCGCCGGGATGTAGGCCGTGCCCGCGGCGCAGGGCCCCATCATCGCCGCGACCATCGGCACGACGCCCGACATCACGACCTCCTCCTGGAAGAGGTGGCCCGAGCCGGCGAACAGCGAGCCCGCCGCCTCCTGGATCCGCGCTCCGGCCGAGTCGAGCAACCAGATCATCGGCATCCGCTTCGAGAGCGCCATCTCGCGCAGCCGCGAGACCTTGATCTCGCCGGTCGTGCCCATCGAACCGGCCATAACGGTGAAGTCGTAGGCGGCGATCGCCGCCGGGCGCCCGTCGACATCGCCCCAACCGGTGACCACACCGTCTGCCGGCGCGTCCTTGCCCTGCATCGCGGCCTGCGAGAAGTGCGGGCGACCGTGGAGGCCGAGCTCGACGAAGCTGCCGGGGTCGACGAGCAGCTCGATCCGCTCGCGGGCGGTCAGCTTGCCGCGCGCGTGCTGCCTGTCGATCTTCTCCTCGCCGCCGCCGAGCCGCGCGGTCTCACGGCGTTTGGCGAGCTCGGCGACGTGGCGCGCCATGCCGGTCTGCTCACCGGCGTCGGTGGAGGGATCGGCGTCGGGGGTCAGAGCGGCGTCGGGCGACTCGGCGCGAGAGGAACCGGCGGCGGCGCTCTGCGCGCCACCGCCGGGCTCCCGCCCTGTCTCTCCTCCGTCCAGAGGGTGCGTCTCGCCGGTCCCGCCTCCCGAGCGGTCCGGTGCCTCTCTCTCCTCACCGACCCCCGGGTCCTCCGACCCGAGCTTCGAAGTCGTGTCCTCTCCCGCACCCATCCTCAGCGGCCCTTCCACTGCGGCTCGCGCTTCTCGAAGAACGCCCTGACCCCCTCGGTCAGGTCCTCAGTCGAGAAGGTGAGCGTGAGCTGCGAGCGCAGGTGCTCGAGCGCGTCGTCTGTCGCCATGTCGGCCTGACGGTGCATCGCGTCGTGGCCGATCCGCATCAGCAGCGGACTCTTCGAGGCGAGGCGCCCGGCCCAGTCGGCGACCGCGGCGTCGAACTCGTCCTCGGCGACGACCTTGTTCGCGAGCCCGAACTCGACCGCCTCCTCGGCGCTCATCCGCTCGCCGAGCAGGACCATCTCGTTGACCTTCTTGCGCGGAACGTTGCGATAGATCAGCGCCATGATCATGTAGGGGAACGCGCCGACGTTGATCTCCGGCGTCCCGAAGCCCGCCCCCTGCCTGGCGATCACGAGGTCGCACGAGATCGCGAGGCCGAGCCCGCCGGCGAGGACGTGCCCGTTGACCGCGCAGAGGCTCGGCTTGCCGAGCCGAGGGATCAGCCGGAAGAGCTCGAGGAAGAGATCGGAGGCGCGGTGCTTCTCGATCAGCGTCGCGTCGCCGGAGAACCCGCCGAGGTCGGCGCCCGCGCAGAAGACCTTCCCGCGGCCGGTCAGAACGACGGCCCGGACCTCGTCGGAATCGCGGGCCCGCGTGAACGCGTCGACCAGCTCGCCGAGCATCGCGTGCGAGAGCATGTTGCGCTTCTCTGGGTTGTCGAGCGTGATCGTCGCGACCCCGTCGGCGACCTCGTAGGCGATCAGCGACTCAGCCATGGCGACGGCGCCTGCGAACGGCGAGGGCTTCGGGTTGGGTCGGCGGGGTGATCACAGAGTAGGAAGTGCGACTTTATACTTCATATGCTCACGTCACCGTATCCACGGACCCGAGGAGAGACCGAGTGGCCGCAACCGAGACCCCGCTGAAGCCCGATCACGCGGCTTCGCGCAAGCACATGCTGTTCACCGACGAGCACGAGGACCTGCGTGAGTCGATGAAGAAGTGGGTGCTCGACGAGCTCCACCCGCACCGCAACGAGTGGGAGGAGACGTTCTTCCCCGACTGGGTCTTCAAGCGCGCCGGCGAGCTCGGCTTCGTCGGCCTCTGCTTCCCCGAGGAGTACGGCGGCCAGGGCGGCGACTACTACTACTCACTCGTCCGCGCCGAGGCGCTCTCCTACTCAGCCAACGGCGGTCTCAACATGGGTATGGCGGTCCATACGGACATGGTCCTGCCGCCGATCGAGATGCTCGGCACCGAGGACCTCAAGCAGCGCTACCTCGTCCCCGGGATCAAGGGAGACAAGATCGGCTGCCTGGGGATCACCGAGCCCGGCGCCGGATCCGACGTCGCGGGGATCCGGACGAAGGCGATCCGCGACGGCGACGAATACGTGATCGACGGATCGAAGATCTTCATCACCAACGGCGCCCGCGCCGACTTCATCGTCCTCGTGACGAAGACCGACCCCGAGGCGCGCCATGACGGGATCACGCTGTTCGTCGTCGACCTGAAGGACGAGGACGGCAACCCGACGCCCGGCTTCACCGTCTCTCGCAAGCTCGAGAAAATGGGAATGCACTCCTCAGACACCGCCGAGCTCTCCTTCGAGGGGGTGCGGGTGCCGGCCGAGAACATGCTCGGCCAGGAGGGCAAGGGCTTCTACCACATCTCCTGGGAGCTCCAGGGCGAGCGGCTCGTCGCCGCGGCGGGGGCCGTCGCGGGCGCCGAGCGGATGTTCGAGAAGACCGCCGAGTACGCGCGCGAGCGTGACGCGTTCGGGCGCCCGATCTCGAAGTTCCAGGTGATCCGGCACAAGTTCGCCGAGATGGCGACGAAGATCGAGACCTCGAAGCAGCTCACGTACTCGACCGCCTGGCGCTTCGCCAACGGCGAGTATCCGGTGCGCGAGATCACGATGGCCAAGCTCCACTCCTCGCGGATCTGCGCCGAGGTGGCCGACGAGTGCATCCAGATCATGGGCGGCTACGGCTACATGAAGGAGTACGAGATCGAGCGCGCCTATCGCGACTGCCGTCTGAACCGGATCGGCGCCGGCACCGACGAGATCATGCTCGACGTGATCGGCCGCTCCTACGGGCTGTAGGAGCGGCCCGCCCAGCCGACTGCTGAGCGCGCGATGAGCGTCGTAACCGACTCCGGCGTCCGCGCCTCGCTGCCGCCGTTCACCGCCGAGCACGAGCACCTGCGCGAGACTGTCGCGCGCTGGACGCGCGAGGAGATCGTCCCTCACGCCGACGAATGGGAGCGCGAGCGCGGGTTCCCGCGCTCGCTGTACGAGCGCGCCGGCGAGCTCGGATTCTTCGGGATCACGGCCCCGACCGAGCTCGGCGGCCAGGGTGGCGACGTCGTCCACGCCGCGGTCTTCGCCGAGGAGATCGCCGCGGCGGGCGCGCCCGGCGGTGTCGCCGCGGGGCTGGGTGCGCACGCGGGGATCGCGATGCCGCCGGTGCTTGCATTCGGGACCCCTGAGCAGCACGAGCGGTTCCTGCGCCCGGCGATCCGCGGCGAGAGGATCGCGGCGCTCGGGATCACCGAGCCCGGCGGCGGATCGGACGTGGCCGCGGTGAAGACCCGCGCCGTCGCGGTCGAGGGCGGCTGGGAGGTCTCGGGCTCGAAGACGTTCATCACCGGCGGTTGCGTCGCCGACTTCCTCGTCTGCGCGGTCCGGACGACGCCGGAGGGCGGCCACGGCGGGATGTCGTTCCTGATCCTCGAGCGCGAGATGCCCGGCTACGCGGTCGCGCGCAAGCTCGAGAAGCTCGGGTGGCACTCCTCCGACACGGCCGAGCTCAGCTTCGACCAGGTCTTCGTGCCGCGCGAGAACCTGCTCGGCGCCGAGAACGGCGGCTTCGCGCTGATCATGGAGAACTTCGCCTGGGAGCGGCTCGCGATGGCGCTCGGCGCCGTCGGCACGATGCGCTGGCTGCTCGGCCGCGCGATCGACTACGCCGGCGAGCGCGAGGCGTTCGGGCGCCCGATCGGCCGCCACCAGGTCATCCGCCACAAGATCGCCGAGATGGCGTTGAAGCTCGAAGCCGGACGCTCGGTCACCTACGCGGCGCTACGCCGCCACGCCGCCGGCGAGGAGTGCGTGCGCGAGGTGACGATCGCGAAGCTGCAGACCCAGCGCGCGGCGGTCGAGGTCGCCGACGAGTGCCTGCAGATCCTCGGCGGCTACGGCTACATGACCGAGTACGGGATCGAGCGCGCACTGCGCGACGCTCGCCTCGGCCCGATCGGCGGCGGCACCGACGAGATCATGAAGGAGATCCTCAGCCGCCGGATGGGCTTCTAGGCCCGGGCCCGGCTACGGCAGGTCGGGGAGACCGCCTGGCAGACCCGGCAGTTCCATACCGCGGTCGTCGAACGGCTTGCGCCCCTCGATGAGCTTGAGGCCGTCCATGCCGTGCTCGCGCGCGTAGGCGACCTCCTTGCGCAGATCGGCGACGCCGTTGGAAGCCGTGTCGGGGAACAGCGCGACGGTGCTCAGCGTCCCGAGCGCGCGGCCCTTCCCGTCGAGGAACGGGCTGCCCGAGTCGCCGGGGACTCCGGGCGAGTCCGTGCGCACCGTCCGGCTCCAGCCCTGACCGCTCGTGCTCGTCACGATCCCCGACTTGCGCCGCAGGGTGCGCTCGCCGTCGGGACGCAGGCTCGAGTGGCCGTAGGAGTAGACGGGGTCTCCGGCCTCCTTCGACGAGTTGGCCGGGGCGAGGCCGGTCGGTCCGCCGAAGTAGGGGACGGTCGGCCGTGCCTTCCTCGCCACGCCGCGAGGGAGCTCGATCAGCGCGAAGTCGTTGAAGCGGCAGGTCGGCGAGTCGACCTTCTCGTCGGCGCGCCGCATCGCGATCCAGCTCGAGTACGCGATCTCGCCGCGGCGCTTGGCCTGCCCGACCTTGACCTTCGTCCCGAGCGGTAGCGACTTGTTCTTGCAGCCGTTCGTGTCGGTCGCCTCGCCCTTGCCCGAGCAGTGCGCGGACTGCCCGATGTAGCGCGTCCTGCCACGCTTGAACAGAAAGTTGGCCGTGCACTGGCCGCCCTTCGTGTACGTCTGGACGCCGGGGTGAACGCCGCGGTTCTTGGCTCCGGTCGCCGCGCCCGGGAGCGCGACGGCGAGCAGGGCGATGAGTGCCGCGACGACGGCGGCCGAGACTGAACGCTGGGGGGTCATGGTGTGACGGTACGCCTTCCTGTGTCGGCTCACGCCGCTTCGGCCGGCTGTTCGGCGAAGCGCTCGCGCAGGGTCTTCTTCGAGAACTTGCCGACGGAGGTCTTCGGGACCTCGTCGATGAACTCGTAGGACTCCGGGATCCACCACTTGGCGACCCGGTCGGCGAGGAACGACTTGATCTCCTCGGCGTCGAGCTCCTCCCCCTCGGCCGCGACGATGCAGGCGAGGGGGCGCTCGCTCCACTTCTCATCGGGGATGCCGATCACCGCGGCCTCGGCGACCTTCGGGTGGGCCATGATCTCGTTCTCGAGCTCAACCGAGCTGATCCACTCGCCGCCCGACTTGACGAGGTCCTTCGTGCGATCGACGAGCCGGATGTAGCCGTGCTCGTCGATCGTCGCGACGTCGCCGGTACGCAGCCAGCCGTCGTCGGTGAAGGCGTCCTCGCGGTCGTCGTTGTAGTAGGCGCTGGCGATCCACGGCCCCGATACCTGGAGCTCGCCACGAGCCTCGCCGTCCCACGGCTGCTCCTCCCCCTCGCCGCCCTCGCCGATGATCCGGGCGTCGATCAGCGGCGAGATCAGGCCGGCGGACGCGCGCAGGTCGGCCAGCGCGTCCTCATCGGAGTCGGCGAGGTCGGACTTCACGTGGACGACGCTGGCGACCGGGCTCGTCTCCGTCATTCCCCACGCCTGCTTGATCGGCATGCCGATCCGCTCGCGGTAGGCCTCAGACAGCGCCCGCGGGACCGCCGAGCCGCCGCAGAGGATCCCGCGCAGCGCCGGCAGCTCGCGGCCGTCGAGCTCGTCGAGAGCGCCCTGCCAGATCGTCGGCACGCCGGCGGCCAGGGTGACCGACTCGGACTCGATCAGGTCGGCGATCTTGTCGGGCGCCATCGCCGGGCCCGGCATCGCAAGGCCCGAACCGGCCATCACGGCGGCGTGCGCGAGCCCCCATGCGTTGGCGTGGAACATCGGCACGACGGGCATGACGATGTCGGACTCCGACAGGCCGACGGTGTCGGCGAGCATCACCGAGATCGCGTGCAGGACGCTCGAGCGATGGCTGTAGAGGACGCCCTTGGGGTTGCCGGTCGTGCCGCTCGTGTAACACATCGCCGCGGCTCGGTTCTCGTCGTCGGGCTCGCGAAGCTCGCTCGGCTCGGAGCCCGAGAGCAGCTCCTCGTAATCGAGGATCCGCGAGTCCTCGGGGATCGACTCGTCGCCACCGTCGTCCATGACCACGATGTGGCGGACGACGTCCATGTCCTCGATCAGCGGATAGAGCAACCGGATCAGCGAGCGGTCGACGAAGATCGCCTCGTCGGCGGCGTGCTCGACGATGTAGGTGAGCTGCTCGGGGAAAAGGCGGATGTTCAGTGTGTGCAGCACCCGGCCCGAGCAGGGAGCGGCGAAGTAGAGCTCGAGGTGGTTCGCGGAGTTCCAGGCGAACGTGCCGACCCGCGCATCGTCGGACAGTCCGAGCGAGTCGAACGCGCCCGCGAGCCGGCGCGTCCGGTCGGCCCACTCCCCGTACGTGCGGTGCTCGACGCCGCGATGCGTGACCGTGGCGATCCGCTTGTTCGCGAACAGGTTCTCCGCGCGCCCGAAGGCGTGATTGAGCGTCAACGGACGGTCGGACATCAGCCCCAACATGGACGGCCTCCTGATCCTGGCTCTCCTCCCCGCGCCGGCGACGCGGGCCTTCCGCGGGGTTACCCGGTGGGTCGGCTTTGACCCACCGGGACCTTTGGGCGCGACCTCGTCCTAGTCGAGGATCGCGCCGACGATGTCCGGGTCGAACGGCTCGGTGCCGTTGACCAGGGAGACCTGCCCGAGCCCACCGTGCTGATTGGCGTAGGCGAGCTCCTTGCGCAGGTCGGCGACGCCGTTGGAGGCCGGCGTCGGGGCGAGCGCGAGCGTCGAGAGCGTCCCGATCGCCGCGCCGTCGGCGCTCAGGAAGCCGCTGCCCGAGTCACCCGGGACACCCGGGGTGACCGTGTAGACGGTCCGGCTCCACCCCTGGCCCTCCGAGCTCACGACCGTGCCCTGCTTCGGGCGCAGCTGCGCGATGCCCTGGCGGAGCGAGGAGTTGCCGTAGGAGTAGACCGTGTCGCCGAGCGCCGCCTCGGAGCCGCCGAGACCGGTCGGGCCGCCGAAGCCGGGGACGGTCGGCGAGACGTTCGCGGCGTCGGCCGGGTCGACCTCGACGAGCGCGAAGTCGTTGTAGGCGCAGGCGTCGGGGTCGGTCTCACCGTTCTGGCGCATCGCGATCCAGCTCGAGTAGACGAGCTTGCCGGGACGCGTCGCACCGTCGATCTCGACCTCGGTGCCGAGCGGCAGCGAACCGGCGTCGCAACCGTTCGTGTCGGTCGCCGCGCCGGTGCCCGAGCAGTGGGCGGCCTGTCCGATCAGCGTGCGCCCGCCGGCGGTGAAGACGAAGTTCGAGGTGCACTGACCACCCTCGGTGAAGGTCATGACGCCCGGGTGGATGGGGTCCTCGGCATGATCGGCCGACGCCGAGGCCGGGAGGACGAAGGCCGCGATGGCGACGACTGCCGCGATCAGCGACGCGAGAGCGCCGCGGGGAACTCTGGTTTCCATGATCTCCTCTGGAGGAAGCTCGCGCCGGCGTCGACGCCGGCGGTTGGCACTTGCGTTCACTTCCCCCCAGAAGCGTGAGCGAACGCTAACACTCCTCGTGACAGCGTGCGCAGGTTCGTCACGGTCTAGAGTGCGCGCCCGCCGGGGCGCCCCGGCTGGCGAAGCTCACACCGGAGAACGAAGGACTTAGGCATGGGACTGCTCGACGGCAAGAACGCGATCGTGACCGGATCGGCACGCGGGATCGGCCGGGCGACCGCCGAGCTGTTCGTCCGCGAGGGCGCGCGCGTCCTGATCAACGACCTCGACGGCGACGTCGCCGAGCAGGCCTCGCAGGAGATCGACGGTGAGACCGCCGTCTGGGCCGGCGACCTGACCAAGCCGGGCGCAGCCGACGAGCTCGTCAAGGCCGGTATGGACGCGTTTGGCTCGCTCGACGCGATCGTCAACAACGCCGGCTACACGTGGGACGGCGTCGTCCACAAGATGTCCGACGAGCAGTTCCAGGCGATGCTCGACATCCACACCATCGTCCCGTTCCGCGTCGTCCGCGCCGTCGCCCCGTTCTGGCGCGACGCGGCGAAGGCCGAGCGCGGCGAGGGCCGCGAGGTCTTCCGCAAGATCGTCAACGTCAGCTCGATCTCGGGCACGATGGGCAACGCCGGCCAGGCCAACTACTCAGCCGCCAAGGCCGGCGTCACCGGCCTGACGCGCACGCTCGCCAAGGAGTGGGGCCAGTTCCGGATCAACTGCAACGCCGTCGCCTTCGGGTTCGTCGAGACCCGCCTGACCGCGGCCAAGGAGGGCGGCGAGAAGATGACCGCGCCCGACGGGCGTGAGATCGAGCTCGGCATCCCCGAGCAGACCCGCCAGATGGGTCAGATGCTGATCCCGCTCGGTCGCGCCGCCCAGCCCGAGGAAGCCGCCGGCCCGGTCTGCTTCCTGTGCTCGGAGATGGCCAACTACATCCACGGCCAGATCATCAACGTGACCGGCGGCCAATTCTCGGGAATGACCAGCTAGCTGGGTCATTCCCTCTGGGGGCGGAACCTGCAAAGCGGCGCCACTCGGGGTCATCGGTCGGTCGTGTGCGGAGCACACTTTCCTCCCTGCTTCCCCCGATTGGCTTGCTTTTCGGCTCCGTTCGATTGGCGGCCTAGGGACGGATCCACGCGGTTGGTGGGCTAGCTCTTCGGCCTTCGCTCCTCGGCTACGGGTTCGCCGTCGCGGGAGCCGAACATGGTGGGTGGCCAGGGGCCGAAGTGGTCGTCGCGGGCTCCATCGATCGTCAGGACGGTGCCGGAGATGAAGTCGGCCGCCGGCGAGCAGAGGTAGGCGAGGAGCCATGCCATCTCCTCGGGCCGGCCGAGCCGGCCGGCGGGGATCGTCTGCGCCGCGGCCTCGGTGATCTCCTTCGGGTACTTCGTCTTGAAGACCTCGGTCTCGAACTGACCCGCGGCGATCGCGGCCGTCCGGATCCCGAACCGCGCCCACTCGATCGCCAGCGTCCGCGTCATGTTCTCGACCGCCGCCCGCGCGGCGCCCGAGTGGACCATGCCCGGCATCCCGTTGTGGGGCGAGAGCGTCACGTTGAGGATCGCGCCGCTTCGCCTCGGGATGAACGCCTTCGTCGCGGCCGCGTGGCTCATCAACCACGTGCCGAGGACGTTCAGCTCGATCACGGTCCGAAAGCCCTTCGGGGTGATCATCTCGGCCGGGCTCAGAAACTGGCCGCCGGCGTTGTTGACGAGCGCGTCGACGTGGCCGTGGCGCTCGACGAGGTCGTCGAAGAACGCCTCGACACCCTCCTCGTCGCGGATGTCGAGCGGGCGTGCCTCGGCTGAGCCGCCCGCCTCGGAGACCTCGGCGACCATCTCCTGGAGCGGCTCCGGCCGTCGCCCGCAACCGACGACGATCGCGCCGAGCGACGCGAGCTCGACCGCGGTCGCCCGCCCGAGCCCGGTCCCGGCGCCCGAGATGACGCAGACGCGGCCCTCGAGCAGGTCGGGGGCGAAGACGCTCGAGCCACTGGCCTCCATCGGCGGCGCACCCTACCCCGCGACCCCGTCCGGAGCTTCGCGCGGGTCGCGGCAAGCTCTCGCCCGCGCTTCGCCATCGTCGTTTTCGGGGCCAGGAGCGCCGCTAGATTGCCTGCGGAATGAGGTTCGAGGCACAGTCGAGACCGCTTACGGAGCCGCGCCCCGGTGGTCGCACCGGCGCCACCGTCAGCGTCGAGCCGATGCGGATCGGCCGCATCACCCTGCCGCCGGGTGTCTTCGAGAACCCGGGCGGCCGGCTCGAGGGAGCGCGTGCCCGCGGATTCGGCAGTCCGCGCGCGAGCTGGCGCGAGGTCCCGGTCATCTCGTTCCTGATCCGCCACCCGAGCGCCGGCCCGATGCTCGTCGACACCGGTCTCCACTCCTCGGTGGTCGCTCGCCCCGAGGAGAACCTCGGCCGCCGTCTAGCGCGCTTCGCCCGCCCGCAGCTCGAGCCGTCGGAGACGCTTCCGGCGCAGCTCCGCGAGCGCGAGATCGACATCCGAGACCTGCGCCTCGTCGTCCTCACCCACATGCACTTCGACCGCGTCTCGGCGCTCGCCGAACTGCCGAACGCGACGTTCGTGATGTCGGAGGCGGAATGGTCCGCGGCGACCTCGGACTCGGGCTCGAAGCGCACCGAGTACCACCCGCCGACATACGACTACGCCTTCGACTACCGCACGGTCTCCTACGCGGGTGAGGGCATCAGCTCGTACTCGAGCTTCGGGCGCAGCTTCGACCTGTTCGGCGACGGCAGCGTGCGGCTCGCCGCGACGCCCGGGCACTCGCTGGGCCACCAGGCCGTCATCTGCCGGCTCGCCGATCGTGACCTCGTGATCGCGGGCGACGCGATCTACTCGCGATCCCAGCTCGAGGGGGGGGCGCTGCCGCCCGCCGCCGACGCTCACACCTACCGCCGCTCGCTCCAGGAGCTGCGTCTGTTCGCGCGCCAGTATCCGCAGGCCGAGATCATTCCCGGCAAGGACATGGACGCCTTCGAGCGGCTCGCGCCGCGCTACGAGTAGTCGACGGCGCTCAGCTCAACCGCGCGGGGCGCGCTCGGCCGAGGGCGGTGGCTCGCCCGAGCCGGTGGTGCCGGTGCCGCCGGTGCTGCCGCTGGTGCCGGGTGCGCCGCCCTCAGCCTGTGATCCGGGCACGTCCCTGCGGCTCGACCCGGTCTGCTCGGCCTCGACGTCCGGATCGACCTCGGCGGCGCGACGATCGTGGAACTCCGCCCCACGCCCCTCGCGGCGCATCCGGTCCTCGAGCTCGGTCGCCTTGGCGGCCTCCTGCTCGGCGAGCTTCGTGTGATGCTCGGCGAGCCCGCGCTGGCGCTCGGACTCGCGCCGGTGCTCCTCGGCGCGGGGGCCGATCTCCTTCGCCTTGGCGACATGGCCCTCGGCCTCGCGACGGTGATCGGCTGCCTGGTCTCTGCGGCGCTCGGTCTCGATCCGTTTGCGCTCCGCGCGCTTTCGCATCGCCGGCATCGCCATCGCGGCGACGATGACCAGCAGGACGACGACGGCTATCGCGACGATCAATCCGGTCGACATGGGTGCGCCTTGCCCCCGGCGCGAACATCCGAAACGCTCACGACGCCGGCCTCGCGCCGGTCAGCCCGTGAGCCTCGCGCGCCGAGCGGGCGACCTCGCGCCGCCCGTGCTCGTCGAGCTCCGCGTACATCGCCTTGACGCTGTCGAAGATCTGCCTCGATGCGGCCATCGAGGCTTCCCGATCCGCGCGTTCGACACGGTCGAAGACGATCGGCTCACCGAAGCGCACCGTCACCTTGGGGAACCGCATCCGCTTCCAGCCGCGAACACCGGAGGAGCCATGGATCGCGCACGGGACGACCGGAGCGCCGGACTCGAGCGCCATCCGGCCGAGACCGGGCTTCGGCGAGCCGAGCCCACCCGTGCGCGAACGCCCGCCCTCGGCGTACATCCCGACGCAGCCGCCGCGCTCGAGGATCGCGTAGGCGGTCGCGAAGCTCTCCTCGTCGCGGTGTCCACGGCGGACCGGGAAGACGCCACCGACGCGAAAGACGTAGTCGAGGACGCGGCTCTTGCCGTAGAGCTGCGACTTGGCCATGAACTGGATCTTCCGCCGGATGCAGACCCCGGCGAAGAAGTGGTCCATGTTCGAGAAGTGGTTCGGGGCGAGGATGAAGCCCTCCTCCCCCGGGACGTTCGCCGTGTCGATCGCGCGCGTCCTATAGATCAGCAGCGCGATCGGGGTCAGGATCAGGCGCACCAGCCCGTAGATCCAGCCCGGTGGATGCTCCCGGATCCAGGCGTGGAATCGCTCCATTTCCGCCGCCGGACGAGGGTCCTTATAGACGGACGGCTTGATCCTCGGCTCCGCGCTTCGCGCCATCGGCTGCCTCCCTGCTGCCTCTTCTCCCACAGGAGAGAACCCCGCCGGGGCGGCCCCGTTACCCGCGCACCGCAGGCCCGGCGCTCGGGGTATTGTCCGCCGCCATGGCCGACGTCGAGGCGCACATCACCGGAACCGTCTGGAAGATCGAGGTCGCGGTCGGGGACACCGTCTCCGAGGGCGACACGGTCGCGATCCTCGAATCGATGAAGATGGAGATGCCCGTCGAGGCCGAGGACGACGGAACCGTCTCCGAGATCCGGTGCGAGGAAGGCCAGGCCGTGCAGGAGGGCGACGTCCTCGTCGTCCTCGACTGAGCTGCCCGCCCCTCCCAGCGCCACGGACCACGCATGAGTGACTCGCTCGCCGGCGGCAAGCTGCTGCTCGATCGGCCCGCCGACTGCGTCGCACGACTGACGCTGTCGGATCCCGAGCGCCCGAATCCGCTCGGCCACGACGTCCTCGACGCGATCTCCGAGTTGCTTCCGTGGCTCGGCGAGGGCATCGACACCCGTTGCCTCGTGATCCGCGGCTCGGGCGGCGTCTTCTCGGCCGGCTACGACATCGGCTCGATCCCCGACGACAGCTTCGCCACCGAGGCCGAGGCGCTCGTCGCCCACCCCTTCGCGGAGGCGATGGAGGCGATCTCGGACTTCCCCTACCCCGTCATCGCGTCGATCGAGGGAGCGTGCCTCGGGGGTGGGCTCGAGCTCGCAGTCCGCTGCGACCTGCGGCTCGTCGCCGGCGGCGCCCGGCTCGGGATGCCGCCGGCGAAGCTCGGCCTCGTCTACGGCCACACCGGCCTCGAACGCTTCATCGACGTGGTCGGCGTCGCCGCGACGCGCGAGCTGTTTCTGACCGGCCGCAACCTCGCCCCCTCCGAGGCGCTTCGGATCGGGCTCGTCAACCGAATCTGCGAGCCGCACGAACTCGAGGCCGCAACGGTCGAGCTCGCCGCCGACATCGCCTCGAACGCGCCTCTCTCGATGCGCGGCAACAAGCGCGCGATCGAGGTCCTGCGCACGCAGCCGCTCGACGAGGACGCCGAGCGTGAGCTGATCGAGCTGCGCCAGGCGTGCTTTCGCTCCCACGACCTGCGCGAGGGGATACGCGCGTTCGCGGAGAAGCGCGAGCCGCGCTGGGAAGGCCGCTGACCCGTGGGCGGTGAGACTTCTGCGGAGGTGGCGCTCGCCATCGCCGACCCGCGGATGGCCGAGCTCGTCGGGCGCTTCGGGCGGCTTCCCGAGACCAAACGGACACGTGGCCGGCCACGGGACCCCTACGGCGCGCTCGTCCGCGCCGTCGTCGGTCAGCAGCTCTCGACGAAGGCCGCCGCGACCATCTATGGCCGCGTCGCCGACCTCTACGGCGGGGACACCCCGACACCGGCCGAGTTGCTCGCGACGGAGGGCCAGACGCTCCGCGACGCCGGCCTGTCGTGGCGCAAGGTCGAGTACCTGCGCGACCTCGCCCGACGCGTCGAGTCCGGCGAGCTCGAGCTCGACCGCCTCGACGAGCTCTCCGACGCTGAGGTGATCGCCGAGATCACCGCGGTCAAGGGGTTCGGGGTCTGGACGGCCGAGGTGTTCCTGATGCTGCACCTGCGCCGGCCGGACGTCCTGCCGGCCGGCGACCTCGGGATCCGACAGGCGATGAAGAACCTCTACGAGCTCGACGAGCTCCCCGACCGCGCCGAGGCGGAGCGGATCGCCGAGCCGTGGCGGCCGCACCGAAGCCTCGCCTGCCTGTATCTGTGGGAATCGCTGGGCAACGCGCCCGCCTGAGATCGCGACGGGCGCAGGAACGCCGTCCGACGGCCCCACGATGATTCGGCCATGCGATCCGAAGGGACGCGGTTCGCCGGGCGAGGGACGGCGGTCCTGGGGGGACCAGGGGCAGCGGACATCCGCCGCGTGATCGACCTGCGCGGTGACGACCCGCTCGGTCTCGGCGACCACCCGAGGGTGCGCAGGGCCGCCGGCGAGGCCGCCGAGCGCTATGGAACGAGCGCCCGCGCCGGCGACGAGCCGCCGGGCGCTCTCGGCGTGCGCCTCGAGCGGACCCTGGCGGAGCTGCTCGGGGGCGAGCGCACTTTCCTCTTCGGCTCGGGCTCCGAAGCCGCGCGAGCCGCTGTGATCGGATCGGCGACTCGCAGCACCCTCGTCGCGATCGACGAGCGCGCATCGAGCGGACTCGCCGACGGTGCCCGTGCCTCGGGCGCGGAGATCCTCGGCTATCGCCACCTCGACGTGGGTCAGCTCGCCACCGCTCTGCGCTCGGCGCGCCGCCGCAACGTCGTGATCGCGACGGACTCCGTCTTCGCCTCGACGGGTGCGAGCGCGCCGCTGAGCGCACTCTCGGCGGTCGCGGAACGAACCGGCGCGCGGCTCGTCATCGACGAGTCCGAAGCGATCGGAGTCCGGTCGAGCGGCGGCCGCGGGCTCGCCGCCGAAGCGGGGATAGCGGCCGGACCGAAGGTCGCGCTGACGGGCTCGCTCGGCGGCGCGCTCGGTAGCCAGGGCGGGTTCGCGTGCGCGTCGGGGTCGATGCTCGCGGCGATCGCCGAGCGCACCGCGTGGAGCACGGAGCGGCCCGCTCCGCCCGCCTGCGGCGCCGCCCTCGCCGCTCTCGGACTGCTCGCCGACTCACCCGGCCTGCTCTCCGCGCTCGAGCGCAACGCGGGCGCGCTGCGCGATGCGCTCGCCGATCAGGGATTCGAGGTCGACGACGACGGCGGGCACGTGGTCTCGGTCGGCGCCGGCGACTCGCGCCGCGCCGCGGCGCTCGCCGAGCGCGCGCTGTCGGCGGGCGTCGCGATCGAGGCCCTGTGGGCACCGTTCGCCGCCGCACGGAGCTCGCGGGTGCGCCTGCGCGCTCGCGCGTCGCATCGCACCGATGAGCTCTGCTCGGCGGCTCGCATCCTCGGTCAGGCCGCGCGCGAGGTCGGGATCATCGGGCCGGTCGCAGGCCGGCTCGCGTCGCAGCCCTCCGCGCGGGCCGCCTAGCTCCGCGACGGTCGCCGAGGCGATCTCAGTCCCAGAAGCCGTCGACCCGCTCGCCGTCACCGCCCTCGGGCCGGCGACCGCCGATGCAGATCAGATCGAGCCCGTCCGGCCCCGCCTCGAACTGGCGCGCCACCTCAGGCGCGACCCGGACGACGTCGTTCTCGAACAGCTCGACCACCTCGTCGTCGAGCTTGACGTGTCCCGTCCCGCCGATCACGACGTAGACCTCCTGCTGCTCACGGTGGCGGTGCGCGAACGGGAAGCGCGCGCCCGGGCGGTAGGAGAAACGGCTGACGCCGAGCTCGGGCGAGTCGAGCTCGCGACGGGCGAAGCGCGCGCTGATCCCGGCGGGCGCCGCACCGTCCCAGTCGGTGATCTCGGCGAAGTTGATCTTCGTCCAGGCGGACATGTGGGTCCCCTCCTCACGGGTTTATCTACGGTCGGATTGTGATGGGCCGGCGCGCACGCCGTAGAGAGTGCATGGATGGAACCCTCCTGGCTCCCGCGGCGGCCGCGCCCGAGGCGACGGACCGGCTCTTCGAAGAGCTCTACCGCGAGACGAGAGACGACCTGTACGCCTACGTGGCGGGTCTGCTCCGGGACCGGTCGGCGGCCGAGGACGTGACCGCGCTCGCCTTCGAGCGCGCGTTTCGCAAGCGCCATCGGTTCAACCCGGATCGCGGCACGCACCGCGCCTGGCTCTTCGGGATCGCCCGCAACGCGGCGCTCGACGAGCTGCGACGCCGCGGTCGCCACGCCGAGCTCGGGTTCGAGCCGGCTGACGAAACGGCACCCGACCCCGACGAGCACGTCGAGGCGGCGATGCGCCGCGCGACGGTCCGCGAGGCGATGGAGAAGCTCAGCGCCCGCGAACGCGAGCTGATCGCGCTCAAGTACTTCGCCGGGCTCGGCAACGCGGAGATCGCCTCCGTGGTCGGGATCTCGGAATCCAACGCCGGCACCCGGGTCCACCGGGTCGTCGAGAAGCTTCGAAAGGAGTGCGCATGAGGCTCGAAGATCTCGAGACCGAGCTGCGGGCCGAACGGCCCGAGACGAGCGAGAGGTTCTCGCGCGAGCTCGACGAGTGGGCGGCGGCCGGGTTCCCCCGCGAGGGGCGGCCCGGCTTCGCACGGGCACCGTGGAGCGAGCGCGTTCGCGCTTCGCTGCGCGGGCTCGCCGGCTCGGTGAAGCCGCGCCACGCGATCGGATCGGTCGGCGCGCTCGCGGCGACGATCGCGATCGTGACGGTGGTGGTCTCGCAGGCGCCGAACGAGGGCGGGCTGGAGTCGGGTGGCGACAGCGCTGCTTCGAGCGGGGAGTCGGCGATGACGACCGAGGCTCCGGCGCCGGACGACGAGGGTGGCGCCGTCGCGGGCGAGTCGAGTTCAGCCGCGAGTTCAGCCGCGATCCCCGAGCTCGCAGACGGGCAGAACCTCGAACGACTGCAGTCGGAGTTCAATTACGGGGTCGCACAGGATGTCGCCCGCTCGCCGGACGCCCGCAAGGTCGAGCGCGACGCGGACATCACGCTGTCCTCCCCCGCCGACGACGTCCAAGGGCTCGCCGACGATGTGATCGGCGTCGTCAACGCCCACGACGGGATCATCGAGAGCTCTCAGGTCGGCGGACGCGGCGACGAGGCCTCGGCGCGGTTCGACCTCGCGATCCCGACGAACGAGCTCGACGCGACGCTCGACGACCTCTCCGCGCTCGCGAACGTCGCCGAGCTGAACGAGGGCTCGGTCGACATCACGAAGGGCTTCGTCTCGGCCCAGGACGAGTTGAAGGACGACCGCTCGGCGCTGCGCTCTCTGCGAGCGCAGCTCGAACAGGCCGACACGATCGAGGAGACCGAGGCGCTGCGCGCCCAGGTCGCGGCCGCCGCGGCGACCGTCGCCGACTCGAAGGCGGAGTTCCAGCGCTTCGTCCAGCGCTCACGGCTCTCGGACGTCAGCGTCTCGATCGTCTCCGACGAGTCGGCCGACACGCCGGGTGCGAACGACGACGAGGGCGGCGCGGGCTGGGGCCCGGGCGACGCGCTCGAGGACGCCGGCAAGGCGCTGACGGTCGCCGCCGGCGTGCTCGTGATCGTCGCCGCCGCCGCGTTGCCGCTCGCGCTGGTCCTCGTGCTGATCCTCTGGGGTCGCTCGATGTACGCGCGGCGGGCGCACGAGATCGCGCTCGACAGCTGAGCCGCCCCCGAACGGCTCGCGACACGGCCCGCTCTCGCTCGGCGAGGGCGGGCCGTTCGCGTTCACCGGGTTGGTAGCCAGGGGCGACCCTCGGCGCTAGCTTGCTCTCAAGCGAGGCCCGCCGTAGGGGCGGGCGTCGGATGGGGAGGTCTTCTGGTGAAGCGCAGATTTCTGGTTGCGGCGGGGACCATCGCCGCCGCCGCGATGGTGTGGACTGCGTTCGCGATCGCCGCCGACGTCCAGTGCCGGGCGAACAAGCAGTGCAACGGCACGATGAACGACGACCAGATCACCGGGACGTCGAAGGGCGACGGCGTCAACGCCAAGGCCGGCAACGACTCGACCTACGGCAAGGGCGGCAAGGACGTGATCGAGCAGGGCGACGGCAACGACTACGTCGAGGGCGGCCCGGGCGACGACAAGATCTCGGGTGGCGAGGGCGACGACCAGTTCATCATCGGCGGCCTGTTCGGCGACGGCGGCGACGACACGATCTCCGGCGGCCCCGGCTCCGACGACATCTACGGCGGCGCCGGCAAGGACGTCCTGCTCGGCGGCCCCGGGGACGACCAGCTCGACGCCACCGGCTTCGGCGACAACAACGCACGCGACCGGCTGGCCTGCGGTGGGGGCTTCGACACGGTCTTCGCGACGAGCAGGGACCAGGTGCCCAACGACTGCGAAGAGATCATCAACGGGTAGCGCCGGACCGGCGCCGCCCGACCGACCCAGGCGCTAGCTTCGCGCCATGAGGGGGATCTCGAAGAAGCGCGGCGCCTCGCTGGCCGTCGCCATCGCACTGCTCAGCACACTGGCGCTCGTCGCTTCGGGGGCGCTCGCGGCGTCCCCCTCGGCGGTATCGCGCTCGAAGATCGTCGAAACCAACTCGACGGCACTCGTGAACGCCGAATGCCCTAAGGGCAAGGCGCCGGTCAGCGGGGGCTTCCGCCTCGATCCCGACGACGGCGCGTTGATGAACAACTCGCTCGAGGGCGTGGGTGATGGCAAGAAGAGCTGGACCGCCAACACCGCCACGTTCGGCGGCTCCGGGCGCTCGACGGTGTTCGCCTACTGCGCGCGGTTCGCGAAGAACATGGCCTTCAGAAGCGATCGCACGACCCTCGACTACGGCGAGTCGGCGACCGTGACCGCGACCTGCAGACGAGGTGAGCGGGTCATGTCCGGCGGCTACGCGTTCGTCAATTCGGGCACCCCGTTCTCGGTCGTGACGCAGTCGTTCCGCGCCGGCGCGAGAGCCTGGTCGGCCGAGGCGTTCAACTTCGTCGAGAACCGGCCGACGACCTTCCTCGTGTTCGCCCACTGCCGTCCCGAGGGCAAGGTCCCCGCGCTGAGGACCGTCCGCCAGACCGAGCCGTTCAACGACGACGGCAGCCCGACCGACGTCGCCGCCACGTGCCCGCGCGGACGCTACGCCCTCTCGGGCGGCTACCGGACGCCGGGCGAGGACTTCACCTGGGTCGTCAACGAGAGTCGCCGCGAGGGCAGCGGCGGTTGGACGGCCGCGGCCGGCGGGGCCTCCGGCGGCGACGACGAGTTCACGGTCTTCGCCTACTGCGCGAAGAAGTAGGCCCGGGCCCGGCCGATCGCCGGGCGGCGGGGGTGCTCAGCCGTCGTAGGGCTCGAAGTCGGCCTTGCGCGCGCCGCAGACCGGGCAGAACCAGGAGTCGGGAATGTCCTCGAAGGCGGTGCCGGCGGGGATGCCTCCGTCGGGGTCGCCCTCGTCGGGGTCGTAGATGAACCCACAGGCCGTGCACATCCAAAGCTGCTTCGTCTGCGTGTCCGTCAAGTTTCCGTCCTTCGTCCGCGTCTCGGGTCCGTCGGCTCCGGGAGGCGTCCCGGGCGTGACCGGCGAGGCTAGCGGACCGCGGCCGCATAGATTGTGGGTCCGATGGGAGTCGAACCGGTCAACGCGCGGCCAGCCGCCACCGTGATCCTCTGCTCGCCGGGCAAGCGCCACGGGACCCGGCGGCTCGAGGTGCTGCTCTGTCAGCGCACCCACGAGGCGCGCTTCATGCCCGGCGTCTGGGTCTTTCCCGGCGGCGCCGTCGAGCCGGGCGATGCGCTCGACGGGGAGCTCGACACCGAGGCGGCCCATCGCGCGTGCGGGATCCGCGAGCTCCGCGAGGAGACCGCTATCGCGCTCGCCGACGACGCCGAGCTCCTCCCGTGGTCGCGCTGGATCACACCCGAGCCGGTGCCCGTCCGCTTCGACACGCGCTTCTACCTCGCGCTCGCGCCGCCCCACACGAAGGCCGAGGTCGACGGCTCGGAGATCGTCGATTCGGCCTGGATGCACCCCGCCGACGCGCTGGCCGCCCAGCAGGCCGGCGAGCTCGAGCTCGTCTTTCCGACGATCAAGAACCTCGAGACGCTGGCCGGCTTCGAGACCGCCGACGAGGCGTTCGCCGCCGCCCGCGGACGCCGCATCGACCCGATCCTCCCGGTCGTCACCGGCGACGGCGACGAAGCGCGCATCGTCATTCCCGGCGAGGGCGAGCTGCGGATCGACGAGCGCGAGGTCGAGCGCTAGGCGGATCGACGACGGGAGGCGGTCCGAGAACCCGATGTCCCAGCGTCAGGTTCTCGGCACACCTCGTCGGGCGCTCGGCGCCAGGCGAGGGCTTCAGCCGCCGGCGACGTCCGGGAACGGCTCGAGGCCGGCGTGCCAGGGCCCGAGCTCGTAGGTGTGGAGTCCGTTCTCGGCGACCTCGGCGACGACGCGGCGCAGCAGCTCGCCGGCGTTGCGGAGCGCGTCCTCGTACTCGCCACGGGTTCGCTCGCGCAGTCGCCAGAGGAAGTAGAGCTGCTGCTCGGAGACGCCGAAGTCGACCTCGTCGTCGATCCTCGCGGCCCAGTCGAGGAACGAGGGGCTGAACATCTCGCGGACGGCGATCGGGTCGTGGCCGGGCGCGACGGTCGCCAGGAATCGCTCGTTGAAGGCGATCGACTCGAATTCGACGCGGCGGCCGTGCGCGGCAACCCGGTCGAACGCGTCCTCGGCGCCCGCCTCGACCGACTCGACGTTGAACGGCGGCACCGCGCGTGCGACGTCGGGCACGTGCGCCTTCATCAGGACCCCGTCGGGAAGGACGGCCTTGGACAGAAAGCCGCCGCGCTCGGCCTCGAGCGCATCGCAGCTCGCGCCCCAGAAATGCTCGGAGAGATGGCCCGTGATCCGGTTCGTACCGCCGGGGCAGAGCGCCGCCGGCGCGCCCCGCGGGTTGAGCCCGCCGACAGGCTCATATCGGGCGGCTCGGTCCGCCGCGATCGCCCGAGCGGCTCCCGCCCAGTCCTCGGCTTCCGAGCGCGCGCTCAGAGCGCCTTCTCGTAGAGCTCGACGAACTCCTCCTCGCTGACCTCGCGCGGGTTGGCGAGCGTCGGGCCCTCCCCCATCGCGTCCTCGGCGAGCTGGGCGATGCCGGCCTCCGGAACCCCGACCTGCGAGAGCCGCGTCGGCAGGCCGAGGGTCGCGGTCAGCTCGCGGACGCGCTCGGCGAGTGCCTTGCCGACCTCGACCGGACCACCGGCCGTCTCGACGCCCATCAGCTCGGCGCAGTCGACGAGCCTGCCGCCGTACTCCTCGGAGTGCGAGTTGAACTCGATCACCCAGGGCAGGCAGATCGCGTTGGCGACCCCGTGGGCGACGCCGTAGCGAGCGCCGGCCGGGTGCGACATCGAGTGGACGATCCCGCTCGCGCCGAGCCCGGTCGGGGCGATCGCGAGATTGGCGGCGACGAGCATGTTGCCGCGCGCGTCCTCATCCGAGGTGTCGGCGACCGCGCGCTCGAGGTTCTCGCGGATCAGCCGGATCGCGTGCAGCGCGTAGGCGTCGCCGTGAGGGCTCCACTCGGTCGAGATCACGGCCTCGATCGCGTGCGTGAGCGCGTCCATCCCGGTCGCCGCGGCGATCGAGGCGGGCAGCGTCGCGGTCGACTCGGGGTCGAGGATCGCGACGTCGGGGGCGAGCGGCCAGTCGAGGATCAGGAACTTGATCTGGCGCTCGGCGTCCTTGATGATCGCGACCGGGCTCGACTCGGCGCCGGTCCCGGCCGTCGTCGGGATCGCGCACATCGGCGCGAGGTCGATCTGTCGCCCCTCGTCGCCTTCCTGGCGCGGCAGGGCGAAGATGCCCTCCCAGCCGGCCAGCTCGCCGCCGTGGACGAAGAGGACGTTGGCGGCCTTGCCCGTGTCGAGCACGGAGCCGCCGCCGACGATCAGGAACGAGTCGGCGCCCGAGTCGCGCGCCGCCTGCGCGCAGGCCTCGACGACCGCGGTGTCCGAGTCGGGCGGCACCTGGTCGTAGATCCCGGCGAGCTCGAGACCGTCGGGCTCGAGCGACTCGGCGACCTTGTCGACCAGGCCCGTCCCGCGCAGCACCTCGTCGGTGACGATCAGCGGCCGCTTCGCCCCCTCCTTGCGGAACTCGAACCCCGCCCCCTCGATCAGACCGTGTCCGGCGACGACCCGCGTCGGGGCGCCGAACTGGAAGAACTCCTTGAACGCGCTCAAAGCTTCGGAGATGCCCGCCGGCTCAGCGGACGTTGGCGAGGTCGTCGCGACCCTGCGCCTCGAGCTGCGCCTTGTAGCGCGGGTACACCGGCTTGGTCAGCGGGACGAGCTTGAGCAGCTTCGACACAGGCCCGGTCGCCTTGATCTTGCCGCGGGCCAAGGCGACGGTCGGGTTGACCTTGCCGAGCCAGAAGCGGTGCGCCGTGTCGGCCTCCATCTTCATCACGACGTCGGGCTCCATCTCGGACTCTCCGAAGTCGACGTCGCCCGGCTGGCCCTCCTGGAGGCGGACCGTGATCGCCGCGTCGGGTTTCGTGTACTCGTAGCGGACGATCGTGTTCGCCGCACGGAACTTCGGCGCCAGCTCCTCGTCGGCGGCGAGATCGACGAACAGCTTGCCGATCGTCTCGTAGAGCTCCTCGTCGGAGTTGAAGAACGACATCGGGTTGGGCCTCCCTGCTTCGTTTGGCCCCGCAGCGGGCCCTGCACCCCGGATCCTATGTGGAAACGCCGTGTGCCAGAAGGCACCCGTGCGGCCGCGGGGAGCGGCCTAGGGGTCCTCGGTCAGGCCGGGGAAGCGCAGGCCGCCGAACTCGCCGGGGAAGTTGCCGCCGATCTGGCACGGGGCGTAGCCGGGCCCGGGGATCTCCGTCGCGTCCCCCTCCGGCGGGTTCGCGATCGCGATCTCACCGCCCGACGGCTTGCAGTCGAACTGGTCGGGGATCCCGAAGGTCGCCGCGTCACGGTTGTTGATCGAGTCCGGCTTCGGATAGGCGTTGCCGCGGTTCGTCTCGAGGCGCTCGGGGAGGATGCCCAGCACCTCGGGCGAGGTGTAGGCGATCTGGCGCAGATAGGAGCGCTTCGCGTCCTGTCCCGGAAGCGTCGGCAGCGAGTTCGAGAGCGCCGCCGCCGGGCTCGAGAAGAAGTCGGCGAACGTGCGCTTGTTGTACTCGAGGAACTCGACGATCGGATTCAGGTTCGCGAGGAACGGATCGAGCGACTTGAACACCGGGCCGAAGCCGCGGACGACCTTCGACAGCGCCGGCAGACCGTTCTCGGAGACCGTGATCAGTCGATCGAGATCCGGGAACAGCGAGCGCAGGTTCGGCGAGAGCTGGCGGACGCTCGCCAGCGTCGGCGAGAGCTGGCGCGCGACCGGGATCAGGTCGCGGACCAGCGGGTGCGTGTCGCGCTGGAACTCGTCGAGGCGGATCAGCGTCAGGCGCAGCTCGCGGTTGAACGTCGGCAGGATCTGGAAGGTCTCGGCGAGCGCGGCGTCCTGGCTCGCGAGCGCGTCGAAGACGTCGTTAGTGCCCGAGATCGCCGTCGTGAGCGAATCGTCGTAGGCGGTCGCGGCCTCGAAGACGGTGCCCGAATCGCGGACCAGGCCCTTGAGCGAGGCCTGCTGGCGGCGCAGGATCGCGAGCACGTCCGAGGCGTCGGATGCGAACGGCCCGATGTTGCCGAGCGCGTCGTTGAGGTCCTGCTCGCGCCCGTCGATCGCGACCGCCGAGCTCTGGATCCAGTTCTGGAACGAGGTCCGCGTCTCCGTGTCGAGCGCGTTGAAGATCTCGTCGATCTGCGTCGCCTCGGTCGTCTGGCCGATTCCGAGCGTCCCGCCCTCCTCGATCGGCTCGAGATCCTCCGGCGGGTCGGTGTCCGAGGCCGTCGCGGCCGCGCCCATCGAGACGTTGTCGGCGAGCTCGGTGTTCGAGCCGGACGTCAGCTCGACGAAGGTCTCGCCGAGCAGGGTCTTCTGGCGCAGGATCGCCTCGGCGTTCGTCGAGATCGGCGCGAACTCCGGGTCGATCTCGATCACGGCCTGGGTCGTGTCCTTGCCGTTGACGCGTTGATCGATCGGGGCGAGCTCGACCTCCTTGACCTTGCCGACGGAGACGCCGCCGATCCGGACGTCGGACTCGGGCGCGAGCTGGGTCGCCTCCGGGAAGTAGGCGGTGACGCGGTAGCTCTTCGCCTTGAGCGGGATCGGTCCGCCGAAGGCGATCCACAGGAACAGGATCAGCCCGAAGCACGACAGGATGAACCCGATCGCGATCAGGATGCGGCCGATGGACGGGGCCTGCTTGTTCACGCGCTCACCTCACCCATCACGTGCACCCCAGGTCGGCGAGGAACTGGTCGTAGACGTCGCTCAGGCCGGGGATCTGGGCCGGGAGACCCGTCGAGTCGACGATCGTCCCGAGCTCGGCGCAGCCGGTCGAGAAGTAGAGCCGGCGCATGACGCCCGAGGCATCCTGGGTCGAGAACAGCGAGTTGCCGTTGTGGCCGAGCCAGGAGAGCCAGTAGAGGTAGCCCTCGTCGCGGCCCTCGCGACAGGTGTCGTTCGGGCACGGCTCGGCCCCGCCCGGGTTGTAGGACGCCATGTTGCCGAAGCGGTTGAGCGAGCGGAAGAACGTCGTCAGGCGCGGCGCGGCGCTCGACAGTCGGCGTGAGGCCTGGCGCAGGTCGTCGACGGGCTCGCGGGCGGCGCGCACGAACGGGCGGATCTCGTCGCGGATCACCGGCGTCGTCGAGGACGACAGCTGCCTGAGCGAGGTGTTCAGCGGGTCGAGATTGCGCGCGAACGGGCGCAGGTCGTTCGTCGTCGGGCCGAGGACGGCGGCGAAGTCGGAGACCTGGTTCAGCGTCGACTGGGCGGTCGCGAGCGTTCCCGGCAGCCGGGCGACGGCGGCGCGTACATCCGGGTCCTCGGCGGCGATCCGGCCCAGCGCCTGGTCGGCGCTCTGCGTGAGGCGCGTCAGGTCGCCGTTGGCCTGTCCGACCGTCTTCGTGAGGACGTTGAAGTTGTGGATCAGCCGCGCCAGGCTCTCCTTGCGCTCGGCCACCTTCGAGTTCAGCCTCGCGAGGTCGCGGTTGATCGGCCCGAGTCCGCCGAGCAGCCGCGCGAGCTCCTTGTCCTGGCCCTTGAGGCCCTCACCGGTGCCGACGAGAAGCATTCGCAGGTAGGCCTGGGTGTCGGCGTCGAGCGCCTCGAGGATCTCGTGGACCTCGACGTCCGGCGCGGTGTTCGACACGGGGATCGTGTCGCCCTCCTCGTACTCGCCGGCGTCCTGGGTCCCCGGGTCGAGCTGGAAGAACATGTCCTCGAGGCCCGTCTGCGGGCGCAGCAGCATCGTCGCGTCCTTGTAGACCGGCAGATAGTTGCGGTCCATGTCGAACGAGACGACGGCGACGCCGTTCTGGAGCTCGACGTCGGCGACGTCACCGACCTTGACGCCGGCGACGCGGACCGCCTGGCCCTGACCGGCGACGACGGCGCCCGCGTCGGCGATCTCGGCCTGGAGCGTGAACGGCTTCTCCTCGAGGATCGGGATCCGGAGGCGCTGCTGCTGGAGGATGTAGAAGCTGATCCCGAGGGCGATCACGACCATGAAGGTCAGCGCGAGGAACGGGCGCAGCTGCTTGCGGATCGTCTCCTTCATCAGCCGCCCACCTTCGGCTCGTCGGCGTCGGAATCGGAATCCGCCTGGTACTCCATGATCTCGTCGACGCGCTCGTCGAGCTCCTTCTGGAGCTGATCGGCCTCCTTGTCCTCGCCGTCCTCGCGCAGCTTCTCGAGCTGCTTCTGATCCTCGGCGAGGCCGAGCAGCCCGTCGAGCGCCTCAGCGGCCTCCGGGTTGGAGTTGGCGTTGACGCCGCCCGCCGTGCTGATCGGCGACTGGGTCCCCGGGACCGTGACGCGGCCGGACTCGAGGTTCGGCGGGTCGTTCGTCTCGCAGCGCACGTCGGGCCGGAATGGAGTCTTCGCGGCGTCGAGCGGGCCGGGCGCGAGACCGAGCAGCTCGGACGGAGCGAGGCCGAAGAAGTCCTCGGCCTCCGGGTCGAGCTCGCCGAGCGGCAGGTCCTGGTTCGGGATCAGCTTGACGCTGTTCGTGCCGATCGCCGGAGCGACCTTGATGTACTGCCCGTTCGCGTCGCCGGAGCGGCTCTCGCCGGAGAGACCCTCGATGCCGGCGGTCGCCTCCTCGAGCGTCGTGTAGGGCTGGCCGTCGTTGCCCGTCGGCGGCTGCGTGGACCCGAAGGTCCCGCCCTCGGGCGGCTCGACCGAGTTGTAGGAGGTCGGGGTGATCGTCTCGTTGAGGCAGCTCGAGAACAGGCGGCCCTGATTGAAGAGCGGAACCGAGGAGCGCGCGAGCTGCGCGAGCTCGGGCACGGCCGGGCGCAGGTCGGCGACGAGCCCGCGAAGCTCGGACGGACTGACGAGGCCACGGACCTGGTCGATGAGCGGCTGGGTCGCGCGCAGCGTCTCGGGGGTCGAGCGAACCCCGGGCAGCGCCTCGCGGGCGAAGGCGCGGAGCGGCGGGAAGGCGTCGTTGAGGTTCGCGTAGGCCGGCTGCGAGGCGTCGAGCACGTCGGGCAGCGTCGCGATCGACTGGCGCAGCGCCTCGTCCTCGGCCGCGAACGATCCGGTGACGATGCGCAGATTCGTGACCGTCCCCTGCAGCGCGGCCTCGTCGCGGTTGAGGCCTACGACGACGCGGTCGAAGTTCTTGATCACGCCGGCGAGGTCGCCCTCCTCGGTGCCGAGCAGCGCCTCGTTGACGTAGGAGGTGTTCTTGAACGCCGATCCGCTCGAGCGGTAGAAGACGTTGAGCGCCTCGGCGCCGTCGTACTTGATGAACGTGTTGGCGAAGGTCTTCAGCGTGTCCTGGAGATCGACGCGTACGTCGGACTGCAGCGTCGTCAGGATCTGGTCGAGCTGGACCGAGACCGAGGACTGGTTGATCGGGAAGACGTGGCCTGACGGCACCTCCGGCGCGCTCGGGCTGCCCGGCTTGACGTTGACGAGCAGGTTGCCCTCGAGGAAGAGCCGCGGCTCGAGCGAGAACGTCGCATCCTCCTTGATCGGCAGCGCCTCGTCCTCGATCTCCATCGTCACGACCGTCGCCGTCGTCGTGTCCTGGTTCGACGAGTCCTCGCCGGTCCCGTCGGCCGCGAGCTCCTCGGCCTGGGCGGTCGGCAGCGCCTCGACGGCCGTGACCGTGCCGACGTCGACGCCGGCGACGCGGACGGGCGAGTCGACGCGGACGTTCTGAGCGGTCCGGAACGTCGCCTTGACCTCATACGGGTTCGCGAACGGGTTCGCCTTCGTGAACGCGAAGAACGAGCCGACCGCGATCAGGATCGCGACGATCAATCCGAGGACCCAGTTGGGCATGCGCTTGATCACCGCAGCCCCTTCCAGCTGTCGGGCTGGCGCGAACCGACGCGGGTGTCCTTGATCTGGCGCGAGCCATCACGACCGAAGTAGGCGGTCGTCGGGCCGCGCGATCCCGGCAGGTCCGAGGCGACGTTCGCCGGGCTCCACGCCGGCTGCCCGGGGACCCGCACCTGACCGAGCGCGTAGCCGTTCTGGCCGACCTGGCAGTCGTCGCCGTCCTGGCCCGAGGTCGCGTAGGGCTGGGCGTAGGTGATCGGATCCGCGTAGGGATCGAAGTTGCCGCCGTCGCGGACGGTCGGGTCGTAGGCGCGGCCGTTGGCCTGGATCCCCGAGTAGCCACCGAGGCTTCCCTGGACCTGGCCCGGCACCTGCACCTGGCCGAGCGGCGTGTTGACGGCGATCGGGCCGAGCGGGAACGTGGCGATCGTCTGGCGGAACGTGAATCCGTTGACGTCGGGGGCCGACAGGGCGTTCGAGAGCCCCGCGCCCCAGTAGTTGATGTAGTTGCAGACCGTCTGCACCGGCGCCATGTAGCGAGCCAGCGGCTTCGCGGTGTCGAGCGTCGTCTCCAGGCGCTTGAGCGACAGCAGGGTCGTCGGCTGCTGGACGAGGTCGCGGAGCTGGGTGAGCGTGCCCTCGAGGCGGCGGTTGAGCGCCGGCGAGCGGCGCAGCACCGGCGTGCCGACGTCGATCGCGCTGTTGAGGACCGGCAGCGTCGGTCGCAGGTCGGAGACGCCCGGGCGGAGCTCGCGGGTGAGCGTCGTGAAGTCCCTGAGGAACGGGCGCTGGCGTGGCAGCAGCTCGATCCCGGTCTCGAGCGCCGGCGCGGTCGTCGAGATCGTGTCGCGGAACGCCTCGGGGTCGGAGGTGATCGCGGCGAAGGTGTCGGCGCCGAAGGTGAACATCGAGGCGTTCTGCGGCGCCACGGGCGCGACGAGCTCGGCGAAGTCGGCGAGCTCGCGGACGAAGCGGCTGAGCTGCGTATCCGGGTCCGAGAGCGTCTGGGCGACCGGCTTGAGGTTGTCGAAGGCCGGTGGCAGCGCGCGGATCGCTTCGTTCAGGCTGATCCCGCGTCCCGCGAAACCGGTGCCGAACCCGACGAGGTTCTTCTGCCCGGCCTTGCGGGTCTCGCTGTTGAACGTGTTGTAGATGTCGTCGAACTCGGTCTGCTCCGTGAAGCAGCCGTTCGCGGCGGGCGTGTCCTCGACCTGCGAGGTGAACTGCTCCTCGCCTTCGGTCGGGAGGCTGCAGACCTCAGAGTCGTCGGTGCCGTCGAAGATGTAGCCCTCGGGAGCAGCCGGGCCGTAGCCGCGGACGATCTCAAGGTACTTGATGCCGAACGCGGAGCGGTAGCGGACGCGGAAGACCGAGTCCGTCGGGATCGGCGCCGCCGTCTCGTCGAGCTTGAGGTTGACCTGGGCGATGACGCCCTCGGTGTCGCTCTTCGACACGGTCTCCGAGTCCGTGATCGGGGTCCCGTCCTCTCCGTCCTCGGTCATGACGGGCTCGATCGAGTCGACGATGCCGACGCGCGAGCCGCCGATCCGGACCTCGTTGGCGTTCGTGAGCCTCGAGGCGTTAGGGATCTCGACCGAGACGCGGTACGTCGGCACGAACGGCAGGCCCTTGTTCGCGTTGTAGGCGAGGAACACCGCGACGACCGCGATCAGCACGGTGATCGCGCCGACCATCGTCGGCGAAGCGGTCAGCTTCGGGCCCCGGCTGGATGTCTTCTTGGCGGCCATCGTCTAGTTGCGGAACAGGTAGTCGAGGAGTTGCTGGGCGCCACGGCCGCCGCCTCCGCGGCCGCCGTTGTTGCGAAGGTCTCGCAGGTCGCGGTTGCGAAGCGCATCGCCAAGGCGGTCGGGCAGGTCGTTCAGGGGACCGCCGTTGCCGCCGCCGCCGTTGTTCCCGCCGCCGCCGTTTCCGCCGCCACCGGGATTGCCGGGCAGCAGATCGTCGAGATTCGGCCCGTCGGGCGGGTTCCCGGGGTCGACCGGCAGGTCGGGCGTCGACTCGCCTCCACCTCCGCCGCCTTCGTCATCGGCCTCGGGGTCGTCGCCGACACCGCCGGCGCCGCCGTTGTCGCCGCCGCTCACGTTCGCGGCGCGACGCGCCGTCGGATCGCACTCGCTCGCCGAGCTGCCCTCCGGGCACACCGCGGGGTCGTACGGCGGGATCCCCATGCTCTCCTCGGACTCGGTGATGCCCGGCTGGTTCGGGCCGAGCCAGCCGACGCAGTTGGCGAGCACCGGATCGGTGAACACCGACTCGGGCGACTGGCCGCCGACGTCCTTGAACGAGGTCGGGGTGATCGGGCTGCCGCCCGAGCCCTCGATCGGGTACTGCGCGGCGCCGGTGTCGGAGCGGAAGGAGCGGAAGCCGCCGCACTCGCCGGTGCCGATCGAGTAGATCGCGATGTGCAGCAGGTGGCCGACCGAGTCGAACTGATTGGTCGTCAGCGTCTGGTAGTAGAGGTAGTTGAGCAGCGACTCCATGCCCGTGTAGCCGCTCTTCGTGCGGCCGGTGGAGTAGCAGGGCTTCGACTTGTTGTTGCAGGTCTTCCAGGCCCGGCGGTCGACCTCGGTCGAGCGCTTCGGATCGTCGAGGTCGCGCAGCAGGTCGCCGAGCAGCTCGGCGTCGTAGCCGGCGTTCTTCGACGTCTCCGACAGCTGGCGGATCTCGTCGCGACCGCGCCGCACGGCGACCTCGCCGACCTGCGAGGCCTCACCGAGGCTGTCGAGCGAGGTCTCCGCGGCCTGGTTGAAGCCCGGCAGGCTGACGGCGAGCTCGTTCAGGCCCGGAGCGGAGGCGCGGAGGTCGGTGAGCAGCGGCTGCTGCTCCTCGGCGAGCTCGCCGAGGTCGACGAGCGTCGGGTCGAGCTCGGCGAGGAAGTCGTCGAGCTGGTCGAAGTCGCGCTGCAGGTCCTCGCCGCGCGACTCGGCGTTCTCGGAGATCGTCGAGGCTTCGCGGACGAGCCGGACGACGTCCTGGCGGTTGTCGGCGAGCCGGCCGATGATCCGGTCCGAGTTGACGTTGAGGTCGCGGATCGTCGTGTTCTGGCGCGCGAGGATCGCCGTGACCTTCTGCGTCTCCTCGAGCGCCGGCGCGCCGAGGCGGATCGCCTCGTTGAGGTTCTCCGGGTTGCCGGCGAGCGCCGTGCCGAACTCGTTGATCAGGATCTGCAGCCGGTCGACGTAGGGGGCGCGGAACATGCTCTGAGCCAGGTCGGGCTGGACGGTCTGCGAGACCTGCGAGGCCGGGATGTCCGGATCCTCGGAATCGCCCTCACCGGACGGGATCGGATCGCCCTTCGGCGTGCAGTCGAGGTAGTACTCGGCGATCAGCGACTGCGGCTCGGAGCTGCAGGTGGTGTCCTCGCCCAGCTGCGAGAGCGGGCCGGAGAGCTCGACCTCGACGACGGCGCGCTTCTCCGAGTTGACGTCGAGCGTCGAGACGGTGCCGGCGTTGACGCCGGCGATCCGGACGTCCGAGCCCTCGACGAGGCCGAACGCGTTGTACATCTCGATCACGTAGGTGTTCGTGTCCTCCTCGGCGCCGGCGGGCCACGCGACCGCGGCGGCTGCGGCGAGCAGGACCCCGAAGATGGCGAGCACGCGGCGCATCAGGGGCCCGTCGCAGTCTGGCTCGGGTCGCAGTCGACGGTGCCGCCGTCGGTGAACGGGATGCTGCCGTCGCCCGGGTCACGCTCGAGCACGCCCGGGCAGCGCTTCGTCTGCTCGTCGTCGATGAAGGCGTCGCCGGGGTTGAGGATGTCCGAGAGGTCGAGCGTGCCGCCGCCGAGGATCGGCAGCTCGGGCAGCCCGGTGAGCGAGAGCCCGAACTGGTTGAGCGTCAGCGCGACGCGGCCGGCGGCGCCGGCGCCGTCGAAGACGCCCGAGTGGCCGAAGTCGTCGAACCAGCCGACGAGCTCGGGCGTGTAGGCCCGCACGCGCGCGACCTGCGGCACGGCGTTTCGCGTCGAGCAGGCGAACTCGCCGAGCGCGCCCTGGCTGTAGTCGTTGTCGGCGGCAACCATGAAGTCGGTCGCCGGGTCGCCGCTGCACTCGGGCGAGCCGCTGCCGACGGCCGCCTTCGCGACCGGGACCTGGAGGCGCGTCAGCTCGATCAGGTCGTTGTCGCGTCCCTTCTGGCCGATGATCGTGTCGAGGTCGCGGATCGTCGGCACGGCGTCGGCGGCGGCGACCCGGAGCGACGGCAGGAAGGTGCGCAGCTCGCGCGCCGCCGGCTTCGCGGCGTCGACCAGCGGATCGACGTCGTCGAGGGCGGAGCGCAGGTTGACGAAGGTGGTGTTCGACTCGCGCAGGAACGTCGGCAGCTTCGAGACCGCCTCGGCGAGCGACTCCTTCTCGCTCGCGATCGCGCCCATGGTCTGATCGAGGTTGAGGACGAGCTGCTCGATGTCGGGAGCGCGGGAGGCGAGCGTGTCGCTGAGGTCGGAGGAGTCGACGATCAGCCGCTCCAGCGCGACGTCGTCGGCGCTCAGCTCCTGGAACAGCCGGCGGCCGGTCGACAGGAACGGGTTCGCGTACATCGTCCCGCGGTTGGCCTGCTTCTCGGCGCCGTCGTAGGAGATCTCGAAGCCCTGGATGACCTGCTTGAGATCGCCGACGGTCTTCTCGTCGAGCGTGTTGAAGACCTGATCGAGGTCGACCTCGGAGACGGTCTCCGACATCCCGAGCTCACCGCCGCTCTTGATCTCCTCGCCGGCCTCGGCCTCCGGCGGGATCGTCAGCTGGACCTGGCGGTTGGCGATGCCCGACAGCGAGTACGAGCGGATCGTCGCCACGGTGCCGCGATGTAGCGGCGCGAAGTCGTCCTCGATCGTCATCGTGACGAGCGCCTGGCCACGGTCGCCGAGCTCGATCGTGTCGACGCTGCCGGCGGCGGTGCCGCCGATCACGACCTCGTTGCCCTTGACGAGCTGACTCGAGTTCTGGAACTCCGCGGTGACCCGGTAGGCCGAGCTCCCACCGCCCAGGAGCAGCAGCACGACGGTGACCGCGACCGCCGCGAGCACGACGATCGCGGCGATCCGCACAGCTGCCGATGAGCGCGCCAAGTGGCTTCCAGTCCCTCCTGATCAGCCCCCCACGAGCTGATCCCGCACGAGAGCAGCGCGGAACCTAACAGGGTGTCACCTCGCGGGCAAAGGACAACCGTCGCTCACAAACCGCATTGCAGAGCGGTTTCGGGCACCCGAGCGTTGACTTGCGGTTAACGAGCCTTAATTCGCCTTAACCCATCAGGCGACGCGGTCTAGGTTCGGTCTGCGGCACCGACTTGATCGGGCGTTTAATATCGCGGGCCGCAGGAGGCGAAAACCGTTGCTCTGGGAGGGTGGCGGACGCCGGATCGGAACACAGGCCGACCGGCTCTACGAGGAGGGTGTTTGCCGATGAGGTCAGGGTTCGCGTCCGTGGGCAGGGTGCTCGCGAGGCCGATTGCGATGGTCGTCGTACTCGCCGCGGTGCTGGGACTGCCGGCGCTCGCGTCGGCCCACATCGAGCGCCCCTCCTATTGGCCTGACCCTGCGCCCGAGCAGCTCCCGGGTGGCACGACGGCCGGAGGCGAGGTCCCCGACGCGCGCAGCCTCGCTTCGGCGAAGACGGGAGCCGGACCGGGCAAGGTCCGCGTCGTCTGCCAGGGCACGAAGGGCAAGCGCTCGCTGGCCCTGGCGCGCAAGTCGATCAATTCGGCGGTGAAGAAGGGCTACAAGCTGCGCCCGAGCCAGCCGACGATCAAGGTCTCGAAGGCCAAGGGCCAGCGCCTACTGCGAATGAATCGCACCTTCGCCAAGCGCTGTCGCTTCGACAACGTCCAGGACGCCATCAACGCCTCGGGCAACAACGACCGCGTCGTCGTCATGCCGGGCCGCTACACCGAGCCGAAGTCGCGCCAGGCGCCGACGAACGATCCGCGCTGCGAGGACCTCACGCAGCAGGACGCGAGCGGCAACGAGACGCCGAGCTACGAGTACCAGGCGACCTGCCCGAACGACCAGAACCTGATCTACGTGCAGGGCCGCGCGATCAAGGGCGATCCGCAGCCGCCGCGCGAGGACCGCTTCAAGATCCCCGAGGAGGAGCTCGGGGAGTGCGTGCGCTGCAACCTCCAGATCGAGGGCTCGGGCGTCAAGCCGACCGACGTCGTGATGGACGCCGGCAAGAACTACGACAACCCGAAGCCGGCGGCCGCGAAGCCGGGCGGCGACAAGCCGGGTTCGTTCTGCGCCGAGAACGAGGGTGAGTGCTACGCCAAGCACGTCGTCCTGCGCGCCGACCGTGCCGACGGCTTCGTCGGCCGCAACTTCCTAATGCGCGGAGGGCTCGAGCACGGCTTCTATACGGAGGAGACCGACGGAACGCTGCTCGACAAGGTGAAGTTCTTCTGGAACGCCGACTACGGCCACCTGAGCTTCACCTCCGACCACTCGCTGATCAAGAACTGCGACGGCCTCGGCGCCGGCGACGCGGTCCTCTACCCCGGGGCGGCACCAGAGACGGGCGCCCAGAAAGACGATGAGGACTATCCGGGTCCGGAGCGCTACAACACGACGGTCCGCAAGTGCGACATGCGCGGCTCGGCCCTCGGTTACTCGGGCTCGATGGGCAACGCCGTCCGGATCACAGACAACGAGATCTACGGCAACGCCACAGGGATCGCCAGCGACACCCTGTCGGCCTCCGGCCACCCGGGCTATCCGGCCGACAGCTCGCTGATCGACAACAACCGGATCTACTCGAACAACTTCGACGTCTACGACGAGAACTCGCCGGTCGCGGCGCTCGTCGGGGTGCCGATCGGTACGGGTGTCCTGTACGCCGGAATGAACGACGCCAAGGTCCACGACAACGCGATCTTCGACAACTGGCGCGACGGGGTCATGCTGTTCAGCGTCCCCGATCTGTTCGCCAGCGGCGGCGGTGCCGAGGGCGAGATCTACTCGCCGGAGAAGATCCCGTGCCTCAACCAAGATTCGACCGGCGTCCGCACTTCGTGTGCGAACTCGTTCTACGACAACTCCATGGGCCGGCCGCCGAGCGGGTTCAAGAAGTCGAGCGCGGTCGGCATGTTCGGCAACGAGTTCAGCCCCAACACCCAGCGTCGCCAGCCGAACGGCAACGACTTCTGGTGGGACGAGGGTGGGTCGACCGCCTGGAGCACGAACATCGTCGAGAACTGCTGGTGGGATAACACGGGCCCGGACGGGACCGCCGAGTCGGTGACCGGCTCCGGCGCGGGCACGCCGCCCGACGATCTGCCCGACTGCGCCGGCGGCACCGACCCGAGCTCGAGCGTCGGGATCGGTGACCAGGCCAAGCTGCTAATGCTGATCAGCTGCGCCGATGGCCCGGGTTCACCCGGCTGCCCGTGGTTCGACCCGAACCCGAAGCCGGGCAGCGATGAGGCCGGTCGGGCTTCGGCACCGGACGCGAAGGCGAACCGGAGCGCGAAGCTCCCCGAGGCGAAGGGCCTGATCAACGCCTACGGTGACCCCACCGGCTGATGGGCCGGTCGCTCACCGCGATGCATAGGGAACACCGCGGCGGCCTCGTCGCCGCGGTGCTGTCCGCCGCCGTCCTGGTCGCCGGCTGCGGTGGCGAGCAGGGTGAGCCGGAGGCCACGGCGGCCGGGTCCTCCGACACGGCCGCGCCGGCGCCTGAGGTTCGGCAGCTCTACGCGCCCGACGGGGCGCGGCCCGTCGGCCCCGACGCCCCGGGCGACATGCAGCAGTACGCCGACTGCTACGACTGGAACGCGGGGAGTCGCGACGAGAAGGTCGCGACGGTGGTCGCCCTCCGCGAACAGCTGACCCCCCAGGGCTCGGCGGATCCCGTCTCTCCGCTCGACGACGTCCTCGCCTTCCGGCGCCTCGAACAGACCTGCACCTCGGGCTACACGAAGTCGCTGCGGCTCTACAAGCTCTACGTGCGGATGCAGGCCTACGGCACCCTGGCGGACACCGACCTCGGTTGACGCCCGGCCCGATCGGGCCTAACTTAAGGTCGTGCAGTTGCGATCTCATCGCAGGACGAGGGGTGAGGGCAATCGTTTGGACGGCTGATCCGGAGCGGGCCTGCGAGGCGATCCGTGCCGGCGGCCTTCGGCTCACGCGGGCGCGGCGCGCGCTGATCGAGGCGCTCTTCCGCGCACCGGGCCCGGTCAGCGCGGAGCAGATCGCGGCGGGACTCGACGGCCGTGCACCCGAGGCCGACACCGCGTCGGTCTACCGCAACCTCGAGCGTCTCGAACGGATCGGTCTCCTGCGCCAGGTGTTCTTCGGCGACGGGCCGCGAGTGTGGGCACTCGCCGACCGCATCGCGCCCGCCTACACCGTCTGCGAGCGGTGCGGCGAGCGCGAAGGAGTCGGTGATGCGCAACTCGCGCCGGCGCGGGCGGCGCTGCGCGAGGCGACGGGCTTCGAGGCCAGCTTCGCGCACTTCCCGGTGATGGGGCTGTGCGCGACGTGCACCGGCCGCGCCTGACCCCGCTCGACCCGACTCCGCGACGCCCGCACGGCGCGGACGGGTAGCGTCGCGGCGGTGAGCCCCAACGGCCGACCGGAGCCCCACCGTCCTTCGGAGCGAGAGCTCGACGACGCTCGGCAGACGAGCGGCCTGGCCATCGCCTCGTTGTTCCTCTCGATCATCTGGGGGTTCTGGTTCGGTTCGGTCGCCGGCATAGTGCTCGGGATCCGCGCGATCAGGGAGATCGACAGCTCGCAGGGCGAGATCGGCGGGCGGTCCCTTGCGATCGCGGGAATCGTGATCGGATTGATCGGACTGTCGACGATCACCGTGTTCGTCCTGATCGTGATACAGGCGGCCGACTGAGCGTCGGCGCCGCCGGCGCGACCCCGAGAACGATGGAATGGTCTGCCTCCACGGCCTCGGGCGCTCAGCGCTCGATCCGACGGCGACGCCCGCCCGCATGGTCGCGGGCGCCGCCGTCTCGGGGGAGTGGCCGGCCCGGGTCGTCCCCTGGCTCGGGTTGATCGTCTGAACGCCGAGCTCAGGCTTCGAAGCGCCGCTGGGCCTCGTCCCAGTCGATCACGTTAAAGAACGCGTCGAGGTAATCCGGGCGCTTGTTCTGGTACTTGAGGTAGTAGGCGTGCTCCCAGACGTCGGCGCCGACGAGCGGGGTCTTGCCCTCTGACACCGGCGTGTCCTGGTTCGGGGTCGAGGTGATGTCGACTCCGTCGCCGTCCTTGACGAGCCAGACCCAGCCGGAGCCGAACTGCCCGACGCCGGCGGCCTTGAACTTCTCCTTGAATTCGTCGAACGAGCCGAACTTGTCGTTGATCGCGTCGCCCAGCGAGCCGCTCGGCTCGCCGCCGCCATCCGGGCTCATGATCTGCCAGAAGAAGCTGTGGTTCGCATGGCCGCCGCCGTTGTTGCGGAAGGCGGTCTGCTTGTCGGACGGCAGCGAGTCGAGGTTCTGGAGGACCTCCTCGACGTCCTTGCCCTCGTAATCGGTGCCTTCGAGCGCGGCGTTGGCCTTGTCGACGTAGGCCTGATGGTGCTTGTCATGGTGGACGCGCATCGTCGCCTCGTCGATGTGCGGCTCTAGAGCGTCGGGGTCGTAGGGAAGATCGGGAACTTCGTAGGCCATCGCAGGCTCCCTTCGGGTCGTTGGCAAGTTCGTGGTCTAGCGTTTCACCTACCCCCGCCCGAAGCGCATTCACACTCGGCCGAAAGCGAGGAGGAAGCTCACCGTAGGGCTTCAAGCCGACTTGAGGTCAAGCTTCGGTCGAGCCGCGATTCAGGGTCAACCGGCGGCGCCGATTCGTCGTTCGCCGCCGCGCGAGCCAACGCGCAGTCGCGCCGACGCCGATCGCCGCGATGGTTCGCTCGCGAATGTTTTCGGCCCACCGGGCGTCTGACTTGCCTTATAGGCTGGTCGGGTTGACCGGCGGAGAAGTGGTACGGGGTGACCTGCAGTTGCAGGTGATGCGCGCGCTCTGGACGCTGGGAAGGGGCTCCGTCGAGGATGTCCGCTCGGCTCTTCCCAGGCAGCACCGGGGCGCCTACACGACGATCCAGACCGTGCTTAACCGTCTTGTGGATCGGGAACTGCTAAGTCGCGAAAAGGCGGGCAAGGCGTTCTTCTACGAACCCGCCATCTCGGAGGCCGACTACCTTTCGCGCTCGATCGATCGGACGCTCGCCACGGCCTCCGACAGCGCCCGCCTAAGCGCCCTTGCTCGACTCGTCGGGGAGCTTGAGCCGGGGGAGGTCGACAAGATCCGAGCGACGGCCGATCGAATTGCCCGGATGCGCGCTGAGCATCCAAGATGACGATTTCGCTGGCGCTGCTCGCGGCGGCCCTCGTAGTCCTCCCGCACGCGATAAACCAGTCTCGCTTGTCGTCGACGACCGGCGCCTGTCTCTGGCTTGCGGTGCTCTCGCTGCGCGCGGTACTCGCCATCTCCCTGGTTCTGACCGTCGTCCTGATCGTCGCGCCGACGGACGCTTTCACTCTCCTCACCCACTGGTGCATCCATGCCGTTATCCCGTTGCTCGAGTCCCACCTGGGATTCGACGGGCACCGGTTGGGCGGGATTGCCCTGACCGTGCCCGTCGCGCTGCTCGTCGTCTCCTCGTTCACCGCGCTGTTCGCCGCCTGGAGGGGCGCCCGCCTGGTCGCCGGATGGGTCCGCCGCAGTTCGTTGGGACCCGGCCCGCGGAGCAGCCTGCTGATCGACGGATCCGAAGTGATGGTCGCTTGTGCCGGGGTGCGGCGGCCGAAGGTCGTGGTGTCGCTCGGCGCGCTCGTGGTCCTCGACAGGGCCGAGCTCGACGCTAGCCTGCACCACGAGTGGGGCCACGCCGCTCGCCGGCACGCGGTCGCAGTGGTCTTCGGCCAGCTCTGCCTCGGCGCCTCTCGGCTCCTACCGGGCGGGCGCCGGGCGCTTGCCATGCTTCGGTTTCACTTGGAACGAAGCGCTGATGAGTACGCGGTGCAGGCGACCGGCAACCCGCTGGCCCTTGCGAGCGCTATCTGCAAGGCGGCCGGCGCGAGGCCGGTTGCCGGTCTCGGACTCGCCGGGAGTGGGGTCTCTGAGCGGCTGTCGATTTTGATGGATGAACGGCCGGCGGTGCCGCGTCGGCGACGGCCTCTGCCGGCCCTCGGTATGGCGCTTACTGTAACTGCGGCCAGTCTGACGCTGACGCTCGCTGTTGCGATCCCCACACTCGGCTCGTCCGGGCTCCAGGAGGTGCGCGCCGGCACCGCGACACCCGCGCCAGTCTGCGCGTAAGCCTGAGCGTCGACGGCCCAGCGGTTCAGCGGGTCAGCAGCAGGACGGCGACGACGACCGCCGCGACGAGAAGGCCGAGGTAAGAGCGCCAGTAGGTAATTCGGGCGAGCGAGTCGAACTCTGAGCAACAGGTCAGCGGCTGTAGGCGCAGGTCGCTCAAATCGGCGGGAACCCAACTCCGCACCGTTTCTGCCGCCGGAACGCTCTTCCCGTTCGCGCGGCGATTCGTTTCCTACGTAGCGTAGGGCAGCACTGGGCGCGCGGGGTGGTTCCCCGCAACACTTGAATATCTGAATCTACGTTCATGTAAGCTGGTGTTGTGAGCCACGTACCTACGGCGCACCTATCCGATGCCCCACTCGACGCGCCGACCGCGCGCGAGGTGGCCGACGTCATGCAGGCGCTGGCGACTCCGAGTCGCGTTCTGATCCTCGGGCGACTTCGTGACAGCGGTTGCTCGGTCGGCGAGCTCGCCGAGGCTGTGGGTATGGAACAGTCGGCGGTCTCGCATCAGCTCCGGGTACTGCGCCACCTGCGGCTCGTGATCGGGGAACGCCGCGGACGGCACGTCGTCTACGGCTTGCACGACAGCCACGTTGCCGAATTGCTCGACCAGGCCGTCTCGCACGTCGAGCACCTCCGGCTGCAGCGCCCGGACCCGGTTCCGCCGACCGCCGAGCTCGTCGGGTGAGCGCCCGCGAGCACAGCCATGGCCACACGCACGGTGGCGTCGACCCGTCGATCCGGCGCTCGCGAGAGGGGCTGCGGGCCGTAGGCATCTCGCTGCTGGTGCTTGCAATCGGCGCCGTCGCACAGCTCCTCATCTTCACGGCTACGGGCAGCGTCGCTCTGCTCGCCGACTTGATCCACAACTTCGGCGACGCCTCGACCGCGATCCCGGTCGGGCTGGCCTTCCTCCTGCGCTCCCGGCGCGTCGAGCATTGGGCCGGCTACGTAGTCGTAGCGACGATCTTTATCAGCGCAGTCGTCGCTGGCGTCAGCGCGGTCGAGCGCCTGATCGACCCCGAGCGCCTTGACAACCTCGGGGCGCTGGCAGCGGCCGGCGGGGTGGGATTTCTGAGCAACGAGGTCGCGGCGCGCATCCGCACGCGCGCCGGGCGGCGGCTCGATAGCCCGGCGCTGATTGCCGATGGCGCGCACGCGCGCGCCGATGGCTATGTCTCGCTGGCGGTCGTCGCGAGCGCGGCTGGGGTCGCCTTGGGGCTCGAGTGGCTCGACCCGGTGATCGGCCTAGCCATCACTGCCGTGATCTTGCGCATCACCTGGCAGTCGCTGGCCACGGTAAGGCACGGATAGCCGCGGCCGTGCGTACTCGTCGAAGCGATCCGGCGACCGGCCCTACGGCTCGGCACCGCAACGTCAGCTGGCGAGCATGGTAGCACTCTCGGCCAGCGTCAGCAGCGGCTCGGCAACGAGGCCGATCGCCACGGTGGCGATGGCTGCGATAGCAAGCGCCGCGGCGAGCGGCGCCCCCGCGGGTCGCGCGGCCGGCTGCTCCTCGCCGCTGTCGAGGACCGTCGGGGCGATCACGCGCAGGTAGGGGAACAGCGAGATCACCGTGTTGATCACGGCGACGACCGCAAGCCAGGCCAGGCCGGAGTCGATCGCCGCTGTGAACACCCCGAGCTTGCCGACGAAGCCGCTCAGCGGCGGTAGGCCGAGCAGCGAGAGGAAGGCGAGGATGAGCGCTGCGGTCCACCACGGGTGGGCGCGGCCGAGGCCTGCGAACGCGGCGAGGTCGACCGAGCCGCGCTCGCGCTGGACTGCGAGCACGACGGCGAAGGCGGCGAGGTTGCTGGCGGTGTAGGCGATCGCGTAGTAGACGAGCGCGGGCAGCCCCTCCGCGGATGCCGACAGGGCGGCGACGCCCATCAGCAGGTAGCCCGATTGAGCGATCGAGGAATAGGCGAGCAGGCGCACGACGTCGCGTTGCCACAATGCGGCCAGGTTGCCGAGCGTCATCGTCGCGGCGGCGATCACGGCGAGCGCGGTCGACCACCCGGCGGCGTCTCCCGGCAGGGCCAGCGGCAGCACACGGGCGAGCGCGACGAGCCCAGCGATCTTGGGGAGGACCGACAGGTAGGCGGCGACCGGCAGCGGGGCGCCGGCGTAGACGTCGGGCGTCCAGAAATGGAAGGGCACGAGCGCGGCCTTGTAGCCGAGCCCGAGCACTACGAGCGCGGTGGAGGCGATCAGCGCCGCTGTCGGCGCCTGCGGCAAGCTCTGGCCGATCGCGTCGAGCCCGGTCTCCCCGGTCAGACCGAACCACCACGAGAAGCCGAACATCATCGAGCCGCCGGCGACCGTGCCGTAGATGTAGTACTTGATAGACGCCTCGTTGCCCGCCGCCGAGGAGCGCAGGTACCCGGTGAGGACGAACGAGGTCAGCGACAGCATCCCAAGCGCGATCGCGACCAGGGCGATGTCGGCGGCGGCTACGAGGACGGCGGCACCGAGGTTGGCGGCAGTCAGGACGGCATAGAACTCGCCCTCGCGGTCGGTGCCGGCCACGACGGGCCGGGCGAGCGCGACGACGACGGCGCCAGCGACAGCGATCAGCCCGATGACGGCCAGCGCGAGCCCGTCCATGCTGACCGTGCCCTCCATGACGCGCGCGGGGCCACGGGTCAGCCAGATCGCCACGACCAGGCCGGCGGCGGCCAGATGGGCGAGCGCAACCCAGGCACCGACCAGGCCCTGGCGCCCGCGGGCGACGAACAGCGCCATCAAGATGGCGACGATCGCGCCGAGGACGAGGGCGCCGATCGGCGCCAGCCAGACCAGCTCGGCGAGCATGCGGTCCTCCATCGCCAGCGTTTCCTCGAGCATGTCCATCGGCTACCTAGAGCCAGCTTCCGGCGGAGATCAGGTCGAGCGCGAGCCGCGGGTAGACGCCGAGGATCACCGTCAAAGCGATCAGCGGGACGAGCGCCCCCAGCTCACGCGCCCCGAGATCCCGCAGTCCCGCCCAGCGATCGCTCGTCTCACCGAGGAACGCCCGCTGGAGGGCGAGCAGGAACAGCGCCGCGGTCACCACGAGACCGAGGAGCGCGGTCACCGCGATCGCCGGATAGACGTCGAATGTCCCGAGGAAGATCTGCAGCTCGGCGGGGAACTGGGCCAGCCCGGGCAGGCCGAGCGAGGCGAACATCGCCACCGCGGTCAGGGTCCCGTAGACCGGCATCGGGCGCATCAGTCCTGACAGCTCGTCCAAGTTGCGGGTCTTGGCGCGGGTCAGGATGAACCCGGCGGCGAAGAACAAGGCCGCAGTGACGAGGCCGTGGGCGATCATCTGCAGCACGGCGCCGTCGATGGCGAGATCGCGGGCGGAGGCGCTGATTCCGGGCGCGGCGGCGGCGGCGACGCCGATCACGACGTAGCCCATGTGGTTGACCGACGTGTAGGCGACCAAGCGCTTGAAGTCCGATTGGGCGAGCGCCACCAGTGCCCCGTAGAGGGCGCTGAAGAGCCCGAGGATCGCGATCGGCAACGCGTACTGCGCGAACGCGTCGGGCAGCATCTGCAGGTTGACCCGCACCAGCCCGTAGGTGCCCATCTTCAGCAGCACCCCCGCCAGCAGCACCGACCCGGCCGTCGGCGCCTGGACGTGCGCGGCCGGCAGCCAGGTGTGAAACGGGACGATCGGGGTCTTGATCGCGAAGCCGACGAAGAAGGCCAGGAACGTCAGCGACGCCCCGACGCCCGCCCCGGCCAGGGGCTGCTCGGAAGCGAGCCGGATCATGTCGAACGTGTTCGGCTCGGCCTGAAGGAACAGGACGATGATCCCGATCAGCACCGGCAGCGACCCGATCAGCGTGTAGAGGAAGAACTTGAGCGCGGCGTAGCGGCGCTGCTCCTCGCCCCACAGCGCGATCAGGAAGTACATCGCCACCAGCGTGACGTCGAACGCGACGTAGAACAGGAAGAAGTCCTGGGCGAGGAAGAAGGCAAGCGTCGCGCCCTCGAGTAGCAGCAGCAGCGCCGCGGCAGCGCGCGACAACGGCCGCCGGCCGACGCCGTAGAGAATCGCCGGCAAGAAGACCACGGCGGTCATCAGCGACAGGGCGAGCGACATGCCGTCGACGCCGAGTCGCCAGGCGACGTCGATCGACGGGATCCACGTCGCCTCCTCGACGAGCTGCATTCCCGCTCCCGCGTCGAAGCGCGCCCACGTGGCGATCAGCGCGCCGAGCACCAGCGCGCTCGTCACGAGGGCCAGGGCGCGGGGCGCCCGGGCGGCCCGGGCCGGCACGAGCCCCACCACGACCGCGGCGAGGAGCGGCAGAGCGACCGCGGTCGTCAGCAGCGGCATCAGACCACCGCCGTGAGCAGGAGGATGAAGGCCAGCGCACCGACGCCGAGCAGCGTGTCGCGCAGATACTCGTGCAGGCGGCCCGTCTGCACCCGGGTCGACTCGTGGCCGCCGCGGCCGACAAGCCGCGCGAGACCGTCGACCGCGGCGTCGATCCCGCGACGCTCGACGCGGTCCTCGGCGCGCGCCAGCGCCAGCCCGCCGCGGGCGACGCCATCGACGGCGGCGTTGACGACGCGGCGGTCGGCGACGTCGAGCGCGCGCGCCAGGGCGAGCGCCGGCCGCTGCACGGCGCCGCGCAGCAACTGATTCGCATAGAGCTGCTCTCGCGCGGCGGCGACCGCCGCCGCCGGCAGCCGCGGCGCGGCGAGCACGGCAGCGGCGCCGAGCACGAGCGCCGCGAGCGAGAGGGCAACGCTCAGCGTCGAAGTCTCGGGCGCCGGCGCGCCGAGCAACTCCGCGATCGGGCCGCCGAGGACCCCGAGCCCTAGCGAGGCCACCGCCAGCACGCCGGTCGCCGCGAGCATCGTCCGGCGCCCCGACCTGCTGCGGGTGCCGTCGTGGTCAACGCGACGCCACAGCACCAGCGCCGGCCGCAGCAGGTAGGCGGCGCTGCCCGCCGCGGCGAGGAGGACGAGCACGAGCCAGACCGGGTTCGACTCCGCCGCGACGACGATCGCGTCCTTGCTCCAGAACGCGGCCAGCGGCGGAACCGCCGCGATCGACGCCGCCCCGACGGCGAACAACGCGAACGTCGTTCGGTCCCCGCGCCCGGCGCCGGCCAGCGCGGTCAGGGAAGTGCTGTGGCGGTCGTGCTGGAAGATCCCCGCCGACAGGAACAGCGCCGCCTTGCCGGCGGCGTGACAGACGAGGTGGAAGATCGCGACGGCGGGCCCGCCGGCGGCCACGCCGACGAACATCAGGCCGAGCTGGCTGGTGGTCGAGCCCGCGAGGACGCGCTTCAGATCGGTCTGGGCGAGTGCGATCGCCGCCCCGGCCACCGCGGTCAGCGCCCCGACCCAGCCGGCGAGAGCCAGCGGCCATCCCGCCAGCGTCTCGCCCGACCGCACGAGCAGAAACACGCCGGCCGCGACCATCGTCGCGGAATGCAGCAGCGCCGAGACCGGCGTCGGGCCCGCCATCGCGCCCGCGAGCCACGTGTGAAGCGGGGCTTGGGCGCTCTTTCCCATCGCCGCGAGCACCAGCCCGACGCCGACCAGAGCGCCGAGCGCGCCATCGGGGCGCCCGGCCCCGAAGGCCAGCGTGCCGCTGCCCGCCAGCAACGCCAGGACGGCCGCGTAGAGGCCGACGTCGGCCGCCCGCGTCGTCAAGAACGCGCGCACAGCGCCTGGCGCCGCGGCCGAGTCGTCGCGACTGAACGCGATCAGCCGCGCCGACAGCGCTCCGACCAGCTCCCAGAAGACGAGCAGCGTCAGGAACCCCTCGGCGAGGACGAGACCCTGCATCGCGGCGAGGAACGCCAGTAGCCCGGTGAGAGCCGAGGCGGCTCGATCGCGGAAGTAGCCCGTCGCGTAGACGACGACCACGAGCCCGACGCTGGCCACGATCGCGCTCATCGCCGCCGCCAGCCCGTCGAGCATCAGCCCCGCCTCGAGGTCGCCGGCGGGCAGCCACGTCACAGCCGAGCGGGCCTCCTCCCCTCCGGCGGCGGCGATCACGAGCACCCAGGCGGGCACCGCGGCGGCCAGCGCCCCGGCGACGGCGATCGAGCGCGCGGCGGGCCGGGCGAGCGCGACCGTCAGCGCCGCGGCGGCGGGCACGAGCACGGTGAGCCAGAGCAGGACCTGCACGTCAACCCTTCAGATCGGCGAGGTCGTCGATCTCGGCCGTGCGACGGTTGCGAAACGTGGCGATCACCAGCCCGAACCCGATCGCCGCCTCCAGCGCCATCAGTGTCATCAGGATCAGTACGAAGAACGCGCCGCCGGTGGCTTCCGGATACGCGTAGCGCATGAATCCCACGACGTTGAGCATCGCGGCGCCGAGCATCAGCTCGACGCCCATGATCACCATCACCGCGTTGGTCTGACCCAGCACGCCGTAGACGCCAACCGCGAACAGCAGCGCCGCGACGACGAGGATCACCGGCAGCGAGATCACGCCCCCGCCTCCCGATTCGAGCCTGCGGTGGCGTAGCGGCCGCCCTGCTTGGCGACGAGGATTCCGCCGACCATCGTGAACAGGATCGCCATCGCCGCGAACAGGAACGAGAACATCGAGCGTCCCATGACCTCGAAGCCGATCGCCCGTACGTCGGGCGCGTCGGGGGGGAGCACCCGGGCCGGCCAATCGGTCAGCACCGCGACGAGCGCCAAGGCGAGGCCGAGGGCGGCGGCCGCGGCGATCGAGCGGCGCTTGTCATGAATCATGTCCATGCCCATCAGCCCGCCCGGGTCGGGCATGAACATGACCATGAAGAAGACCATGATCACCATCTCCGCGCTCATCATCAGCAGCATCAGGACGCCGAGGAACTCCGAGGCGAGCGCGAGGAACAGCAACCCCTCGAGGGCCAGTGCGGCGAGCAGCAGTAGCCCGGCGCGGGCCATCGAGCTGGTGATGAAGACGTAGAGGGCGCTCGCCAGCATCAGCGCCGCGACCGGCCAGAACACCAGCGCCGTGGCCAGGTCGCTCATCGGTAGAACAACAGGGTCGTCAGGCCGGCGAGCACGATCGCGCCGATCGAGCCTGGGATCGCGACCTTCCAGGCCAGCGAGACCAGCCGGTCGATCTCGATCCGTGGCAGCACCCGCCCCGCCCACAGCAGCAGCGCCGCGACCGCCAAGGTCTTGATCGCCATCCAGATCGCGTCGGGCAGCAGCGGCCCGTGCCAGCCGGCGAGAAACAGCGCCGCCGTCATCCCCGAGACGGCGAGCAGCAGGACCCGTCGAGCCAGCGCGATGATCGCGGCTTCGAGGCCGCTGTAGCGGTCGAACGCCCCGGCGCCGCCGAGCTCCCCCGGCGCCGTGGCGACGTCGAACGGCGGCAGCAGCGCGACCGCCATCACCGCTGGCAGCCAGAGCAGCAGCGAGTAGGGCTGCACGACCGCCATCGGGACCGTGTGCTGGACGTCGACGATCGCGGACGGTGTGAGCGAGGCCGCCGGGGCCGCGACGGCCGTGATCACCATCGCGATCGGCATCGCGTAGGCGAGCATCAGCGCCACGAAACGAAACGCGCCGACCACCGCCAGCGGGCGCCCGGCGCCCCAGCCGGCCATGAACACCGCGGGCGTCACATACGCCAAGGCGGCAGCGAAGAGAATCGCGCCGGACTCGAGCTCGATGCCGCGGAACCCAGGCGTCCAGGGCACCATCGCAAGCGCCGCCACGGCGCTCGCGAGCAGCAGCACCGGCGCGAGGTGAAACAGCCAGCCGTCGTAGGTCTCCGGACGCGCAACCGGCTCGCGCATTCGCGCTAGCGCCCCGCGCGCGATCGGCGCCAGTGACGGGCGGCCGCCGGCGACGACCTGCTCCACACACGTCAGCGCCAGCGCGCCGACAAGCGCGAGAGCGATGATCGCAAACGGCGTTGCGTCGCTCACCCGTCGACCGCCCAAGGACTGAGGTCGAAAGACGCCAGCACCACCAGCGCCGCCGTCCACTCGAGCCCGACCATCGCGCCGCTCGCCGCGTCGAGCGTCACCGCCGCTCCGGGTACGACCCGGCGCGTCGTCGACGCTTCGCCGGCGCCGACGACCAGCGGACCGCGTGGCCCCTCGACCCGTGCCCCCGCCGCGCTGGCGAACGCGCCCGGGACGCCGGCCCCGTCGGCCGCCGCCGCACGCTCGAGCGCTGCGGCGGCCAGGGTCAGCGACGCCTGCGCCTCGCGGACGCGGGCGCTGGCGCGAGCGCGCGCGTCACCGGCATCCTCCTGCACCGCTGCGAAGCCGAGCTGCGCGTAAAGGACGTCGTCAGTTCGCGCGTCGGCGCGGCCGCCGGCGCCGCGCGCATTCGGCCCCACCAACAGCTCATCGTCGACTCGGCCGCGGCCGCGGGTGCGGGCCGAAAAGCGCCGGCTCGCGACGAGCCGCTGCGTTGCCGCCACCCGACCCCTGGCCTCGCGCAGATCTCCGGCCGGCACAGGGAGGCCGTGCAGCGGCGCGAGCGCGCTTACCGCCGCGTGCGCTGTAGTGACGAGCTGCGGCCAGCCCAACAGGCGGCCCAGCGATCGCAGCCAAGCGGCATGGCTCAGCGCCCGCTCGATCTCGACGGCCGCCAGACGCTGCCACTGCACGCGCAGCGGCGCCGACGTGCCGCTCCTCAGCTCGTCGGCCACCAACCCAGCCAAGCGCCACGCCACCGGCGCCAGCGGATCGACGACGTCGTCGGCGCTGTCGACCCCGGCGCGAAGCCGCGCGCTGACGCGCGCGGAAGCGACAAGATCACCGTCAAGCGAGACCTCGACCGCAAGCCCGCCCGGTAACACCCCGCTCAACGGCCCGAAGCGCAGGTCGATCGGCTCCATGACGAGTCCGTCGGCGCTCGGCTCTCCGACAATCGCCATCATATCGTGGTCGTCATGACCGTTGCCGGCACCCTCGCCCGGCGTGTCGTGGGGCCCGTGGCCGCCAGGCTGACCGTGCGCTCCGCCCTCCGGCGCGCCGTTGCCGGCTACGTCGACCGCGTGCACCGCGTGGTCGGCGCGGTCGCCGGCATCGTCGGCCCCGAACAGCGCCCGCAGCGGGCGGCCGCCCAGCTCGAGGGGACCGTTCGATTCGACGGTCAGCTGGCGAGATGCGCGTCCGAGCTCAGCCGCCAGCGCGCTGGTCAGCGGCTCGGGCACTCGCGTCGGCGCCAGCAGCACCTGCGCGGATTCAACGCCGGCCACCGGCCTCAACCGCCGCCCGGCAGGATCCGCGCCGGCCATCGTCCAGGTCGCTTCGTCCGGAACGATCAGCGCTGGGCGCAACATCACGAGTACTCCAGCGCGCCCTCGCGCCACGCGTAGAGCACCCCGACGCCGAGCACAGTCAGGAAGAAGCCGATCTCGGCGTAGGCGAAGAGCCCCAGGTCACGGAAGACGACCGCCCACGGATACATGTAGGCCATCTCCATATCGAAGGCGATAAATAACAGCGCGAACGTGTAATACCGGACGTGAAACCGCGGCCACGCCGGCGCCGCACCGCGATCCGTGGTTCGCGTCCCCCGCGTAGCGAGTACGACCGCGTAGGCGAGCACCACCAGTCCGAGGACAAGCGCAAGCAAGACGAAGAACAGAGTGATCGCGGCCATGTCGACTCTCGGCGGGGGTCCGTTGTCAGGCGATTGCCGCCGTCTCGACGCCGCTGTGGATCCCCGCGGCGAGGTTGAACGCACCGGTCATCAGGTTCAGCGCAACCAGACCGACGACGTCGGCGAGCTGCTCGTCGCGCCAGCCGTGATCGTGGAGGGCTTCGATGTCGGCGTCGGCGATCTCGGCGGGAGCGGCGATCAGTTGCTGCCCGAACGCGACAAGCGCCGCGATCTTGGGGTCGATCGCGGTGCCCTGCCTGGCCAGGTCGATGTCGGTTTCATGCAAGCCGAGGCGCTGGGCGGCCTTGGTGTGGGCGGCGAGGCAGTAGTCGCAGCCGATCCAGGCCTGGACGGCGAGTGAGACCCGCTCGCCGACTTGGCGGTCGAGGTGGCTGCGCTTCATGGCCCGGTTGAGGTCGACGTAGCCGCGCAGCAGCGCGGACGAGTTCGCCATCGCTCGGACCATCGGGCCCGGGGGCCCGGAGCGCTCGGCGAGCTCGTCGAGCGTCTTGCGGACCGCGCCGGTGGCGGTGCTCGGGTCGATGTCGGGCAGTCGGGTCATGGCGTTCTCCTCGGATTTAGCTTACCCCCTAAGGGTATTAGGGGTCAGCCGGCAGACTGCGCGCCGCCCACGTCGAAGTCGCGGGTAGCGCGCTCAGCTGCCTCGAACCCGATCCGCGAGTGGGTGCCGTCACAGAAGGGCTTGGTGGACGACGCGCCGCAGCGGCACAGCGCCACCCGCCTGCGCTCGGCGACGTCGTAGGTGTTGCCGTCCTGATCAACCAGCGTGAACGGCCCCATGACGCTGTACGGGCCGTTCTCGGTGACGGTGATCTTGACCTGCTCTGGCGCCATTGCTGCGTGGTCCTTCCTCTGGTGGTTTCGGGACGGGGTGGGCCGGCGGCAGGTTCACAGCCGGCCCCATCTGGTTCGCGGTCAGGGCCCGTGCCCTGTGACGGCCGGCTCGCCGCCTCGGGCAAGGGCGGCTCGTCGATCGGGGTCAGGGCGCCGTCATCGCGTCCTCCCTGGGCTGCTGGGGCTTTGCGGACCGGGCGCCGGCGCTGGCCCGCGCATCGCCGGACGACCTCTCGGCCTTGAAGCTGCGCAGCCGCAGCGAGTTCGTCACGACGAACACCGAGCTCAGCGCCATCGCCGCCCCGGCGAACAGGGGGTTGAGGAACCCCAGCATTGCCACCGGGATCAGGACGACGTTGTAGGCGAAGGCCCAGAACAGGTTGCCCTTGATCGTGCCAAGCGTCCGTCGCGACAGGCGTATCGCGTCGCCCGCGGCGCGCAGGTCGCCCGAGATCAGCGTAAGGTCCGAAGCCTCTATCGCCACGTCGGTGCCGGTGCCGATCGCCAGCCCGAGGTCGGCCTGAGCCAAGGCCGGGGCGTCGTTGACGCCGTCGCCGACCATCGCCACGACGCGCCCTTTCGCCTGCAGGCGCTCGATGACCTGCGCCTTCTCGGCGGGCAGGACGTCCGAGATGACCTCCTCGATCCCTACTTCGGCGGCCACCGCTTGGGCGGTGACCTCGTTGTCGCCGGTCAGCAGCACCGGCCGCAAGCCGAGCGCGGTCAGCCGCGTGACCGCCTCGGTCGACGTCGGCTTGACGGTGTCGGCGACCGCGAAGATCGCCCGGACCTGACCGTCCCAACCGGCGGCAATCGCCGTCTGGCCGAGCGCCTGCGCCGCCTCGCGGGCGGTCTCGAGCTCGGGCGTCAGATGCATCGCCCAATCGGCGAGCAGCGCCGGCCGGCCGACGACAAGCGCGCGGCCTTCGACGACGCCCTCCACGCCCAGGCCTTCGCGGTTGACGAAGCCCTCGACCGCCGGTAAAGGACCCGCCTCAGCCTCGGCCGCGGCGGCGATCGCCTGGGCGATCGGGTGCTCGGAGGCGTCCTCGAGCGCCCCGACGAGTCGCAGCCCCTCCTGACGCGAGGTGCCCTCGGCGACGCTGACGTCGACGAGGCTCATCTGCCCGTTGGTGACCGTGCCGGTCTTGTCGAGCACGATCGTGTCGACGCGCCGGGTGGACTCCAGCACCTCCGGCCCCTTGATCAGCAGCCCGAGCTGGGCACCGCGGCCGGTGCCGACCAGCAGCGCGGTTGGGGTCGCAAGGCCTAGCGCGCACGGGCAGGCGATGATCAGCGCCGCGACCGCTGCGCTGAACGCGAACGTCGCGCCGGCGCCATCGCCGAGCCAGAACCCGAGCGTCGCGGCCGACAGCGCGATGACGATCGGCACGAACACGCCGGAGATCCGGTCTGCGAGGCGCTGGACCGGCGCCTTGCCGGTCTGCGCGTCCTCGACCAGGCGGGCGATCTGCGCCAGCGCGGTGTCGGCGCCGACCTTCGCCGCGCGCACGACCAACCGCCCGCCGGCGTTGACCGTCGCGCCCGCGACCTCGTCGCCCGGCCCCTTCTCGACCGGCACCGACTCGCCCGTCAGCAGCGACTGATCGACCGCCGAGGAACCCTCCTCGACGACACCGTCGGTCGCGACCTTCTCGCCCGGCCGCACGACGAACCGGTCGCCGACCTCGAGCTGGTCGACCGGCACGCGCCGCTCCTCGCCGCTGGGGTCAAGGACCGCGACGTCCTTGGCCCCGAGCTCGAGCAGCGCCGACAGCGCCGCGCCGGCGCGGCGCTTGGCGCGCGCCTCGAAGTAGCGCCCGGCGATGATGAGCGTCGTCACCACGCCGGCGGCCTCAAGGTAGATGTGCGAGCTCGACGCGTCGCGGTCGAGCACGAGCTCCATCGGCATCTGCATGCCCGGCGCACCGGCGCCGAGGAAGAACAGCGCGACCACCGACCAGCCCCAGGCGGCCAGCGTGCCGACCGAGATCAGCGTGTCCATCGTCGCCGCGCCGTGGCGCAGGTTCTGCCACGCCGCCTTGTGGAACGGCCAGCCCGCCCAGAACACGACCGGGGTGGCGAGCTGAAGCGCCAGCCACTGCCAATACTCGAACTGGAGCGCCGGGATCATCGAGATCAGCAGCAGCGGCACCGACAGAACGGCGGCGCCGATCAGCCGCGTGCGCAACTCGCGCACGTGACGATCCTCGACGTCGATCGAGCCCGGGTCGTCCGAACCGCCGGCCTGCGGCAGCCGTGCTCCGTAGCCGGCCGCCTCGACCGCCTCGACGAGATCGTCGGGGCCTACCCGCGAGGGATCGAACTGCACTGCCGCCTTCTCAGTCGCGTAGTTGACCGTCGCCTCGACGCCGTCGAGCTTGTTGAGCTTGCGCTCGATGCGGTTCGCGCACGACGAGCACGTCATGCCCTCCAGCGGCAGCTCGAGCCGCTCGCCGCTGGTCGTCTCAGGGGCGCTCATCGCGGCACCTCCAAGGTGTAGGCGACCGTGCGGATCTCGCCGCCGGCCTGGATCTGCAGGAACAGCCGGTAGCGCCCGGCGGTCGGAAACGTCGCCGCGAATGGCACCTCGTTGGGGTGCGCCTCGCTGCTCGTCCCGCCGCCCTCGTGGGCGTGCTCGGAGCCGCCCTCGGTCGGGTGCACGTGCAGGTAGGCCAGGTCGCCCTCGCGCAGCGCGACGAGGTGACCTTTGGCACCGAGGTAGCGCTCGAGCCCGTCGAACGGCTGGCCGTCGCGAGTCACGGCGAACGTCAGCCGGCACTCGCGGCCGGCGTTCAGGCCGTCCGCCTTGAGCTCGACGTCAAGGCCACCGTCGCTGTCGCTGCGCGTCGGCGCGGGCAGTTCGTTGGGCTCGAAGGCGCCCGGCGCGAGAAGCGTCGTGGTCAGTGCGCGCTGGCGCCCGCCGATCATGAAGTCCGCGTAGGCGCGGTAGACCCCGGGCTCGGGCAGCTCGAGTTCCACCGACCACGTCCCGTCGGCGTCCTTGCGCGGGTGCAGGTGCTGGTAGGTAGCGGTGTCGGCGCGCACGACGATCAGGTGCATCTCGCGCTCGGACTCGATCTCGAACTCGTCGCGCAAGACCCGCCCGCGCTCGTCGGTGATCTGGAAGCTGAAGGTCTCCTGCTGCCCGCGACGGAAGAACGTATCGTCGGAGACGAGCGTCAGGCCGTCCTGGCTAGCGGCGACGCCGCTGGCGACCGGCGCGACGGCGATCTGTCCGTAGCCGCCGCCGTGCTCTCCGCGCGCCGCTGCCGGGTTCTCGCCGCCACGGCCACCCGCCGTCTCGTCGCCGTGGCCCGCGTCGGCCGTCACGGAGTCGTCGGTCGGGTCGAGCGCCGCGCCGGCCAGCGCGGCTCCGCCGAAGACAAGGCCGAGCACTGCGGCGAAGGCGACCAGTCGGGTGGGAACGCTCATGGGCTCTCGGTCGAACTGTTCGGGCGGTGCGGGCGGCGGTTACGCCGCCACCTGATACCCGGCTGCCTCAACGGCCTTGCGGATGTCGGCGTCCCCGACATCCCCGCGGACGGTCAGCTTTCCGGTGGTGCGGTCAGCCTGGGCGGACTCGACGCCGTCGAGTTCCTCGACCTCCTCGCGCACGGACAGCTCGCAGTGCCCGCAGGTCATTCCCTCGACGGTGTAGATCGTTTCGATGGCGCTCATTGGAACAACTTCCTCCTTACAGGTACGGGGTGGGGGTACCCGAGAAGGTAGCAGGTCATCCGGTAGCTTCCGGATTACCCATTACGAAGACGTCGTCGGGGTCGAGCGCTCGCCCCGGTCCACTTGAGCGACCCGGCACCGCGGTGACCGGCGCGGCTGACGCCGTATCAGCGACCCTGCGCAGCCGAGCACGCCGCCTGGCCACGCAGCCGGACGACGAGGCAGGCGACGAGTAGCGCGACGCTGGCGATGCCGAGCGCCGGCTGGATGGGCGCCCAGTAGCTCAACGCGCCACTCGTCCCCATCGCGCCCACCACGAGCTTGTTGCAGATCGGGCACCCGACCGCGAAGAGCGACAGCGCTGAGCCCCCGAGCGTGCGGCGCGCACGGTCAGGCCCGACGGGCGGCGCTTCGCCGATCCTGACGTACGTCGCGACCGTGAGGCCGATGAGCACCGCCGACGCTACCCAGATTGGGTAGTTCCACCACACGACGGGCAACATGCGTGTGTAAAGGCCGGTCTCCACGATCCCCGTCGGGATCCCGATCGCCAGCGCCGCAGCGGCCGCAGCCGACAGCGCGACGCCCCACCGACGCAGGGGCCAACGGGCCAAGCTGCCCAGCGTGACGCCCCATCCGGGGCTGGCTGGCGCAGTCACCGAGGTCATGCGCTGATCCTACATGTTGTCGGACCGCGTTTCTCAGCCCTCGCGACGCGAGCTGCGGAGGGTCACGGAAGTGGGGCGCTCGACCCCCGCGACAGTCAAGCCCTACCCCCGTCTCGCTGTGTCAGCGTCGTGGGTTCGATGCCGGAGGAATGGAACGGGAACCCCGCATAGGTAACCAGTAGGATCCGAGCATGCCTAGCGCCAGCACCTCTCCCCGCCCCGCACCAAGCTCGACCCCGACACGCGGATACACGGCCACCAAGGATCAATTGCAGTCACGTCTGGCTCGCATTGAAGGCCAAGTGCGCGGAGTCGGCCGGATGGTCGAGGAAGATCGCTACTGCATCGACGTCCTGACGCAGATTTCTGCGATTCAGGCCGCCCTCGACAAGGTCGCACTCGGTCTACTGGACGACCACGCCCAGAAATGCGTGATCGGCGCGGAGGGCGACGATCAGATCGACAAGACCGAGGAGCTGATGGCGGCCGTGGGCCGCCTCATGCGTCGCGGCTGAACCTCCCACGCCCGGCCGTCGCTGCCGCCTGGGTCGGCGTGGCGAGAGGTACGGGGTGCTCCCGAGCCCGCAACCGACTCGGTCCCGGGAAACTCCGGGACCGAGTCGGGCAGGGACCACAGACCGGTCGAGGTTAACGCCCGACCGTTCGGACGAGCACCTCAGTCGGTGCCAGCGGGCGGCACGCCTCCAGCCGGCGAAGGCGCGCCATACCAGTCCGATCGCCACTCGTTCATCTCGACGATCTCATCGGATTGCTCGGCGATGATCTGCTCGGCGAGACGCTTGGCCTCCGGATCGGATCCGTCCTCGAGCTCGATCCGCGCCATCCGAATCGCACCCTGGTGGTGCGGAATCATCATGTCGATGAACGCGCGGTCGAACGGCTGCGCGCCGGCGAGCATCGCCATGTCCATGTCCATCCCGGAGTCCTCGTCCGAGAGCGGCAACGAGACGAAGTCGATCGAGCCGGCGGGCTCGCCGAACAGTCGCTCGTGGATGTCTTCGAGCTCTGAGATCTCACCCTCCTGCGCTTCGACGATCGCGTCCGCGAGTCGTGTGATCTCGGGGTGTTGGCCCTGTTCTTGGGCCATCTCGGCCATCTGGATGGCCATTTCATGGTGCGGGATCATTTCCGTGGCGAAGGCGCCGTCGACGCTCTCGGTAGGCGACGCCTCGTCCTCTCCGCCTCCGAGCACGAAAACGAGTCCAGCGATCACGACGACCGCTGCGACGGCCGCAGCTGCAAGCCTCTTGTTAGACAAGCCGGAGTCCTTTCTCTCGCTGAGAATGTGCGTGTGTCAGTGGCGCCGAAGCGCCTGAGTCACGGCTCCGGGATCAGAGCCGCAGGACCCCCAGCGAGACCGGACCCGCGCGCGCCGTCGCCCGATCGGGACCACTGGCGGACGGGCAATCGCCCGCGGTCAAGCGATAAAGGCCGCGCGCTTCGAACCAGCGCCGGCCGGGGAGGCTCCCGCCCATCCGCTTGACGCCGGCGTAGGCGATGCCGATCGCCAGGCAGATCGAGATCGCGGTGCGCAGCGATTCCTCCATCGACCCTTCGTGCATCTCATGGGCCTGCGGCGTGCTGTGTGCCCACCAGAGGACGATCGCCAAGGCGAGAACGGCGAGTGCGCACCATGCCGGTCGCCCCTCGCGCTTCAGCCACGATCTGATCGTCAGCACAAGATGGAGGTTAGGAGATCGCGGACCTCAGCTCGACCTTCGGGAGCTCCGTGCTCGTTCGCATCGCGCGAAGGGATACGGGCCAGCGCCCTGGGACTCGCGGGACGTGCGAGCATCCGGAGAGCAGCATCCGCACCCGCCGCCGCCCCGTCATACGCGACTACAACTCCAAATGCGACACGTGCCCTAATCCTACGAAGCGTAAGAGTTCTTCCTAGGGTACCCATCGACATCGCCGCGCCCAACGGCGCGCCGATCGAGGCCGCCGCCTCGGGCACCGTAATTCAGGCCGGCGTATCCGGTGGCTACGGCAACTACACCTGCATCGACCACGGTGACGGGATCTCGACCTGCTACGCCCACCAGAATTCGATCGGCGTCGCGACGGGTCAGTCCGTCTCAGGGCGACGTGATCGGAACGGTCGGCAACTCGGGGGCGTCGTTCGGTGATCATCTGCTTTTCGAGGTTCGGATGAACGGAAGGCCCGCCAACCCAAGCAATACCTCTAAAGCGACCTCAAATGTTGACCGGATTGACGAAATCGTCCGGATCGGCAAGGAAGGCGCGCTCACACCGCCGCGAGCAGAACGCGTACTCGACGCCGTCTTGCTCCTGGCGGCGTAGCGCCTCGCCCTCCGAGAGCGGCATCCGGCATACGGGGTCGATGCGCTTGCCGGCCGGGGGGTCTGGACGCTCGGCGCGGTACACCTCGACTCGTGTCGCGAGATTGTGAAACCGCTGAGCCCCCAGCGTCGTCAACCGAACCCGTGGGAGTGCCCCAGCATCCAGCACCGTCTGCTCCGTGAGCAGGACCTCGCTCGCGCTGGCCAAGCGTGAGACGCGGGCCGCGAGATTGACGGAGAAGCCGTACCAGTCCCCACCCCGTTCGACCGCGGTTCCCGAATGCATCCCGATACGGATCGATGGGAAACGGGCTACTTCGGCCGAACGGGCGATCAGCGCCAGCGAGAGCTCAACGGCGCCGCGCGGCTCGATGCAGCGGATCATGACCGCGTCGCCGACCGGTTTCAGAGAACCATCACCAAACGCCGGCAGCCATGTCGCGACTCGACTCGCGAACTGCTCGACGACGTCCGCGGCGAATTGGTCACCGTGCGCCTCGGTCAGGGCGCTAAAGCCGACGAGGTCGGCGAAGACGAACGTGCTGCGACTCGAGCTCAGCGAAGTCGTGCGCACGTCGCGGTACGCGTGTTCGTTCATCCGGGCGTCACAAGTTCGAGAGCCTAGTCCTACAGCTTGTCGGTTCAGAAGCGTTTCCATCGTCAGGAACGTTGCTCGACCCAGCTTCCGGGGAGGGACCAAGCCGGATTTTCCTGCGACACGTCGGACTTGTCCTAAACTCGGCTGCATCCGCCTTACGCTCGCCCAAATCACGATCGATGTGGATCCGTTCATCGACCTCGGGCCCGTCTCGCTCTCTGTGCATGGGCTCACCACTTCGCTCGGACTGATCGTCGGCGGCCTCTTCGCGGCCCGGTAGGCCAGGCGCGTCGGGCTCGATCCCGAAGAGATCCTGGACTCGCCGTTCCGGCCGCGGTGGCCGGGCTTGTCGGTGCACGGCTCCTCTACCTGCTCGACAACGATCCCGAGGCGCTATGCAGCCCGACCGACTGGTTCGGCACCAACGGGTTCTCGGTCTACGGGGGGCTGATCGCCGGAGCCGCCGCAATCGCGCTAACGCTCAGACGCCGGCGTCTGAGCCTCGGCTACCTTGGCGCCGCCGCGCTCGGCCTTCCCCTCGGTATGGCGATCGGCCGCGTCGGAGACGTCGTCAACGGCGAGCACGGTCCTACGCTCCGTCGGACTACGCGCTAAGCTGCGCAGCGCCATAGCCGAATCCGCTGTTCGAGACGGCGGAGCCGGGGAACCAATCGTTCCTGGGCGAATGGGATACGGACGTATCCCTAGCGCGAGCTCTTCGACATGCGCGAGCCCGTCAGCTAACTCCGCAGGCTCGAGAAGAGAGGCGGGGTCGATGTCCAAATCTTGGGTGCTTGCGATCCGTAGCCGACGGATCGGAGCTAGGAAGCTAGCGGGCCTGCTGCTGGTCGGGTCCCTACTGATCCCGGGGGCGACCGCTGTAGCGGGTGGCGGAGGGGTCGGTACCGACGGGGGCGGATCGAACGGGGGTGACAACAGTTTCCCGGTGCGTGGTAAGCACACCTACGGAGATGGGTTCGGCGCCGGTCGCGACCACAAGGGGCAGGGTTTGCTCGCGGGCTGCCGGAAGAAGGTCGTCGCAGCGCAGAGCGGGCGGGTCAGGGTCATCGACTACGAAGCCGGGGGGCTGGGAACTTCGTGGTGATCGGCGGCAAGGAACGCGTCTCGAGTCCGTCTACATGCACATGCGCAAACGGCTGGAGGTTCGCGAGGGCGATCGCGTACGCGCGGGAGAGCCGATCGGGCTCGCCGGTTCGAGCGGGCGCTCGACCGCCTGCACCTGCACTTCGAACTCTGGTCCGGGTCCGGCTGGTACAAGGGCGGGCGTGCGATCGACCCGACGCCTCGCCTGAAACGCTGGGACCGAGCGAATCGAAGCTGCCGGAGGCGAGCCTGGCGTGAAGGTTCCGTTCATCCGACCGAGCGCCTTCACGCCAGCCTCCCGGCGACTGGCCGCCGCCGCGGCGCTCGGCATCATGTTCGCCGCGCTTTGGTGGCGACGCCACCCCTCGGCCTGCCCCTACGGGCAGCGCTTCTGGCTGCGGCCGCCCCATCCCTTGATCACTCGCAAGCGACTTCACAGAGTTCTCGAGCCGAGGCACGGGGAGCAGATCCTCGAAGTTGGACCCGGTACGGGCCACTACTCGGGCGGAGTCGCCGAAGCACTTGAGCCCCTCGGCGCCTGGAGCTCCTAGATCTGCAGAACGAGATGCTGCAGCCGCGTTGGCGCGCCTGGCTTCGGCCGGGATCGAGAACGTCGCCGCCACGGTCGGCGATGCTCTCGAGCTGCCGTTCGAGCCGAATCGCTTCGACGCCGCCTTCCTGGTGGCGGTACTCGGTGAGATCCCTGATCAAGGGCGGGCGCTTCGCGAGCTCGCTCGCGTTATCCGTCCCGATGGGAGGCTGGTCGTCGGAGAGCTCTTCGGTGACCCGCACTGGGTGCGGCCAAGACGGTTGATGGAGCGCGCGGATGCCAGCGGACTTAGCTTCGACCTCCGCCTCGGTACCTCCCTCGGCTACTTCGCCCGATTCCGGATCTAGCTGGCCTCTCAGCCTCGACGCGACCGCGGCACCCGAACTCAGCCCGACTGCTGCAGATGGACGTGATCGCGGTGGACTTCGTCCGTGAACGATGTCGTCCCTCCGGGTCCGAGAATCCAGGGGCTTCCGACTTGCGCCGCCCCGCCGGAGACGAAGGTCGAAGCCATCTCGTAGGCTTTGCTGCCGGTCTCGGCCTGCGTCGCGACGGGCGCCCCGCCGACGGCCCAGATGTCGACCGCCGCTCCACTCGAATGAGCACTCGGCGTCGGCGTGTCCCAGACGTTCGCCGGGTGCCCTGAGTCCAGAACCGCGATCGAGATCGGCGTCCGGTCGGCCGCTGAGGCGATCGCCCCGAGCAGCGACGGATCGACCCCGCCGCGGTAGATGTCCCATCGCGCGGTGTCGGGGAGCTCGATAGCCGGGTTATCGACGACCGCCGTCGCGGCGGGAGAAAGCTCCTCGGGGCGCTCTACAGCCGACCCGCCAACAGAGGCGATCGAGTCGACTTGCCAGGCGCCGTCGGCACCCGCCAAGCGGACATCGAGGGTTCGCGTCACCGAGGTCCAGCGACCGGCCTCATCCTGCAACCGCTGGCGGGCGACGACCATCACGCCCATCGAGCTCGCGGTCAGGCCGGAAAGTTGCGGGTAGACCACTGTCCCGGCCGAGCGCATGTCACGCTCGACCGCAGGCGCGAGCACTCGAGCGAGACCGTCGTCGGCCCCGGCTTGAACGCGCTCAGCTATCGCCGCCGGCGTCTCGTTTCGACCGTAGGTGAGTGCGCGCTGGGCGGCGCGGGCGGCGACCTCCTTCCCGTCCGCGTAGGGCTCGAAGCCAGGCGCCATGTAGGGAGCGGGCGATGGCCTGCGGTCAGGCACCTCCGCGATTCGCTCAACCTCTTCGGGGACCCATCGGGGGGACAGTCGGTCCGGACTCTCGCTAGCGAGAGCACCGACAAAACCCGCCAACACAGCGACGAGAGACAGGGCGAGAAGCGCAACGCGGGGCCTCACCGCGCGCTCCGTGCGATCGACCACTCCACGACATCGGCACCGTCGAACGTCCGGACGGGACCGCGGCAGCGCCAACCCAGCAGGTCGTAGAAGTCGCTTGCGCCATCGGATCCCGAGAGGGTGGTCAGCGTGATCCAGTCAGCTCCGTAGTGCCACGCGCTCGCCTCGAATCCGGACACCAAGCTTTGCCCGACCCCACGATGCCTCGCGCCCGTGGACACCGCTACATGGCTCAGGACCGCCGGGCGTGTCGCATCGTCCGTCGCTTGGGTCTGGGCGCTGTCTCGGTAACGTCGCCATGCGCCCGCGTAGCGCCGCGCGCGGGTTCTGAGGAAGGTCGACACCGCCGAGGGCCGAACTGCGAGGGCAGCGAGGGCCGAGAGCGCTAGCGACATCCCGCGGTTGCGCGCAACCCACCGGGCGTGGAGGGGCGGATCCAGCACGCCGACAACCATTCCGGCGCGGTGGTCCGCGATTGCGGCGACGAGGGCTTCGGCGTATGGCGAATCGATGAAGGTCGCGTAGTAGCGGCGCATGAACCTCTGCCCAAGGGACACAAAAAACGCTCGCGGCAGAGTCTCGGCGTGCGTTCGGGCCATGAAGTCAACATCGACCAGCGTCGCGCGCCGCAACTCTTTCGTCGCGATGCTTTCAACCAGGACTACTTCCTCGACCACGGCGCTGGAAGGCGCCCACATCCTGGCTGAGACCGCGGCACATAGCGCGACGAAGCTCAACGCCACGCCAAGCGCCTCAATCGCGTGCCCGGCCAGCGGAGGAAGATGATGCAGCGCGAAAGTCAAGGTTGCCGCGCCGAGAGCTGTTCCGACGACGACCGCGCGTGCCGGGAGCTCACCACGAACACGCCGGCGCTCGCTTCGATCGAGAGCGAAGCTCATGCGTTCGGGGGCGCGACGATAGGGCTGAGGAAGCGAGGGGCCATCCGCCCTTATCCTACGACCTGTAGTAGCTACTTACCGTGCGGACACACGGACCGGTCGTGATGTTGGTCAGCTGACCCGCAGTTCGGCCATCATCCCGGCCTCCATGTGGTAGACGTTGTGGCAGTGCATCGCCCAGCGTCCCGGGTTGTCGGCGAGGAACTCGACGCTGACGGTCTCCATCGGCGCCACCAAGACGGTGTCCTTGATCGCGCCGCGTCGGTTCGGCCCGAGAAGCTTGAACGAGTGCCCGTGAAGGTGCATAGGGTGCGGCATCATCGTCGTGTTCTCGAAGGTGACTCGCAGCTTCTCGTTGCGCTCCGCCTCGAGTGGCGGAATTCCGGGTGCTGACTCGTCGTTCAACGTCCATGCGTAGCCCTCCGCCGCCATACCGAGCTTGACCGGCAAATCCGAGGAGGCTCCGCCACGGTAGTCCTCCGCCGGGATCAGCATGCGAGGGTCGAGCACCCTCGCGGGAAGCGTCCAACCCTTGGTCATCTCGACCCATCTTGCGCCTCGCGCCGATCTTCGGGGGCCCAGCGAAGCGACGCCCGGTTGCCCCTGCTTGCCCAGCGGCACGGCGACGATACGCGTCGATCGGCGGACGTCGACCAGCACGTCGTATCGCTCCCCCATGCCTAACAGCAGGGCCTCGGTTCGCTGCGGTTCGACCTCGAGCGCGTCGGCGTGGGTGACAGTCATGTCGTGCTCCTCGACATAGACCGCGAAGATCGTGTCAGCGGCGCCGTTGACGAGCCGCAGCCTGACCCGGTCTCCCGGCTTCGCCTCGACCGACGGCGCGAACGACGCCGTACGGCCGTTGATGAGGAACAACGGATGCGGCACGTCGCCGGAGTCGATCCGCCCGGCGGCCAATCGACGTGCCAGCCCGCCGCTGGTCGACATCGGAGCCTTGACGTCACCCATGTCCATGGTCATGCCGCTCTCGCGCAAGCCGGAGAGCACGGCATCCGGCGAAGCTCCATCGACCCCGTCGAGCCAGTCGTCAAGCATCAGGATCGCTTCGCGGTCATAACCGAGCCTCTCGTCAGCGGGCTCGACCACCAGCGGTCCCAATAGGCCGCGATCCAGCTGAGTGCCGACGTGCGAGTGGTAGAAGTACGTTCCGGCGTCGGGCGGCGTGAACTCGTAGATGAACGACTCGCCGGGCTCGATCGCCGCCTGAGTCAGCTCGGGAACGCCGTCCATTCGGTTTTGGAGCCTGATTCCGTGCCAATGAACCGAGGTTGGCTCGGGCAGTCGGTTCTCGACGCGGATCCGAGCCCGGCGGCCTTGCTTGAGACGCAGTTCGGGACCAACCGGGCCATTCCCGTAGGACCAGGTCTCGACGCTCCGAGCGCCCAGATCTACGGATGCCGGCGCCGGTCGCAGGACGTAGTTGACCGGCCCGCCTCGCGCGCCGGCGAAGCTGCTGTCCTCGCCGGCGAAGCTGCCGGCCGCGAAGCTCTCGTCCGAGGCCGCCCGGGTGATCCCGTAGGCGCCGATCGCGATCGCGCCGGCTCCTGAGGCCCCCGCCATAAGAGCCTGGCGGCGCGTGTAACGACGGCTCGCGGGGGTGTGACTATCTGATCTGACGGACGGACTCAAAGGTGCCGTACCTCTTCCTGTGATCGGGCCTCTTACCAATCGTAGGAGGTACGGCCGTGCGGTTGTCGCGGATCAGTTGGATCTCCCGGCTTGCACATCATTTCGTGATCGGTGATGCGCACGTCGCCAGGCCCGCGATGGGATCTCAGAATCGACGTCACATCCGGTGGCTCTTTTCGGCGTTGGCGTTGCGGCCACCGCTCGAAGCTGGGTTGCCGCGCTGCCGCACTCGAGCCCGAGCAGACGCGCGCGCCGCGGCGAGGCGCGGTGCTCGCCGGGTCGCCGGGCAAGGGGAGATCGTCCGCATCACATTTGGCTTGACCGGCCGATTGCGGTCATGTCCTTCGGTGCGCGAGCAGCCGCTTCACGCGTCCCCAGAGGACGGACAGGAGCAGCGAGAGCCCCTTCACCGGCTTGGCGGGCGGGGGCGCGGCCGGTCGCGGCGCAGGGCGTGGCGGCGAGGGTGCGCCCGGGGCTGCCAGCGAGGCGCTGGCCGGGCCCTGGGACGGGAGGCCGTCGCTCGGCGCCACCGACGTCGCGCTAGCCGGGGCACCTTCGACCGCGCCCTCGGCGGTCCCGCTGGCGCCCGCGGATGGTGCGCCGGTCGGTGCCTCGGGGCTGGCCGGATCGGCGGCGGGCGCCGGATCGGGCTCTGCTGTGACGGTCGCCTTGAGGCAATCCACGAAATCGCCGACGAGCCGATCGGAGATGTCCTGGATCATCCCGCCACGGCCGAAGCGCGCGAGCTTGCCGGTCAGGCTGAAGTCGGTGACCACGTCGACGTGCGTGATGCCACCCGACTCCGACATCGTCGAGACGATCGTCGCCTTCGCCGAGCCCTGGCCGCGCTTGTCGCGGCCGTTCGCGTTCATCACCACGCGGTGGGACTCCTCGTCGAGCTCCTCCATTCGCAGCTTGCCCGCATAGGACGCGGTCGTCGGTCCGAGGCGGACCTGGAAGTTCCCGGAGTAGTTGCCCTCGTCGTCGTGGTCGGTGATCTCGGCGCCCGGCAGGCACGGTGCCACGCGCTCGACGTCGATCAGCGTCTGCCAGACGCGATCGATCGGCGCCTCGACGTCGAACGAATGCTCGAGCTTCATCTCGCACCTCCCCGGCTCGCGGCCGGTGTCTGAATCTCCCCATCGGCCGCCTCGCGGTCGATCGCCTCGAGGTCCGCGCGCGTGTCGACGTCGATGTCCGAGCCGAGGCCCGATACGTCGACGAGCGCGGCGCCCGCCTCCTCCAGTATCCCCCCGGCGCCACGATCGCCCTCGATTCGCCCGACGGCGGCGAAGAGAGCGCGGCCGATGACGCTCGGATGCCCCGCACGCCCGTGGTAGCCGGCGCGAAGCGCCGCCTGCGGGCCCAGCTCGCGAGCTCGGGCCGCGAGGCGCTCGACTGCCCGCGCCGAGACGAGCGGCTGGTCGGCGAGCAAGATCAGGAGCGCCTCGCAGGAGGAGTCCTGTTCGGCGACCCGGACCGCGACCCGCAGCGACTCGGACAGGCCGGCGCTCCACGACCCGCAGCGGGCGAGCTCGAAGCCCTCGAGATCCGCGCGCGCTTCGATCTCCTCGGCACCGCTGCCGAGTACGACGAGCCGGCGCGACAGGCTCGGCGCGCCGCGAAGCGCGTCGAGGGAGTGATCGATCAGCGGCCGGCCGTCGAGCCGAGCGAGCTGCTTCGGACCCGGCTCGAATCGCGAGCCGGCTCCCGCCGCGAGAACTGCGCCGCAGACGCTCACGAGCCGATCTCGTGGATCCGGCCCTCTGCCTCGGAGAGCGGGCCGCCGCGTCGCCCGTTTCGCACGGCGACCGCCTGAGCCATGATCGAGAGCGCGGTCTCCTCGGGCGATGTCGCACCGAGGTCGAGCCCGATCGGCGCCGCCATCCGACCGATCTCGACCTCGGACATCCCCGCCTCGACGAGTCGCTCGTGACGCGCCTCCTGGGCACGGCGGGACCCCATCGCGCCGATGTAGGCGGCCTCGGAGCGGAGCGCGATCTGCAGTGCGGCGTCGTCGAGCTTCGGATCGTGGGTGAGGACGGCGATGTAGGTGGCGCGGTCGATGCCGAGCTCGGCGAAGGCGGCGTCCGGCCAGGCGACGACGATCCGCTCAGCCTCGGGGAAGCGCGCTTCGGTCGCGAACGCGGTTCGCGGATCGCAGATGAACGGGCGCCACTCGCAGGCACGAGCGAGCTTGCAGAGCGCGGCCGCGTAGTCGACGGCCCCGAGGATGAGCAGCCTCGGTGCCGGATGGGTGACGTCGATGAAGACCTCGAGGCCGCCGAGGTTGTGGAGCTCCGAGCGCTCGACCCACATCTGCTCGGCGGCTAGCGCCGCGATGTCGAGGTCGGCTTCGGACTCGATCGATCCCTCGGTGCGCCCGTCGTCGCGGACGAGCATCTTGCGCCCGATCAGCTCGGACTCCTCCGGGCCGACGACAGTCGCGACCGCGCCGCGCCCTCCCGCCGCGACGATCCGCGCGAACTCGGCCTGCGGCCCGGGACTCACGGTCGCGGCAGCTCCTCGACGAAGACGTCGATCTCGCCGCCGCACGGCAGCCCGACGTCCCATGCCTGATCGTCGGCGATCCCGAACTTGAGCAGTCGGGGACGACCCGTCCGCAGGACCTCGTAGCCGGCCGATGCGACGGCACCCTCGACACAACCACCCGATACCGCGCCTGCGACCTCACCCGACTCGGCGATCGCCATCTTCGCCCCGGGCGGGCGCGGCGCCGAACGACGAGTCGCGACGACGGTGGCCATCGCCACGCGCTTGCCCTGCAGCTGCCAGTGCTCGACCTCGTCGAGGATCTCCCTCATCGAGCTCTCCCTTTCCGATCGGGTGCCGACACTCACATCTCCGTTCGCATCAGCGCCGCGAGCTCGGCCAGCGAATCGAGCGAGTTGCCGGCGAGAAACGCGTCGAGGTGCGGAAGAGCCGCCGCCATCCCGCGCGCGAGCGGTTCGTAGCCGGGCGCGGCCTTGAGCGGATTGAGCCAGATCAGGCGATGCGAGCAACGACCGAGCCGGGCCAGCTCGCGACCGAGATCGTCCGGGTCGCCGCGCTCCCAGCCGTCGGACAGGATCACGACGACGGCGCCGCGACCGATCCGCCGTCCGTGGACCCGATTGAGCTCGGCGATCGACTCGCCGATCCGCGTCCCGCCGGACCAGTCCTCGCCGAGCGCCGCGGCGCGAGCTATCGCGGCGTCCGGATCGCGGCCGCGGAGCTCCTGCGTGATGCGGGTGAGGCGGGTCGAGAACGCGAAGACCTCCGTGCGACGGCGCGAGGCGGCGCAGGCCTGCGCGTACTGGAGCAGCATCCTCGCGTAGGAGTCCATCGAGCCCGAGACGTCGAGGACGAGGACGAGCGGGCGTTGTTGCGGACGGCGCGCCGAGCGCCGGCGCTCGATCGGCTCGCCGCCGTGGCGCAGCGATCGCCGCAGCGTCGCGCGCAGGTCGGGACGCTCGCCGTGGCGACGGTCGGCGCGCAGCCGGCGCCCGATCCGCTGCGGGCCGTGGCGTGCGAGCTCGCGCAGGACCGAGCGCGCGACGCGGCGCTCGGAGTCCGAGTACTCGGCGAAGTCCTTGGCGCCCAGCAGCTCCTGCTCGGAGAAGGCGGCCGGCCGGATCTCGATCTCCTCGACTCCACCGATCTCGGGCGGCGCATCCGAAGGGATCGCGGTACGCGGCAGGACCGCGGTAGCGACCGGGTCGATGTTCGGCGCCGGCACGTCGCCCCGGACGTCGAACGCCGCCTCGAATGCGGCTTCGAAGGCCGGCATGTCCTCGCGCTTCGCGCAGAGCACCGCGCGCAGGGCCAGGCGCGAGGCGCGGCGGTCCGGCTCGGGCAGCGCGAGAAGCGCCCGGTGCGCGGTGACGAGCTCCCCGGTCCCAACCCGAACCCCCCGAGCCCGAAGCTCCGAGCCCAACCGAACGAGCGGCCCAGTCACCGCCAAGCTCACGCCTCTACGACCTGCATCGCGGAAACGCACCCAAACCCGGTGAGAGCGGACGCGAAGCGGAGCATCTCACCGGAGTTATCTCCAACGCACCCGAACCCGGTGAGAGCGGACGCGAAGCGGAGCATCTCACCGGAGTTATCTCCAACGCACCCGAACCCGGTGAGAGCGGACGCGAAGCGGAGCATTTCCCCGGAGGTATCTCGGAACCCGGTGGGAGCGGACGCGAAGCGGAGCATCTCACCGGAGTTGTTCATGCCCCTTCGAGGATCCCGCGCTCGCGGACGCGGTCGATGTCCTCGCGGACCTTGAGCACGGCGCCGAGGCCGCGCTCGAGGCCCGCCTCCGGGCCGAGCGCGAGCAGAGCCTGCGCCCACGCGATCGTCTCGCCGACACCCGGCAGCTTGTAGAGGTCCTCGCCGCGCAACCGCGCAACGGCTCCGCAGACCCGCAGAGCGATCTCATCCGAGACACCCGGGAGCCGCTCGCGGACGATCCGCGCCTCGCGTTCCGGACTCGGGTAGTCGATCCAGTGGTAGAGGCAGCGGCGCTTGAGCGCGTCGTGGAGCTCGCGGGTGCGGTTCGAGGTGATGACGACGATCGGTCGCTGCGCGGCCCGGATCGTCCCGAGCTCGGGGATCGTCACCTGGAACTCCGACAGCAGCTCGAGCAGGAACGCCTCGAACTCCTCGTCGGCGCGGTCGAGCTCGTCGATCAGCAACACCACCGGCTCGGGCGACTCGATCGCCTCGAGGAGCGGGCGGCGGAGCAGGAACTCGCGCCGGTAGAGGTCGGAGACGGGCTCCGAGCCGGGGCGCCCGAACGGGTCGAGGCCGGCCCCCGCTCCGGCACCACCAGACTCGGCGGCCCGGATCGACAGCAGCTGGCGCGGATAGTCCCAGTCATAGAGGGCGCTGGCGAGGTCGATGCCCTCGTGGCATTGGAGACGGATCAGCCGCGACCCGTAGGCGCTCGCGAGCGCCTTGGCGACCTCGGTCTTCCCCACCCCCGCCTCGCCCTCGAGCAGCAACGGCGACTCGAGGGCGAGCCCGAGATAGATCGCGGTCGCGAGCTCCTCACCGGCGAGATAGCCCTCCCCGGCGAGAAGCGCCGCGACCGCAGCGGGGTTGGCTGGACCCGAGAACGTTGTCACTCGTCTACGACCTGCATCGCGGAAACGCACCCAAACCCGGTGAGAGCGGACGCGAAGCGGAGCATCTCACCGGAGTTATCTCGGAGCACCCAGGCCCCGGCGGACGCTCCTCGACTCAGGCCGCCGCCTGCTCGAGCGCCCGCTTGCACAACACCGCCGCCAGGTGCCGCTTGTAGTCCGGCGTCGCGTTGAGGTCACCGGGTGGGTTCGTGTCGTCGGCGGCGTGCTCGGCGGCCGAGGCGATCGAATCCGCGTCGAGGCCACCGCCTCGCAGCGCGTCCTCGACGGCTCGGGCGCGAAGCGGTGTCGAGCTCATGTGCGTGAGCCCGACGCGGACGTCCTCGCAAGAGCCGTCCGAGCCCTTCTTGACCAGCGCGCAGACGCCGACCATCGCCCAGTCCTCGGCCCGGCGAATGAACTTCTCGTAGCCATAGCCGTAGCCGTCCATCGCCGGCATCGAGATCTCGGTGATCAGCTCGTCGTCGCCGAGTGCCGTCGTCAGGTAGTCCTGGAACATCTCGAGCGCCGGGATCGAGCGCTCGCCGTTCGGGCCCTTGGCCTTGATCTCGGACTCGGTCGCGAGCAGCACCGCCGGCAGGTCGGAGGCCGGGTCTCCGTGCGCGAGCGAGCCGCCGATCGTGCCGCGGTTTCGAACCTGCTGGTCGGCGATCTGCGCCGCCGCGACCGAGATCAGGCCCATGTCCGGCGTGTCCTGCAGCTCGCGGTGGCGGGTACCGCCACGGATCGTCCACGACCCGTTCGAGCGCTCGGCACCCTGCAGCTCGGCGAGCTGCGAGATGTCGACGAGCTCGGCGGGGGCGGCCAGCCGGAGCTTCATCAGCGGCAGCAACGAGTGCCCGCCGGCGATCAGCTTCGTGTCGTAGCCGCCGCCCGCGATCGCGTCGATCGCGTCGTCCACCGACTCCGCCCGTCGATAGTCGAAGTTCGTCGGGATCACAGCGCACCTCCTGCCTCATCGGGGCTCGTAGGCCCTGAGCCCGCGGCGCCCTGGCCGTGCTCGCCGAGCTCGCGGCCCTGCTCGGTCGCGCGCGGACCCGAGCCCTTGCCCTTCGCCTCCTCGAGCGCCTGCCAGACGCGCATCGGCGTCATCGGCATGTCGATGTAGTCGACGCCGAGCGGTCGTAGCGCGTCGATCACGGCGTTGACGACCGCCGGCGTGGCGGCGATCGTCCCCGCCTCGCCGACGCCCTTGACGCCGAGCGAGTTGACCGGCGACGGCGTCTCCTGGCGGTCGGTCTCGAACATCGGGACCTCGGCCGCCGTCGGCAGCGCGTAGTCGACGAACGAGCCGGTCACGAGCTGGCCGTCCTCGTCGTAGACGATCTGCTCATACAGCGCCTGGCCGATCCCGTGGGTTATCCCGCCGTGGACCTGGCCGTCGATCAGCATCGGGTTGATCGCCGGGCCGCAGTCGTCGACGGCGACCCAGCGCACGACCTCGACCTTGCCGGTCTCGACGTCCACGTCGACGACGCAGGCGTGGGCGCCGAACGGGAAGACGAAGTTCTCCGGGTCGTAGAACGCCGTCTCCTCGAGACCGGGCTCGATGTCGGTCGGCAGCTCGTTCGGCGGCAGGTGCGCCGCGAGCGAGATATCGGCCATCGTCATCGACTTGTCGGGCTGGCCCTTGACGCGGAACTCCGAGCCGTGGAGCTCGATGTCCTCGGGCGCGGCCTCGAGCATCGCGGCGCAGATCTTCTTCGCCTTGTCGGCGACGCGCTCGGACGCCCTCGCGATCGCCTCGCCACCGACCGAGAGCGAGCGCGACCCGTAGGTGCCCCATCCGAACGGGCCCTGGTTCGTGTCGCCGTGCAGGACGTCGACCTTGTGCGGGTCGATGCCGAGCCGGTCGGCCGCGATCTGCGCGAACGCGGTGTCGAGCCCCTGACCGTGCGGCGAAGAGCCGGAGTAGACGGTCGCCGAGCCCGACGGGTGGACGCGGACCGCCGCCGACTCCCAGAACGCTGCCTGGAGCCCGACGCCCTGCGGGCCGACCGCCCGCGACGGGGCGAGGCCGCAGACCTCGACGTAGGTCGAGAAGCCGAGCCCGCGGTACTTGCCCTGCTCGCGCGCCTCGGCCTGCTCGCGCTCGAACTCCTCGACGTCGAAGTGCTCGAGCAGCTTGTCGAGAGTGCCCTCGTAGTTGCCCGAGTCGTAGGTGATGTCGAGCGCCGTGGTGAACGGGAACTGATCTGCGGGGATGAAGTTCTTGCGGCGCACCTCGAGCCGGTCCATGTCCAGGCGCATCGCGAGCTGATCCATCATCACCTCGATCCAGTGCGTCATCTCGGGCCGGCCCGCACCGCGGATCGCATCGGTCGGGAACTTGTTCGTGAACACGCCCGTGAAGTGCAGGTCGATGGCCGGGATCTTGTAACAGCCACCGGCGACCGGGAACCCGAGCTCGGCGATGAACGGGGTCAGGATCTGGAAGTAGGCCCCGAGGTCGTTGATCGCGCGCAGCTTGACCCCGGTGATCTCACCGTCGGACTTCGCGGCGAGCGTCACGTAGGCGATCTGATCGCGGCCGTGGTGCGCGTTCGACATGTTCTCCGAGCGCGTCTCGGTCCACTTGACGGGCCGCTGCAGCTTGCGCGCGACCGCGCAGGCCAGGACCTCCTCGTGGATCGTGTTCAGCTTGCCGCCGAAGCCGCCGCCGACGTCCGGGGCGACGACGCGCAAGTTGTCCTCGGACATGCCGAGGATCCCCGAGAGCAAGAACCGGGTGATGTGCGGAATCTGCGTCGATGACCACAGCGTGATCTGGTCGCCACGCGCCTCCGCGATCGCCGAGCGTGGCTCGATCGGTGCGCCGGCCGTGCGGTGATTGACGATCCGCTGCTCGACGACGACGTCGGCGTTCTGGATCGCCTGCTCGATGTCCTCGCCACCGGCGAGCGCCCACTCGTGGGTCTTGTTCGTCCCGAACTCGTCCCAGACGAGGTCCGAGCCCTCCTCGAGCGCCTTCTCGGGATCGACGACGGCAGGCTTGGGCTCGTACTCGACGATGACCATCTCGGCCGCGTCGACGACGCCGTACTTGTCCGTACCGAGGACGACGGCGACGGGGTCGCCGACGGCCTTCACCTCGCCCGACTTCAGCGGCATGTTGGCGGGCGTGTTGATGTCGACCCCGGGCGGGTCCCAGACCATCGGGATACCGGACTGGAGGTTGAGGTCCTCGGCGGTGTAGACGGCGACGACGCCCTCCATCGCCTCGGCCTCGGACTTGTCGATCGAGACGATCTCCGCATGTGCCTCGGGGGAGCGCACCACGGCCATGTAGACGAGGCCGGGGATCGTCATGTCGTCGGTATAGCGGCCGGTGCCGGTGATGAAGCGCGGGTCCTCGAGGCGCTTGATCGCCTGGCCGACCCACTTCTCGGCGCCGTCGCCGTTGGCGTTGCCGTTCGTCTGCTCTGGTGCGGTACCGGCCTCCATCAGACCTGCGCCCCTTCCGGCTCGCGAGTCCCGGCGCCCGGCCCGTGCTGGGAGGCCGTGATCACCGCCTTGACGATGTTCTGGTAGCCCGTGCAGCGGCAGAGGTTGCCCTCGAGACCGTGGCGGACCTCCTCCTCGGACGGGTTCGGGTTGCGGCGGAGCAGACCCTCGGCGGCCATGATCATGCCGGGGGTGCAGTAGCCGCACTGGAGCCCATGCTCGTCGCGGAAGGCGGCCTGGAGCGGATGCAGTTCACCGTCCTGGCTCATGCCTTCGATCGTCGTGATCTCGAGCCCGTCGGCCTGGGCCGCGAGCACGGTGCAGCTCTTGATCGCCTCGTCGCCGAGCAGGCAGGTGCAGGCGCCGCAGTTCGACGTGTCGCACCCGACGTGCGAGCCGGTCAGGCCAAGGTCGTCGCGCAGCCAATGGATCAGGAGCCTGCGCGCGTCGACCTCCGACTCGCGGACCTGACCATTGACGGTGGCGCGGATTCTCACCGTGCTCATACCTCTCCTTCGGTTGCTCCCCACCGACCGTTCTAGCACTAACGGTCCGTGGCCGCATGAGGCCTTTACGCGGGTTTCACGCGATCCGCCCACTCGCGGCATAGGCGCCACATAGGCGCGCCCGTTGCGCACGACCTTTCGACCCGTCCGCGGCCCAGGGATCGCCTAGGCGGACTCGCGGCCATATGGCGTGCGAATTCAGCGAGCGAGAGCGGGTTCGGCCGGACTCGGGCGCGAAGGCTGCAATGGTTGGGGTCGTGGAGAGGAGCGCCAAGACCCCGGAGGAGCCGCTGGTCGACGCGCACGGCCGCGCGATCTCCGACCTGCGGATCTCGGTCACCGACCGCTGCAACTTCCGCTGTCAGTACTGCATGCCGGCCGAGGGAATGGACTGGCTCGAGCGCTCGGCGATCCTCTCGTTCGAGGAGATCGAACGCCTGGCTCGCGTGTTCGCCGGCCTCGGCGTGCGCACGGTGAGGCTGACCGGCGGTGAGCCGCTTGCCCGGCGCGACTTCCCGCGGCTCGCGGCGATGCTCGCCCGGATCGACGCGATCGAGGACCTTTCGCTGACGACCAACGGCTGGTTCCTCGAGCGCGACGCCGCGGCGCTGGCCGACGCGGGCATCAACCGCGTCAACATCTCGATCGACTCGCTCGAGCGCGACCGCTTCTTCCAGATCACCCGGCGCGACGCCCTGCCGAAGGTCCTGCGCGGGCTCGACGCCGTCGCCGCCCAGCCCTCGCTCTCTCCGGTCAAGGTGAACGCGATCGCGATGCGCGATTACACCGAGGCCGAGGTGCTGCGCTTCTGCGAGTTCGCGCGCGAGACCGGCCACGAGGTGCGCTTCATCGAGTTCATGCCGCTCGACGGCGATCGCAACTGGTCGGCGGACTCCGTGCTGAGCGGCGCCGAGACGCGGGCGATCGTCGAGAGCCGATTCGCGCTCGAGCCGATCGGGCGCGAGCCGCACGCGACGGCACGGGTCTTCCGCTTCGCCGACGGCGCTCCCGGTGAGATCGGCTTCATCAACCCGGTGTCCGAGCCGTTCTGCGCTGATTGCAACCGGATCCGGTTGACCGCCGACGGCAAGCTCCGGACGTGTCTGTTCTCGGTCAACGAGACCGACCTTCGTGACCCGCTGCGCGCCGGTGCGAGCGACGCGGAGCTCGGCGAGCTGATCCGCGACGCCGTCTGGCGCAAGGAGCTCAAGCACCGCGTCAACGAGCCGGGCTTCATCGCCCCGCCGCGGACGATGAGCGCGATCGGCGGCTAGGCGGGCGCCCCCAGTCTGGTGGAGTCTCAGACCGGCCAGGACCGGCTTGAGATTCCATCGGAAGGCCCCCGCGGCGGCGTAGGCTCGGGCGATGGAGGTTCGCGTCGAGCGCGTGCGGCTTCGGGTGGCGGCGAGCGCCCACGACGCGCTGCGCCACCTCGCGGAGGATCGCGATCCGTTCGCGCTGATCGGCGATTGGGCCGGAGGCGGCGCGATCCTCGGATCCGAGCCGATCGCGCGGATGACGAGCCTCGACGAGCTCGATCGCCTGCCGGATGCGCTCGGCGGCGGCCGGCTCGCGAGCATCACGCGTGCGGGCTCGGGTTCGGGTTCGGGCCTCGGCGGCGGGTGGTTCGGCTGGCTCGGCTACGGCGCCGGAGCACTCGTCGATCGCTTCCCGGTCCAGCCGCCGAGGCCCAAGCCGCTCGACACGCTCGGGATGTCCTTCTACGACCACGTGCTGCGACTCGACGCCGACGGGGCGTGGTGGTTCGAGGCGCTCGTCACCGCTCCGCGCCGGGAGGTGCTCAGGCGCCGGCGCCACGAGCTCGAGTCGCGGCTCTCGAAAGCCGCGCCTCGCCGCCCGTGGCACGTCGGGGAGTTCGCGGCCCGTGCGCCGGGCACCCGCGGCCACGTCGCCGCGGTCGAGGCGGCGCTCGAATCGATCCGCGCCGGCGAGATCTTCCAGGCGAACATCTGCATGCGCCTCGAGGCCGATGCCCGCGGATCCTCCGCCGAGGCGTTCGCGACCGCCGCCGAACGGCTCGAGCCGCCGCGCGCGGCTTTCGTCGCCCGGGGCGAGGCGACTCTGCTCTCACTCTCGCCCGAGCTCTTCCTCAGGCGCACCGGCCGCGACGTCGAGACCGCGCCGATCAAGGGCACGGTGCGCCGCGACGGACCGCCGACCCTCGCCTCCGAGATCGCGGCGCGCGACTCGCTGACGGGCTCGTCGAAGGCGAACGCCGAGAACGTGATGATCGTCGACCTGATGCGAAACGATCTCGGCCGCGTCTGCGAGACCGGGTCGATCTCGGCCGAGCTGCCGCCCGTCGCCGAGCCGCATCCCGGCGTCTGGCATCTCGTCTCGCGGGTCAGAGGCCGGCTGCGACCGGACGTCGGCGACCACGAGCTCGTCGCGGCGAGCTTCCCGCCCGGCTCGGTCACCGGGGCGCCGAAGCTGCAGGCGATCGAGGTGATCGCGCGGCTCGAGCCGGTGGGTCGCGAGGCCTACACGGGAGCGATCGGCTTCGCGACCCCGCGCGGGCTCGAGCTCTCGGTCGCGATCCGTACCTTCGAACGCCGTGGGGACCGAACCTGGATCGGATGCGGCGGCGGGATCGTGGCCGACTCCGAGCCCGTCGCCGAGCTCGCCGAGGCGCTCGACAAGGCGCGGCCGCTCGTCGCGGCGCTCGGCTCGCGGATCGCGTCTCGCGACGAAACGGCGGCCTCGGGCGCCGCCGGGCGCCGGGCGAGCCCCCTACGCCCCGGCCGCGTTCCGCGCCCCGACCCGGACCTCGGGCTGCTCGAGACGATCTCGGTCGAGAGCTCCGAGCCGGTGCGGCTGGGTCAGCATCTCGGCCGGCTCGAGCGTTCGCTCCGAGAGCTCCGCGCCGCCCCGCTCGCCGGCGGACTCGCCGACCGTGTGCGGGCGGCCGCGCGCGAGGTCCCGGACGGGCGCGGGCGGATCCGGCTGATCGCGCGGCCCCACGACGGCGACGTCGCGCTCGAGGTCCACCCGCACGCCAGCGGCGGCCCCGCGCCGGCGGACGCGATCCTCGAGCCGTGCCTGCTGCCGGGCGGACTGGGTCCGCACAAGTGGGCCGACCGGCGCTTCCTCGAGCCGTTCGTCGCCGCCGGCACCGAGCCGGTGTGGCTCGACCTCGACGGCGCCGTGCTCGAGGCCGGCTCGGCGAACGTCTGGATCCTCGAGCGCGGCCGGCTGGTGACACCGCCCGCCGACGGGCGCATCCTTCCCGGCGTAACGCGCGGGTCGCTGCTCGCCGCCGGCGAGCTCGACGTGCGGATCGAGCCGTTCGACCTCCGCAGGCTTCGCGCGGCCGAAGCCGTCGTGCTGACCTCCGCAGTCCGGCTCGCCCGGGCGGCGGCGATCGGAGGGCCTCCGACGGAGGCGGCCCGCGAGCTCGCGACTCATTTCCGGGCGCTCGCGCGGGGACAGGCGACGAGCGGGCGACACGCCGGGAGGTCGTCGTGAAGGCGGTGATCTCGCCCGACTCCTTCAAGGGCACCCACGCCGCGAGCGAGGTCGCCGCGGCGCTTGCGGCCGGACTCCGGGCAGCGGGCGCCGAGTGCGACGAGTGCCCGGTCGGCGACGGCGGCGAGGGGACGATGGAGGCCGTCGCCGAGGCGCTCGACGCCCGGGTCGCGAGCGCGAGAGCGACCGATCCGCTCGGGCGCCGGATCGAGGCGCGCTTCGCCCGGTTCGGCGACCGCGCTCTCGTCGAGGTCGCAGCCGCGAGCGGACTGGCGCTGATCGAGGAGTCCGATCGCGATCCTGAGCGCACGACCTCGGCCGGCACGGGAGAGCTGATCGCGGCGGCGGCCGCGGACGGCGCCCGCGAGATCCTCGTCGCGGTCGGCGGCAGCGCGACGGTCGATGGCGGTGCCCCGCTGCTCGCCGCACTCGCCGACGCCGGGGGTCACCGCGGCGCGCGCATCGTCGCGCTCTGCGACGTGACGACGCCCTGGGAGGACGCCGCTGCGATCTTCGGGCCACAGAAGGGCGCCGACGAGGCGATGGTCGAGCGGCTCGCGGCGCGGCTGGACGAGCTCGCCGGCGGCATGCGGCGCGACCCGCGGGGCGTCGAGCGAACCGGCGCGGCGGGCGGGATCTCCGGCGCGCTGTGGTCCGAACTCGATGCCGAGCTCGTCGACGGCGCGTCATTCGTCCTCGACAGCGTCGGCTTCGACGAGCGGATCGGCGACGCTGATCTCGTCATCACCGGCGAGGGTGCGCTCGACTCGCAGACGCACGAGACCGGCAAGCTGATCGCCCAGGTCGCGGGCCGTGCCCGTGACGCGGGCGTGCGATGCGTCGCGGTCGTCGGGCGCAACGAGCTCTCGGCCCAGCACGCGGACGAGCTCGGGATCGAGCGTGTCGTCGAGGCCTCGACGCTCGACGAGGTCGAGGCCGCCGGCCGCGAGCTCGCCGGGGGATGATCGACCGGGACTCCCTCGGCGCGGAGCTCGACCGGCTCTGCGAGGCGTGGCGCGAGCACTGGCCGGCGGTCGACGCCCGAGAGCTGCGGCGCGGCGTCGAGCGGCGCCTCGAAGCGAGCGTGGCGCGCTGGCGGCTCGAGCGCTTCGAGTTGCTGACCGGCGGGCAGGTCGCGCTCGTGGCCGCCGCCCGGTCGGACGGTCGTGGTGTGGTCGTGAAGTTGATCCCGGGTGACAACCCGGAGGTCGACGAGCTGCGTCGCGAGGCGCTCGCGCTGCGCGACTGGGAGCCCGGCGGTCACGTCCCGCGCCTTCACGACGTCGCCGACGACGGGCTGACGCTGCTGATGGAGCGGATCGATCCGGGACATCCGCTCGACGTGGAAGAGCTCGAAACGGATGCGCACCTCGAGGTCCTGGGCCGTCTCGCGCGAGCGCTGCACGACGCGGCCGAGCCGAACGGATCCCATACGCCGGCCGAGGAGTACGTAGCCGACTGGAGGATCTCGCTCGCCGGGCTCGAGGAGCTCGTGATGCTTGAGGAGCTGCTCGCCGACTCGCCGGCTCGCCGCCCGCTCCACGCGGACCTGCACGGCGGCAACGCTCTGCGCGACGGCGAGGGCTGGCGGGCGATCGACCCGCATGGGGTCGCCGGCGATCCGAACCTCGACTGCTGGGCGCTGATCGACCCCAGGGCGCCGCTGCTGCCCGAGGACCCAGGGGCATCGGCGGCCGAGTCCGAGCGGCGGATAGCGGTCTACGCGGCGGCCGCCGACCTCGATCCGGAACGGGTCGCGGCATGGTCGCGGGTTCGCGCGCGGGCCGAGGCGCGGCGCTTCGATCTCTCCGAGGCCCCGACCGCCGGCGAGCGCGATTGGGGCCGTCGCCTCCACGCCTGGGCCGACGCCGTCGCGGCTTCGGCTTAGCGGCGTGACAGCCGCGTCGCAGTCGCCTTCCACGTAGCGATGACGCGGACCCCCGGCTCGAGGCCGAGACGACCGAGGGAGTCGCGCGTGACCTCGGCGGCGAGCGGCTGACCGTCGCGGACGGCGGACTCGAGGCCGGCGCCGATCAGCATCCCCACCCGGACGCGGTTGCCGAGGTCGGTCACCGTCGTCACCGACGCCTCGATCCGGTTGCGCGCCGAGCCGTCGTGGCGCGCGCCGGGGTCCGCAAGCTCGATCTCCCACGGGAAAACGCTGGCCGTCACCGGGCCGGTGAGCTCGTCGGTCGAGAACACGCGCGAGCCGTCGCCGAGCAGCACCGCCGTCATCCCGTCGGCGGCGGACGCCTCGCCACTGAGGACGGACGCGCCGGCGATCTCGGCGACGAACGCGGAGCCGGGCGCCGCGGCCAGCTCGCCCGCCGCACCGCGCTGGACGATGCGACCGGCTTCGATGACCGCGACCTCGTCGCCGAACGTCGCCGCCTCGGCGAAGTCGTGGCTCACCATCACCGTCGGCACGCCGAGCCGCGCGAGGACCGCGGCCAATGTCCGACTCGCGGCGGCGCGACTCGACGCGTCGAGCGCCGACAGCGGCTCGTCGAGCAATAACGCGCGCGGCTCGGAGGCAATCGCCCGCGCCAGCGCGACCCGCTGGCGCTCGCCGCCCGAGAGCGTGGCGGGCTTCGCCTCGAGCCGGTCAGCGAGCCCGAGCTCGGCCAGGATCGAGTCCGCGCGCTCGCGGCGCTCTGATCGTGGGAGGCCGCGGATCCCGAAGCAGACGTTGGCGCGCGCGCTGAGGTGCGGGAAGAGGGCGTAGTCCTGGAAGACGTAGCCACACCGCCGCTCCTCCGGATCGACCCATACGCCCGCTTCGGCGTCGAACCATGTCTCGCCCTCGCAGGCGATCCGCCCGGAGTCGGGACGACGAAGCCCGGCGAGCGCGCGCAGCACGCTCGTCTTGCCGGCGCCCGAGCGACCGACGAGCGCGAGGCAGCGGCCGGGCTCGACCGCGAGGTCGGTGTCGAGGTCGAAGTCCTCTCCGACCCGCGTCGCGATCCGAGCTTCAAGCACGACCGATCACGCTCTGCGATGAGGGGAGCAGCTTGACCGCGAGCAGCAGTGCGGCCGACATCGCGACGAGGACCGCCGAGAGCGCGAGCGCCCCCGTGAAGTCGGTGCCGAACTGCGCGACGATCGCCAGCGGCGCGGTCTGGGTGATGCCCTGGAACGAGCCGGCGAACACGAGCGTGGCGCCGAACTCGCCGAGCGCCCGGCCCCAGGCGAGAACGGCACCCGAGGCGAGCCCCGGCGCGGCGGCCGGCACCGCGACGGCGGCGAACGCGCGGCCCTCGCCGGCGCCGAGAGTGCGCGCCGCGGCGACGAGATCGCGATCGAGCGACGCGAACGCCGCCTGCGCCTGGCGGACGTAGAACGGGCTCGCGACGAACACCAGCGCGATGACGACGCCGGCGGTCTGGAAGACGAGCTCGATCCCGGCGTCCTCGAGCGCCGCCCCGACGGGTCCGCCCGGACCGAGCGCCGCGAGCAGCCCGATGCCGGCGACCGCGGGCGGCAGCACGAGCGGAAGCTCGACGAGCGTCACGAGGACGTTCCGCCCGCGGAACCGCCGCGTGCCGAGCAGGTAGGCGGCCGGTGTGCCGAGGAGGAGAATCACGGCGAGCGCGATCCCGCTCGCGACCAGGCTGAGGCGAAGCGCCTCGAGCGAGCCCTCGTCGCCGAGCGCGGCGAAGAGCTCGGACGGCGCGACGTCGGTGAATATCGAGACGACCGGCAGCGCCAGGAACAGGACGAGCGCGCCGAGGGCGAGCCCGGCAGCGGCGGCGAAGAGCCGCCCGCGCCTCACCTGCCCGGCGCCGGTCCGAAGCCGGCCTCGGTGAGGATCCGCTGCCCCTCCGGCTCGGTCAGGCCGGCGACGAACGCCTGGGCGCCTTCGGCGTTCTCGGTCTCGGAGACGACCGCGACGCCGTAGGTGACCACCGGTTGCAGGTCCTCCGGAAGCTCGGCGCCCTCGATCTCACCCGAGGCGCCCGCGACGTCGGAGCTGTAGACGAGCGAGGCGTCGGCGGCGCCCTGCGCGAGCTTGCCGACCGCCGCGGTGACGTCGGACTCCTCCGAGCGCACGTTGGCGAGGATCGCATCCTCCTCGGCCTGCGGCAGGCGTCCGAGGACCTCGCGCGCGTAGGCGCCGAAGGGGACGTCAGGCGTGCCGAGGACGACGTCGACGCCCGGTTCGGCGAGGTCGTCGATCGAATCGATCTCCGATCCCGTTGGAACGCCGATCACCATCTCGTTCGTCACGAACTCCACCGGCCTCTCGACCAGGCCCTCGTCGTAGAGCTCGTCCGGGTAGGTCGTGTTGGCCGAGGCGAAGACGTCGACCGGAGCGCCCTGCCGAATCTGCGCCGCAAGCTCATCGGAACCGGCGAAGGAGAAGGACGCGTCGGGGAAGTCCTGGTCGCCATAGGTCTCGAATGCGTCGGTGAGTGAGGCGGCGGCGGAGACTCGGAGCTCCCCGCTCGCCTCAGCGCCCGAACTCGAATCCTCGCCGCACCCGGTCAGACCGATCGCGAGACCCATCGCGATCGCTGCCACGAGCGCCTTCGCGTGCCTCCCCGCGACCGATCGAAAGCTCAACCCCGATCCTCGCGGCCGCGGTTCACCATCACCGACGTCGCCTTGACCGCGGCCGTGACCTCGACCCCCTCCGCGAGCCCGAGCTCCTCGACGGAGTCACGCGTGATCGCCGCGGTGACCCGGTGCGGGCCGGCGTCGATCTCGACCAGCGCCATCACCCCGTCGACCTCGACCGAGGTGATCACCCCCGGGAAGCGGTTCCGTGCCGAGAGCGTGTCGCCTGTCGCGTGGCGATCTGGCCGCTCGCGCAGCCGCTCGACCTCCGAGCGCGGGACGCGGCGGCGATTCTGGCCGTCGCGCTTCGTCTGGAGCCGCCCGCTCGAATCCCAGCGGCGCAGCGTGTCCACGCTTACACCGATCTCCTTCGCCGCCTCCCCGAGGCTGAGGTCATCAGACATCTGCCTAAGTGTTACATAGGCAAGTTGGATGCGCGCAACCGATCATCGCCACGCCGTTACGCGATCGGGTCGAGATCGCCCGCGAGTCGCCGTGGGGCACGCTAGAACACCTCCCGATGCGCGCGCAGGAGTGGATCGACGAGTTCGCGCGCAGCGCGCAGGTGCCGGCGCCGGATGACGAGCGCTTCGCCGAGCTGCTCGAGCTCGCCGCCACGGCGGCGCACTCCTCCGAGCGAGTCGCCGCGCCGATCGCGTGCTACCTCGCCGGGATGAGCTCGCGCCCGCTCGACGAGCTGCGCGCCGCCGCCGAGCGGATCGGTACCGAGCCTCCGGTCTGAGCGACGTGTCGGGCACGATGAGGGTCGCGGCGCTGCGGCGCTTCCCCGTCAAGTCGATGCGCGGCGAGGACCTCGACCGGGTCGACCTGCGCCAGGACGGATTCGCGGGTGACCGCTCGGTCACGCTGCGAACTCCGACCGGCAAGCTGGTCACGGCCCGGGTCCGTGAGCGGATGCTCGGCGTGCAGACGAGCCTCACCACGGACGGCGACGTCCTCGTCGACGGTCATGCCTGGGACTCGGCCGACGCAGCCGCGATCGCCGAGGACCTGGCCGGCGAGGGTGCCAACTTCGAGGCGGCGGACGGCGGTCACCTCTGGGACGACACCCCTCTCCTGCTGACCACCGACGGCGCCGTCGCGGCGGTCCGCGACGGCCTCGACCCGCTGCGCTTTCGAGCCAACATCCACGTCGAAGGCGTCGATGGCCTCGGCGAGCGTGACTGGGTCGGTCGCGACCTGCGGATCGGCGACGAGGCCGTCGTCCGCATCGCCTGGACCTGCGAGCGCTGCAAGATCACGACGATCGATCCCGAGCCGGACTCGCTCGAGATCGACCCGGACGTGCTGCGGCGGATCAACCGCGATTTCGGCGGCGACCTCGGGCTCTGCGCGACCGTCGTCTCCCCCGGCCCGCTCGCCGTCGGCGACCGCGTCGAGGTCCTCTGAGCTCGGCCCGCGCCGAGAGCGTCTAGAGCGCCGGCGCCGGAGCGTCGTCGTCGATCTCCGCTTCGGGCACCTTGCCCGCCGGCAGGAAGACGAGCGCGACGATGAACGCCAGCACCATCGCCCCCGCCATCACGAGGAACACCGTCTCCATCGAGACGCCGAAGTCGTGCTGGACCGCGGCGAAGATCTCCTTCGCCTTCTCGCCCCCGTGGCTGAAGCCGCTCGAGTCACCACCCGATCCCTGGCTGAGCGATTGCGCGACCTCGTCGGCGGTCGACTTCGGGATCCCCTCGGACGCGAGCGTCGACTCGATGTTCGATCGGTTCTGGCTGATCAGCAGCGTGCCGAGAACCGCGAGGCCGAGGCTGGCCGCGAGGTTGCGGACGGTCTGGGTGATCCCGGTGACCTCGCCGTAGCTCGTGCCGGGCGCCCGGTTGAGCGCGTCCGTCGAGATCGGGCCGAACACGAGCCCGGTCCCCGCACCGGCGACGATCAGCCGCCACCACTGGTCGTCGTAGTCGGCGGCAGGCATCGACTTCGCCCATAGGTAGAAGCCGACGGCCCCGACGGCCGTCCCGAGGATCGCCGCGGGCTTGGCTCCGCGGGCGTCGAGGATCCGCCCGCCCCACTGGGCCGCGATCACGAAGCCGAAGAAGAAGGTGCCGATGTAGAGGCCCGCGTTCGAGGCGTCCTCGCCGAGCGAGATCTGCGAGTACATCGACGCGAACAGGAACATCGGGACGAACGCGATCGAGATGAAGAACAGGATCGCGGCGTCGGCCGCGAAGCCGCGGCCTCTGAAGATCCGCACCTGCATCAGCGGCTCGGGCGTGACGAGCTGGGCGCGAACGAACGCGACCAGCGCGAGCGCGCCGACGATGATCGAGGCGATGGTCGCCGGGCTGTCCCAACCCCAGGCTGCCGACTGCTGCAGACCGAGGACGAGCAGTCCCATGCCGAGCGCGAACAGGACCGCGCCGCGGACGTCGAGGCGTGCCGGGCGACGCGTGTCGTCGGGCTTGGCGCGCAGAGTCAGGCCGATGGCCGCGAGTGCGATCGGGACGTTGATCAGGAAGATCAGCCGCCACGAGACCTCGATCAGGTAACCGCCGGCGAGCGGTCCGACGGCGGTCAGCCCGCCCGCGACGCCGAAGAAGATCGCGAGCGCCTTGCCGCGCTCACCCTGGGGGTAGGCCGAGACGACGATCGCGAGCGCGGCGGGGAACATGATCGCCGCGCCGGCGCCCTGGATGACGCGGAAGACGATCAGCCACGGCTCGGCGAACGAGCCCGAGGGTGTGGCGCCGCAGAGGGCCGAGGCCGTGGCGAATATCGCGATGCCGATCATCACCATCCGCCTGTGGCCGGCGATGTCGGCGATCCGCCCGCCGAACGCGAACAGCGCGGCGAGCGCCAGCAGGTATCCGTTGACGACCCACTGGACGCCGCTCTCGGAGAGCCCGAGATCGTTCTGGAGGTCGGGGACCGCGATCGAGACGATCGTCTGGTCGATGAAGGTCATGGAGACCGCGAAGATCATCGCGATCAGGGTCAGGCGCTTGGCGCCGCCCACTGCGTTCTGAGAGCTCACTCCACCTCTTCTCGGTCGCCGTCCGCGGCGGCTTGAGAATTCGGGCGGCGGTACGAAAGCCTTTGCGCCGGCTATCCGCCCCCCGCCGTCGCCCACAGCGCGAGACCGAGCGCGAGGCCGTCCTCGATCGCCGCCAGCACCGGATCCGGAATCCCGGTCCGCTCACCGAGAGCGACGCGGCCACGACTCATGACCTGGGCGCTCGCCATCGCCGTCGAGGCCGCGACCGCTGCGCCCCGCGGGCCGGCGAGAGCGAAGCCGACGCTGCCCGAGCCGGCGAGCCGGAAGGCGAGCCCGCGCGCACGCAGCCGGCTCGGCATCCTCGGGCTCTTGTCGGCGATCAGCTCGCCGGCGAAGGCGCCGATCGGGATCAGCCCGCCAGGCCGTCTGAAGCCTCGGTCGCGGATCGCCATCGCCGCCCAAGGAACCTGCGATCGCATCCCGCCCGCGAGCCCGAGGACGGCCGCCCGCGCCAGCGGTTCGGCGCTCAACCGGCCCCCATGCCGCGGATCTGCGAGAAGCCTGCGGTCATCCCGCCATCGCCGGTCGCGGGCGAGAGCTCGTCGGCGATCACGTGCGAGACGGCGTTGATCAGCGCGAGGTGGGTGAAGGCCTGCGGGAAGTTGCCGAGCTGGAGCCCGCTGACCGGTTCGATCTCCTCGGCGTAGAGGTCGAGGTCGCCCGACATCGAGAGCAGCTTCTCGCACAGCGCCCGAGCCGCCTCGGTCTCGCCGATCTCGCTCAGCGCCGAGGCCAGCCAGAACGAGCAGATCGTGAACGTGCCCTCGACCCCGGACTGGCCGTCGTCGGTCTCATCGGTGCGGTAGCGCAGGACGAGACCGTGCTCGGTCAGGTCGCGCTGCGTCGCCAGCACGGTGTTCCGGATCACCTCGTGGCTCGGCGGCAGGAAGCGGACGAGCGGGGCGAGCAGGTTCGAGGCGTCGAGGGCGTCGGTGTCGTAGTGCTGGCGCAGCACGCCCTCGGCCGTGACGCCCTTCTCGAGGATCTCCGCCTTGATCTCGTCGGCGATCCGCCCCCAGCGCTCCGCCTGCTCGCTCTCGCCGCGCGACTCGGCGAGGCGGGTGCCGCGGTCGAGCGCGACCCAGCACATCAGCTTCGAGGAGACGTAGTGGCGCGGTTCGCCGCGCGCCTCCCAGATGCCCTGGTCGGGCTCGGACCAGATCCGTGCCGCCGCGTCGACCATCTGGTCGGCGATCTGCCAGACGCCGTGGGGCACGCGGTCCTGCGTCTTCGTGTGGATGTAGAGCGAGTCGAGCAGCGCGCCATAGACGTCGTTCTGGCGCTGGCTCGCGGCGCCGTTGCCGATCCGCACGGGCTTCGCGTTCTCGTAGCCCGAGAGGGCATCGAGGGTCGACTCGGCGAGGTCCTTGCGCCCGTCGATGCCGTACATGATCTGAAGCTCGGAGACGTCGCGGCAGACGTCGCCGACGAACTCGGTGAAGTCGCGCGCCTCGGCGTCGAAGCCGAGCGTATGCAGACCCCAGAGCGCGAAGGTCGCGTCGCGGATCCAGGTGAAGCGGTAGTCCCAGTTGCGCGAGCCGCCCGGGGTCTCGGGCAGCGACGTCGTCGCGGCGGCCAGGAGCGCGCCGGTCGGCGCGTGGCTGAGGCCCTTGAGCGTCACGGCCGAGCGCTGCAGGTGGACGCGCCAGGGGTGGTCGGGGAAGTGGCCGTTGCCGAGCCAGTCGCGCCAGAAGTCGCCGGTGTGCTCGAGCCGGCGCTGGGCCTCGGCCGCGTCCCTGGGCATGTCGGGATCTGATCCCCAGGCGAGACATACGCAGCAGGCGTCGCCGTCGCGAAGCCTGCGCCGAGCCTCGATCAATCCGCCGTGGCGCTGGGCGCTCAGGCGCATGTCGCCGCCGAGCGCGAGCGGCGTACCGTCGGGCAGCGTCGCGGTCGCGCCCGAGAAGTCCTCCGAGAGCTCCCAGTCGAGCTGTTCGGCGCCGTAGCCGGGCCGCAGGTCGCAGAACAGCTCGAGCTCGACCTCACCCTGGACGCAGGTCGCGACGCGGACGAGGATCTGCTCGGCGTCCTCGTCGCCCGGCGGCCGGACGTGCGGGTCGTCGGCGCGCTCGCGCCATGGGCCGACCGTGAGCGCGTCGAGCACCACCACCCAGCCGCGACCGGTCGACCAGGTGGTCTCGAGAATGTTCGTGCCGGGCAGGTAGCGGCGCGCGACAGGCACCTGCTCGGCGCGCGGCGCGAAGCGCAGCCGGCCCGCGTCGCGGTCGAGCAGCGCGCCGCAGACGCTCGGCGAGTCGAAGCGCGGCAGGCAGAGCCACTCGACGCCACCGTCGGGCGCGACGAGCGCGCCCGTGTGGCAGTCCGACAGGAACGCGAGCTCGCCGATCCGCGGAAAGTCGCCGTGGACCGGGCTCGCCGCCCCCCGCGGCGCCTGCGAGGATGCCCCGCTCACGCGACGACCGTCGAGCGAGAGGTGGACGAGACCGAGATGGGCGATTTCGAGTTCGAACCCAAGCCCCCGGACGCGCGCCTGCTCGAGGGCCGTCGGGCGCTGGTTACCGGCGCCGACTCCGGGCTCGGCCAGGGCGCGAGCTTCGAGCTCGCGGCGCACGGGGCCGCGGTCGCGATCAACCACATCACCGACTCCACGGTCGCCGAGGATATGGCCGCGACGATCCGCGCGGCGGGCGGCTCGGCGATCGCGGTGAAGGGCGACGTGACCTCCGAGGCCGACGTCGAGGCGAACTTCGCCACGGCGGCCGACGAGTTCGGCGGTTGCGTCGACCTGCTCGTCAACAACGCGGGCGTCGAGAAGCCGTATGCGTTGATCGACATGCCGCTGTCGGAGTGGCAGCGGGTCATCGACGTGAACCTGACCGGTGCCTTCCTGTGCGCGCGCGAGGCGGCTCGCGGGCTGCGCAACGCCGGCGAGCGCGGAGCGATCGTCAACGTCACGAGCGTCCACGAGCAGATCCCGTGGGAGAAGTTCAGCCACTACTGCGCCTCGAAGGGCGGCGAGAAGCTGTTCGCCCAGTCGATCGCGCGGGAGCTGGCGCCGCACGGCATCCGTGTCGTCAGCGTCGCGCCGGGAGCGATCGCGACGCCGATCAACGCCGACGTCCTCGCCGACGAGGCGCAGTCCAAGGCGGTGCTCGACGAGATCCCCTACGGGCGCTGGGGGGAGGTCGCAGACGTCGCGCGCGCGATCGCCTGGGTCGCCTCCGACCAGGCCGAGTACGTCGTCGGCTCGACGCTGTTCGTCGACGGCGGCATGACGCTCTACCCGAAGTTCATCTGATGGCCGGCCTCGACCCGCAGGCCGCGCCGCGGCCGCTCCATCACGGCTGGATCGACGCGACGGTCCCGGTCTCCGACGGAATGCTCTCGTGGCCCGACGACCCGGATGTCGAGATCACGTACTCGATGGCGATCTCCGACGGTGGACCCGCCAACGTCACCAAGCTGTCGATGAGCGCGCACACCGGCACGCACATGGACGCGCCGCACCACTTCATCGACGACGGGTCGGGGATCGACATCCTCCCGCTCGAGGCGGTGATGGGACCGCTCCGCCTGATCGAGATCAGCGGCGAGACGATCACAGCGGCCGAGCTCGGGCCCTACGACCCGCGCCCCGGTGAGCGGATCGCCTTCAAGACGAAGAACTCGGAGCGCCGCTGGTGGGAGGAGCCGTTCGACCCCGGCTTCGCCCACATCGAGCCCGACGCCGCGACCCTGCTCGCCGAGCGCGGGGTGATGACGGTCGGCGTCGATTACCTGTCGGTCGGCGGCGGCGACACGGGCGCCGAGACCCACCTGACGCTGCTCGGCGCGGGGATCTGGATCATCGAGGGGCTGGCGCTCGCCGGCCTCGACGCGGGTGAGTACGAGCTGCTGGCGCTGCCGCTGCGGCTGGTCGGGCGTGATGGGTCGAGCTGTCGGGCCTTGCTTCGGGCGGTATAGGCGGGCCGCGGAGTTCCGCTCTTCGGCGGGTCGGCGGGCCGCGACCGGGTCGGTCGCGGCGAGGGGCCTGCAATGGAGGCGTAGCGAGGTCGCCGTCGGGGTTGACCGTCGATACGCCTGCAGACCCCGACGGCGGCGCCCGCGGGAGACCACGGGCGCCCGCGGTATCCCGACCTCCACCGCCTACCTGATTCGGCCACACGGTTTGCACCAGACCGCCGACCCGCCGACCCTTCACGAGCCGGCCGAACCGGCCGATACTCCACCGGACCCCAATGGAGGAGACAGCGTGGCAGACGTAAAGCGGCAGATCGGGATCGTGGGGCTGGGGAAGATGGGCGCGGCGCTCGTCCTCCAGGCGCTCGAGAAGGGGATCGACGTCGCGGGCAACGACGTCCACGACCCGCCGGCCGAGCTGACCGAGGCGGGGATGCGGGCGGTCGACTCGATCGACGGCTTCCGCGACGCCCTCGAGGGACCGCGCGCGGTGTTCCTCTACGTGCCGGCCGGGCCGGTCGTCGACGAGCTGATCGACGAGCTCACGGACAAGCTCGAGCCGGGCGACGTGATCGTCGATGCAGGCAACTCCTACTGGGGTGACTCGATCCGGCGCGCGAAGCGGGTCGCCGAGAAGGGCCTGTCGCTGGTCGACCTCGGGACGAGCGGCGGGATCTCCGGCGCGCGCCACGGCGCCTGCTTCATGGCCGGGGGTGAGCGCGCGGCGGTCGAGCGGATCGAGCCGATGCTGATCGACCTCGCCGTCGAGGGCGGCTACGTCCACGCCGGACCGTCGGGTGCCGGGCACTTCACGAAGCTCGTCCACAACGGGATCGAGTTCGGGATGCTGCAGGCGATCGGCGAAGGCGTCGACCTGCTCGAGCACTATCGCGACGAGCTGCCGATCGCCGACGTGCTCGAGTGCTGGCGCCACGGGTCCGTGATCCGCTCCTGGCTCGTCGACCTGATGCAGGCGAGCTACGCCGAGCGCGGCGGCGTCGCCGACGTGCCCGACTACGTCGAGGACACCGGAGAGGTCAACTGGCTCGTCGACGACGCGATGCACATGGAGGTCTCGACGCCGGTGATCGCCCAGGCGGTGATGCAGCTGATCGCCTCGCGCGACTCCGACCACGACGCCCCACGCGCGATCGCGATGATGCGACACGGCTTCGGAGGCCACCCTTTCGGCGAGGACGCGGGGATCAAGCGCGAGCGCCGCGGTGGGCGGATCGGCGGGTTCGAGCGCTAGCGGCTGTGGGCGCCGGAGTCGCCCCTCTCCTCAATCGATCGAACCAATGGCCTTGGTCCGATCGTTTAGTCTGCCGGGGAAGGATCGCTCCGCTCGAGCTGGAGGTCTCGAGGGCCAATCGGAGCGCTCCGCGGCAAAGGGGCGGGACGCTCCGGGGGTGGTCTGCGATGAGGCTCGGCGCGGTCAAGTGTGATGTCTGTGGGCGGAGGCTGAAGCGCGGCGAGAGCGCCTGCGCCGCCTGCGCCCGATTGGCCGACGAAGCGCGCGTCATCGAGCTGATCGACCGCGCTCATCGACGAGCCGCGATGTCGACGCGGTCCCCGCGGATCGCGGTCCGAGCGCAGGAGCCAGCCCCACCGCGGGGCCGCGTGACGCCTGCTCAGGCGCGACGCCAGGCGACCTTGCGGGCGCGCATCCAAGGAGCCTTCGCCCTCGAGCGCGAGCGTTCGGCCGGGTAGCGGCCGCCAGGACGGTTCCGCCGGGCGACGCCCTCGCACGGGCCTCGCAAGCTCGCGCCCAGCCTGCGTCGATCTCAGGAGCCTGGGTAGGGACGTCGAAGTACGGAGGGGAACTCGAAGCCGGGGGGCCATGGATGTCACGTTCGCGGTGTGGACTTTGCGGGTCGCGTCTCGAGGGCGCGGAATGTGAGGCGTGCGAGCAGGCGGCGTTCGAGGACCGGATGCTCCGCTTCCGCGAGCAGATGCGAAGCCGTGCCCTGTCGATGCAGCTGCGCCGCCGGCTAGGCGATCGCGCCGTCGAGAAACGGCAGCACGGCGTCGCAGAAGACGTCCGGCGTCTCGAGCGCCGGGACGTGCGCCGAGCCCGGGAGCTCGACGAGGCGCGAACCGGTGCGGTCGGCCAGCAGGCGCGAGCCCTCGGCGACGGACGGCTGGTCGTACTCGCCGACGCACACCAGTAGCGGCGGCTCGAGGTTCGCGAGCCTGAAGAAGGCGGCCGGCTCGAGCTCGAGTGGCTCGGGCAGGTCGGCCTGGCGCCTGAGCAGCTCGACGTTGATGCGCGAGACGACGTCGCGAACGGCCGCATCGCAGGCGCCCGGGGCTCGCGTCCCGTCCATCCAGATCTCCATCTCGCGCTCGTTGGCCGCCTCGACGTCTCCGGCTTCGAACAGCGCGTCGACCTCCTCGAAGCGGGCGAGCATCCAGGGGTCCTCGTCGAGCCCGTCCGGGCGCGAGCCGACGGTGACGAAGCGCTCGACGAGGTCGGGGCGCTCGAGCGCCAGGTCGATCGCGACCGAACCGCCCAGCGAGTTGCCGATCACGCGCGCCGGCCCCCCCGCCACCGCCTCGATCAACCGGGCGGCGTCCTCGTGCAGGTACCAGGGGGCGGTCGGATCGTCGGATTCGCCGAAGCCGCGCCCGTCGTAGCGGATGACGCGAAAGCGGTCGGAGAGACGGCCGAGCACGGGGTCCCAGGCCCGGCGCTCCGCGATCCCGGCGTGGATCAGGAGCAGCGGCGGGCCGTCACCGGTGACGTCGTAGGCGAGCCCGTCGACGCGCTCGCTCACCGCACCCGCTCCGCGCCCGTGTAGACGTTGAGCCGGCCGCGGCGGGCGAAGCCGCACAGCGTCAGTCCGCGATCGGCCGCGAGCTCGATCGCCAGCGAGCTCGGAGCTCCGACGCCGACGAGGATCGGCGCGCCGGCGACCGCAGCCTTCTGGACGAGCTCGAACGACAGCCGCCCCGACACACAGACGACGCTCCCCTCGAGCGGGATCCGGCCGGCGCGCAGCGCCCAGCCGACGACCTTGTCGAACGCGTTGTGGCGACCGACGTCCTCACGCACGCAGAGCGCCTCGCCGCTCGCATCGAAGAGTCCCGTCGCGTGGATCCCGCCGCTGGCCTCGAACGCCGGCTGGCGCAGCCGCTCGGGCAGGTCGGCGAGCAGCGCCCGCTCGACCACCGGCCCTCGCGGCGCCGGCGCCGCCGCGACGGTGACCTCCTCGATCGCCCCCTTGCCGCAGACGCCGCAGGAGGAGGTCGCGTAGAAGCTCCGAGAGCCCGGGTCACGGAGCAGAGGACCAGACACGTCGATCGCGTTCGCACGCAGGTCGGCGGGAGGCGCGGCCTCGTGGGCACGGTCGATCAGGCCCTCGCCGTGGAGGAACCCGAGCGCGAGCTCCTCGTCGTCTCCGGGCGTTCGCATCGTGACCGCGAGCGGACTGCCGTCGACGCGGATCTCGAGCGGCGACTCGACGGCGACGAGGTCCTCCTCCCCGTCGCGCTCGATCCGCGCAAGCATGCGGCCGAGGCGTGGATCGGAGCCGACGCTCACGCCGTCGCCGGCTCGCCGCCGACCGGCTCGTCGCTCACCGGCCGGCCGCTGACCGGCTCACCGGTCAGGGCGACGCGCTCGATCAACTCGGCGGCGCGCTGGGTCCCGGGATTCGCCTGGAGCCGGGCGGCGATCGCGGCCATTCGCGCGCGCAACTCGACATCGCCGAGCAGCGAGTCGATCGCCTCGCGGAACTCGCCAGGTTGCGCTCGGTAGGTGTCGAGGCGGCGGCCGAAGCCGGTCTCCTCGACGCGCTGCGCGTTGTCGTGCTGGTCCCAGAAGATCGGCAGGACGAGCATCGGGATCCCGAAGTGGAAGCACTCCGTCACGGTGTTGTTGCCGCCGTGGGTGATCACGAGGTCGACGTGCGGCAGGACCGAGGTCTGCGGCAGGAACTCGGCGCCGGCCATGTTCGGTGCGAGCTCGTACTCGGCGTGCTGCGGCCCGGACGAGACGATGAAGCGATGCGGCAGCTCGCCGAGGATCGCGACGAGCCGGCGCATCAGCTCGACGTCGCCCGAGCCGAGCGAGCCGAGCGAGAGGTAGATCAGGGAGCCCTCGCCGTCGATCAGCTCCGGCGGCATCTCCCACGGGTCGTCGGTGGTCCGGACGCTCGATTCGAGCCGGTGCCAGGTCGGCCCGAGCGGTCGCGAGCGCTCGTAGTCGGCCTCCGCGGGGACGACCGTCAGGTTGAGCCAGGCCGACTCGTGCTCCATCTCGCGCCCCGGCAGCGGTGGCGCCCCGCGCTCGACGCAGAACTCCGAGAACGCCGGCTGGATGCGCTCGATCTGGCGCACGTACTCGGCCTCGTGGGTCGCCCAGTCGGAGTCGTCGCCGGCGGGCAGGCCGCAGAACGTCGGCGGCAGCGCCGGATCGCGGACCTCGAGAGCGTTGCAGGAGACGATCCGCACCCACGGCCGGGCACCCGCGAGGATCGCGGGGAAAGAGACGACGTTGTCCTCGACGATGACGTCCGGGTCGACCTCGGCGAAGATCTCGGCGAGGCGATCGTCGACGAAGCGGGCGCCGTCGGCGAGCGCCTCGAAGGTGGGGACGATGAACTCGCCGAGCTGATCGAGGGTCGGCTTGCGGAAGACCGGCGCCGTCTCGCGGATGAAGTCCTTCCAGAACTGGCCCGGCGCCTCGGGCTCCTCGGGCGCCGGCGCGAGGCGCATCAGCCGCTCCTCGAACCCGTGCGGCTCGACGAGCCCGGCGAACGACTCCTCGAGGACGAACACGACTCGGTGGCCGCGGCGGCGCAGGACGTCGCCGATCCCGATGCAGTTGTTCGTCGGCCCGTAGGCCGACTCGGGAAAGAAGACGACGGTCTTGGCCTCACCTGCCACGCCGACGGCGAGGCTACTCCGCGGTGGATTTCACGGAAGCGTGACATCGGGGGCACTGCGCCCGGTAAGAACCCCCGAATGACCGACACGGGACTCTCCAGACGCGCACTCATCCGATCCGGCGCGACGGGGGCCGCCGCGCTCACGTTCGGACCGGTGTGGCTGCGCGAGGCGCTGGCCTCGGCCGGGCCCGCGGTCCCCGGCGATTCGCCCTACGGTCCGCTCGGCGAGGCGGATGCCAACTCGCTCGAGCTTCCCCAGGGCTTCAGCTCGCGGATCGTCGCCCGCGGCGGTCAGCCGGTCGAGGGCACCGCCTATCCGTGGCCCGTCTTCCCCGACGGTCAGGCGACCTACCGCACGGAGGACGGCGGCTGGATCCTGGTGACGAACTCCGAGTCGGTCTCGGCGGCCGGCGCCGGCAGCTCGGCGATCCGCTTCGATCCCGACGGTGAGGTGATCGGCGCCTACCGCATCCTCGGCGGCACGAACGTCAACTGCGCCGGCGGCCCGACTCCTTGGGGGACCTGGCTCTCCTGCGAGGAGTCCGACACCGGGCTCGTCTGGGAGGCCGATCCGGCCGGCGTCCTGGCGGCCGAGCCGCGCCCGGCGCTCGGTGCGTTCAAGCACGAGGCGGCGGCGGTCGACCCGGTCGACGGCCGGCTCTACCTCACCGAGGACTCGGCCGACGCGGGCTTCTATCGCTTCACCCCCGAGAGCTACCCGAGCCTCGACGCCGGGCTGCTCGAGGTGGCGGTCGTCGGCGACTCCGGCCGCGTGCGCTGGGCCGAGGTGCCGGACCCCTCGACCGTCACGAGCGCGACCCCGACTCGCCAGCAGGTTCCGGAGATGGCGAAGTTCCAGAACGGCGAGGGCATCTGGTACGCCGACGGCGTCCTCTACTTCACGACGAAGACCGACAAGGTCGTCTGGGCCTATGACGCACGCCGGCGCCGTCTCGAGCGCGTCTTCGACCGCGAGCTCGCGACGCGCTCCTCGCTCGACGCAGTCGACAACGTCACCGTGAGCGCCGCGGGGGACGTGCTGGTCTGCGAGGACGGCGGCAACATGGAGATCGGGCTGATCACGCCGAAGCGCACCGTCTCGCCGCTGCTTCGCTTCGTCGGCGCCGATCACGAGGGGTCCGAGGTCTGCGGGGTCGTCTTCGACCCGAGCGGGCGGCGGATGTACTGCACCTCCCAGCGCGCGTTCCCGACCGGAGGCCTGCCCGGATTCGGCGCGGTCTATGAGATCACCGGCCCGTTCCGCCGCCCGCGCGGCGGAGTTCCCGGCCACCTCGTGTTCGGGCCGCCGGCAGGCGAGCGCCGCCCGCAGGGGCCGCTCAATCCCGGCGCCGACGAGCGCCGGCCCGGCGCGCGCGTCCGCGTCGAGCGACGGGTCGCGCGCGAGCGTCTGCTCGGCCGCGGGCTCGTCGTCCGGGTGAGCGCCGACGAGGCCTCGCGGGTCGCGATCGTCCACGACACCCCCGACCTCGCGTCGAACCCCGGTCGCGGAGGCTCGACCCGCCGGCCGGAGAACATCGTCCTCGACCTCGCCGAGGCGATCGTGGAGCGCGGCGAGGGCTCGGTTCGGGTCGTGCTGCGACCCGCTGCGGGAAGCCGTGGGCGGCGCCTGCTGCGCCGCGGGTCGGAGGCGATCGACAGCCGCGTCATGGTGTCGGTGACCGACGCCGCCAGCAACGAGCGGATCCTGTCCGAGCGCGTGCGGGTGGGTCCGCGGCGCTGAGATCCTCCGGCCCGCGTCGGTCGGGCGGGAGAATTTCTCTCACGCCGATGTCGAAATCGGCCGTCCCCCGTTCGTGCAAGGGGTGAGAGCGACCGCGCGGAGCGGCCGCGTGAGCGAGAGGATCGAACGATGGCGCACTACATGCTGGCTATGCAACAGCCGGACGGACCCCCTCCCGAGCCCGAGGTTCTCGACCCGATCATGGACGGACTCGCACGCGTCAACGGCGAGATCCGCGAGGCGGGAGCATGGGTTGTCACCGCGGGGCTGATGCCCGCCGACAGCGCGACGGTCGTTCGGCGCGAGGGCGAGCGGATGCTCGTCACCGACGGTCCGTACGTCGAGGCGACGGAGCACCTCGGCGGGTTCTGGATCATCGACGTGCCCGACCTCGACGCGGCGCTCGACTGGGCGAATCGGATCGTCGAGGTGACGACGCTCCCGATCGAGGTGCGCGCGGTCGCCGGGCACTGCGGCTGACGAGGGAGCGAGTGGCGGGCGCCGAGCGCGATGAGGTCGAGCGGGTCTTCCGAGCCGAGCACGGCCGCGCCGTCTCGGTGCTCGCGGGCCGGTTCGGGATCGAGCTCGCCGAGGACGGGGTCGGCGAGGCGTACCGGATCGCGCTCGAGCGCTGGCCGCGCGAGGGAGTGCCGCCGGATCCGGTCGGCTGGATGGTCACGACGGCGCGCAACCGGGCGATCGACCATCTGCGCCGCGAGTCGAGCCGCGCCGAGCGCCAGGCGGCCGCGGCGGTGCTCACCGCGCCCGCCGAAGCCGAGGCCGAGATCGAGGACGACCCGGTGGGCGACGAGCGCCTGCGGCTGATCTTCACCTGCTGTCATCCGGCGCTCGCGCCGGCCTCGAGGGTGGCGCTGACGCTGCGCCTCCTCGGCGGCCTCACCACGGCCGAGATCGCCGCCGCGTTCCTCAGCACCGAGCAGGCGATGGGCCAGCGGCTGAGCCGCGCCAAGGCGAAGATCCGCGACGCCGGGATCCCCTACCGCATCCCCCGCGAGGCCGACCTTCCGGAGCGGCTGAGCGGCGTGCTGAGCGCCGTCTACCTGATCTTCAACGAGGGCTACGCGGCGAGCTCGGGCGAGCGCCTGATCCGTCCCGATCTGTGTCGCGAGGCGATCCGGCTCGCGCGCACGCTGGCCGACCTGATGCCCGACGAGTCGGAGGTCCGCGGCCTGATGGCGCTGATGTTGCTGACCGAGGCGCGCCGCCCGGCGCGGCTGAGCGCATCGGGCGATCTCGTGCCGCTCGCCGACCAGGACCGCGCGCTCTGGGACCGCGAGTTGCTCACCGAGGGAGGGTTGATCGTCCGCCGGCTGATCGCCGGGGGGAGCGCCGGTCCGTACGCGATCCAGGCCGCCATCGCGGCCGTCCACTCGGACCCATCGGGCGCCGCGAGCGCCGACTGGCGGCAGATCGTCCGGCTCTACGACCAGCTGCTGGCGTTCGAGCCGGGGCCTGTCGCGGAGCTGAATCGGGCCGTCGCGGTGGCGGAGGTCGAGGGCCCCGAGGCCGGCCTCGACCTGCTCGACAGGATCGAGCTCGGCGGACACCGCCCGTTCGCGGTCCGCGCCGAGCTGCTGCGGCGCTGCGGCCGCGACCTCGACGCGCTCGGCGCCTACGACCGCGCGATCGAGCTCGCGGCGAACGACACCGAGCGGCGCCATCTCGAGCGGCGGCGCGCCGAGTTGCGCACAACCTGAAATTCGCTCACCGGTTCGTGTGACGGATCGGGTGCCGGGAAGTAGCACCGAGGAGTCCGATCGCAGGAGGCACCGCCAGGATGGAGCGCGGAGCTACGAGCATCGAAAAGGCATTCGCCGGCGTCGCGGCTCTCGCGGTCGTAGGGCTGGTGGCGGTCGCCGCCGCCCTCGCCGGACCGGCCGAGATGCCCTCCGGCGACCCGGCGCCGCCGATCGTCACCGAGTCGGCGATCGGCGACGGCACCGCGGCGGTCAGCATCGCCAGCGGTGGCGCGGTCGCCCGCTCCGTGCTGACGGGCCGTCGCTACGAACCGGGGCCCACGAGGGATTGCGGCTCGGGCGGCAGCGTCTGCGGCCGAGCCTCGAGCTGGATCCCGCCGGCCTAGGGGCGCCGCCCGAGGCCTAGACGGTCAGCACGAGCTTGCCGAACGGCTCGCCCTTGGCCATCACCTCGAACGCCTCGCGCGCGTCGGCGAGCGCCCAGGAGCCCGAGATCGTCGGCTTCGTTCCGGTCTGGGCCAACAGCTCGAGCATCGACTCGAGCTCGCCGCGCGTCCCCATCGTCGAGCCGACGACCTCGAGCTGGAGGAAGAAGACGCGGTTGAGCTCGGGGTCCGGGTCGCCGCCACTGGTGGCGCCCGCGACGACTATCCGCCCGCCTGGCTTGAGTGAGCGCAGCGAGTGCTTCCATGTCGCCTTGCCGACGGTCTCGAGCACGACGTCGCACTTCGCGGGCGTCCGCTCGCCCGACTCGATCGCCGCGTCGGCCCCGAGCGCCTCGGCGTCGGCGCGCTTCTCGGGGTCGCGCGAGGTGACGAAGACGGTGTGGCCGAGCGCCTTGCCGAGCTGGATCGCGGCGGTCGCGACGCCGCCGCCGGCGCCCTGGATCAGGACCGTGCCGGGACCGTCGAGGCCCGAACGGGTGGTCAGCATCCGGTAGGCGGTGAGCCAGGCGGTCGAAAGACACGCCGACTCCTCCCACGAGAGTGCCTCCGGCTTCGGGACGACGTTTCGCTCCGGCACCCAGACCCGCTCGGCGAGCGTTCCGGGGTGCAGCTCGGAGAGCAGCGTGCGCTTCGGGTCGAGGGTCTCGTCACCGTTGCCTGCGTCCGGGTCGCCGATCACCGCGTGGACGACTACCTCCGAGCCGTCGGAGAGCGTCCCGGCGGCGTCGCAGCCGAGGATCATCGGAAGCTTGTCCTCCGCCAGTCCGACGCCGCGAAGCGACCACAGATCGTGGTGGTTGAGCGCGGTCGCGCGGACGTCGACGGCGACCCAGCCGTCGGGGGCCTCGGGCTCATCCACCTCGCCGACCTCGAGGCCGGAGAGCGGATCGTCGGCGGACTGTGAGACGCAGGTACAGGCGAGCATGGGCCTCAACTAACCGCGCGCCGCGCGACTACTCGCGACGGGCGACCCGTCGCGCGATCAGCTCGGCGGATCGCAGATCGGACGGCGTGTTGACGTTGAGGCTGATCAGGGCCGGGTCGGCGTGCGTCGCGAGCACCGCTTCGCCGATCGGGTGAGGGGCCAGGGTGCGCACGGCGGCTCGCATCGGCAGCCGGTGCGCGAGCGCGGTCTCGAGCAGCTCCGCGCCCGCCGGCTCGTAGCGCCCTGGGAACGGCAGCAGCCCGCGGCGCGGATTCGGGACGATCGCCTTCGGGGCGCCCGCGTCGCTCGGCGGCGCCCCGGCCGCGAGGGCGGCGATCAGGCTCGCAGGAACGAACGGCGCATCGCAGGCGAGCGCGACGATCGGGGTGTCGAGCTTGCGCAGCGCGCTGATCACGCCGAGCAGCGGGTGAAAGGGCTCGGCGGGCTCGTCGACCCGGCGCAGCTCGGCGAACTCGTCCGGGAGCTCCGTCCCCGGCTTCGCGACCACCACGCGCTCGAGCCCGGCCTCGGCGGCGGCGTCCGCGACCCAGCACGCCAACGGGCGCCCGCCCAGCGGCGCCACGGCCTTGCGGCCGTCCATCCGCTCGGCTCGGCCACCGGCCAGGATCGCTGCGACGGGCTCCGAAGTCTCCATGCCACGGATTCTTGCGAGCACCTATCGTCGCCCCGGATGGCCGAGCTGACCGACATCGAGACGGCGCGCGAGCTCGTCCTGGCCGAGACCTCGCCGATGCCGGCCCAGGAGGTGAAGCTCGACCGGGCGCGCGGCCGCGTCCTCGCCGCCGACGTCACCGCCGAGATGGCGGTCCCGGGGTTCGACAACTCGGCGATGGACGGCTACGCGGTCCGCTTCGCCGACCTCACCGGCGCGAGCGCCGATCGACCGGTCGAGCTGCGGATCGTGGACGAGTCGCGGGCGGGCCACCCGGCGGGCCAGGGCCCCCGCGCGGGCGAGGCCGTCGTGATCTCGACCGGCGCGATGGTCCCCGAGGGCGCCGACGCCGTCGTCCGCGTCGAGGACACCGAGCGTGAAGAGGAGACCGTCCGCATCTCGGTCGCGCCGCGCCCGTCCCAGAACCTCCGCCGGGCCGGCGACGACGTCCGGCCGGGCGACGTCGTGCTGCGGGCCGGGATCACGCTCGGCGCCGCCGAGCTCGGGGTCGCGGCTTCGGTCGGCCGAGCCGCGCTCCCGTGCGCCCGGCGGCCGCAGGTCGAACTGCTGTCGACCGGTGACGAGCTCCGCGAGCCCGGCGAGGACTTGCCGCCGGGCGGCGTCGTCAACTCGAACGCCCACTCGATCCGGGCCCTCGCCGAGGCGGCGGGCGCCGAGGTGACGCGCACCGCGACGATCCCCGACGATCGCGAGCGGACCCGCGAGATGCTCGGCAGGTCGATCAGCGGCGCCGACATCGCCGTGATCTGCGGCGGCGTGTCGGTCGGGCCGCACGACCACGTCCGCCCGGCGCTCGAGTCGCTCGGCGTGCGGCAGGTCTTCTGGGGCGTTTCGCTGCGGCCCGGCAAGCCGACGTTCTTCGGCATCGCTCCCGAGGGCGGGCTCGTCTTCGGCCTGCCGGGCAACCCGGTCTCGGCGATGGTCACCTTCGGGCTCTTCGTCCGGCCCGCGGTCCGCGCGATGCTGGGCGATCCCGACCCACGGCTGCGCACGACGGCGATCCTCGACACTGCGATCGAGGGCCAGCCCGGGCGCGCCCACGCCGTGCGCTGCACCCTGCGCCTCGATTCCGACGGCTGGCACGCCGCCGCGACGGGCGAGCAGGGCTCGCACGTCCTGACCTCGATGGTCAGCGCCGACGCGCTGGCGATCCTCCCGACCGCGACCGGGCGACTCGAACCGGGCGAGCGGGTAGAGGTCGAGCTTCTGCCATGAGCTCGAGCCCGACCGAAACCGCCGCCTGGGGCACCCTCGACGCCCACCACGCCGAGGAGATCGCGGCGACCGACCTGAGCTCCCTGTTCGCTTCGGACCCGGCCCGCGCCGAGGCGCTGACCCTCGAGGCGCCGCACATCCGCGCCGACCTCTCGAAGAACCTGATCACGTCTCGGACCGTCGAGCTGCTCGCCGAGCTCTCCGCCGAGCGCGGCCTGGCCGAGCGCCGCGAGGCGATGTTCCGCGGCGAGCACGTCAACTCGACCGAGGACCGCGCCGCGCTCCACGTCGCGCTTCGGATGCCACGCGAGCGCTCGCTCGTCGTCGACGGGGTCGATGTCGTCGCCGAGGTCCACGCGGTGCTCGACCGGATGGCGGCGTTCTGCGAACGGGTGCGCTCGGGCGAATGGACGGGTCACACCGGCGAGCCGATCCGTGCCGTCGTCAACATCGGGATCGGCGGCTCGGACCTCGGTCCGGTCATGGCCTACGAGGCGCTCCGCGCCTACTCCACGCGCGAGATCGGGTTCCGCTTCGTCTCGAACGTCGATCCGACGGACTTCGCCGAGGCCTCGCGTGATCTCGACCCCGAGACGACCCTGTTCATCGTCTCCTCGAAGACGTTCACGACCCAGGAGACGATGGCCAACGCCGCCGCGGCGCGCGAGTGGCTGCTCGGCGGTCTGGGCGCCGGCGACGACGCGATCGCGAACCACTTCGTCGCGGTCTCGACCAACGCCGACGGGGTGGCCGAGTTCGGCATCGACACCGAGAACATGTTCGGCTTCTGGGACTGGGTCGGCGGCCGCTACTCGCTCGACTCGGCGATCGGCCTGTCGACGATGCTCGCGATCGGACCCGAGCGCTTCGGCGAGATGCTCGCCGGCATGAACGCGACCGATGAGCACTTCCGCGAGGCCGAGACCGAGCGCAACCTGCCAGAGCTGATGGGGCTGCTCTGCGTCTGGTACTCGGGCTTCTTCGGCGCGGCGTCGAACGCCGTTCTGCCCTACGAGCAGTACCTGCACCGCTTCCCCGCCTACCTCCAGCAGCTCTCGATGGAGTCGCTCGGCAAGCGCGTACGGGTCGACGGCGCGCCGGTCGATGTCGCGAGCGGCCAGATCGTCTGGGGAGAGCCCGGCACGAACGGCCAGCACTCGTTCTTCCAGCTCCTCCACCAGGGAACGCGGACGTTCGCCTCCGACCTGATCGGGTTCCTCGAGACGCGCAACCCGGTCGGCGAGGGCCACAGGCTGCTGCTCGCGAATCTGATCGCGCAGGCCGAGGCGCTGGCGTTCGGCAAGACCGCCGACGAGGTCCGTGCCGAGGGAGTCGAGGAGACGCTCGTCGCCCATCGCACGTTCCCCGGCAACCGCCCGACGACGATGCTGATCGGCGAGCGCCTCGACCCCGCGACGCTCGGAGCGCTGATCGCGACCTACGAACACTCGGTCTTCACCCAGGCCGCGATCTGGGACATCAACCCGTTCGATCAGTGGGGAGTCGAGCTCGGCAAGGCGCTCGCGAAGCGGATCGCCGGCGAGCTCGAGCCGGGCTCGCCGGGTGAGCTCGGCCACGACGGGTCGACCAACGCGCTGATCGAGCTGGTCAGAGACCGCGAGGCGGCGAGGGATCGATGAGCGACGCGACTCGCGACGAAGGCTTCGAGGCGTTCGGCGACCTCGGCGGCGAGAGCTCGGACTCCGATGCGATCTCGATCGAGGTGCGGCTGTTCGCGATGTTGCGCGAGGCCGCGGGGCGCGGGTCGCTGACGCTCGAGCTGCCGGCGGGCTCGACCGTCGCCGATGCGATGGAGCGACTCGGCGGGCACGGCCGGCTCGGCGAGGTGCTCGAGCGGATGCAGATCCGCGCCGCCGTCAACCGCGAGTACGGCGACTCGAGCCGGCCGCTCGAGGAGGGCGACGAGCTGGCGCTGATCCCGCCGGTCAGCGGCGGCGCGGGCGAGCTCCTCGTCGGCGAGGAGCCGCTGTCGGTCGACGGGCTCGCGAGCGCGGTCGGCCGCCCCGGCGCCGGCGCGATCGTCGTCTTCGCCGGCACGACGCGGAGCGTCGAGCGACTCGACTACGAGGCCTACGCTGAGATGGCCTCGGAGCGGATCGAGCGGATCGTCTCCGAGTGCCGGGCGGAGTACGAGCTCGAGGCGATCGAGGCCCGCCACCGGATCGGCGCCGTGCCGCTCGGCGAGGCCTCTGTCGTGGTCGCCGTGTCTGCGCCCCATCGCGGCGAGGCGTTCGCGGGAGCGCGCGCCGCGATCGACCGGATCAAGGCGGAGGCTCCGATCTGGAAGCGCGAGGTCGAGGGCGAGAGTGCCGAGTGGGTCGAGGGCACGCCGCCGCCGATCGACCAGGGCGCGGATGCCGAGCTGCCGGACTCGGCCGGCGAGCGCGAGGTCGAGAACGCTCCCTCGCGCACCGCCGCGCTGTCGGCGCCGCCGCGGCTGACCCACCTCGACGAGGGCGGCAACGCGCGGATGGTCGACGTCGGCGCGAAGCCGGTGACGAGCCGGCTCGCGCGGGCCGAGGCGATCGTGCGGATGAGTCCCGAGACGGCGCGGGCGGTCGCCGACGGTGACGCGCCGAAGGGCGACGTCCTCGGCACCGCTCGTCTCGCCGGGATCGGCGCGGCGAAGCGGACCTGGGAGCTGATCCCCCTCGCCCACCCGCTGATCCTCGACCACGTCGAGATCGAAGCCGAGATCGACGCCGGGGCCGGCGCGGTGAGACTCGCCGCCGAGGCATCGACGAGCGCGAGGACGGGGGTCGAGATGGAGGCGATGACGGCCTGCTCGGTCGCCGCGCTGACCGTCTACGACATGGTCAAGGGACTCGAGCGAGGCGTCTCGATCGAGCGCCTGGAGCTCGTCCTCAAGCGCGGCGGCAAGAGCGGCGAATGGAGGCGTGGATGACCGAGCCCGAGGCGATCGACCGCACCGAGGTCCGCGCCTGCTGCCTGACGATCTCGAGCTCCCGCGCGGGTGGCGGGGGCGGGCCCGATGAGAGCGGCCCCGCTCTCGAGCGCTTCGCCGACTCGCTTGGGGCCGAGGTCGTCGGAAGCGAGGTGCTCGACGACGACGAGGAGCTGATCGCCGGGCGGCTTCGCTACTGGTCCGACCAGGGCGGCTGCGAGCTGATCCTGACGAGCGGCGGGACGGGGATGGCGCCGTCGGACGTGACGCCGGAGGCGACGCGGTCGGTGATCGAGCGCGAGGCGCCGGGGATCGCCGAGGCGATGCGCGCGGCGTCGAAGCCCCACACCGGCCACTGGATGCTCTCGCGCGCCGTCGCCGGCGTGCGCGGGCGCACCCTGATCATCAACTTCCCCGGGTCCCCGAAATCGATCGCCGAGACCGGCGAGGCGTTGGCACCGGCGCTGCCGCACGCGTTGCGGCTGCTGGCGGGGGCCGAGACCCGGCACTAGGCGCCGCTTGTGGCGTCCCGTTCGGGGCGTCGCCCAGGGAGCGGCACGGGGTCTGGTTGCAGCGAGGGGAGGACCCTGGGCGCGCGGCGTGGGCTCGGGCACACTGACCGGGCGTTGTCGGATTGGTGCCCCTCTAGGGCCCCAGGGTGACTTTGCCTCGACGAAAGCTGCGTCGATCCCCTACCCGACTTGGCCCCGGCAACGGCGGACGACCGTCGCGGCGCCGAGCCCGAGAGACGACCGGTGGTTCCGAGCCCTAGCCGGAAGCCGGTTCGCGCAGCGGCGCCGTCGCGAACTCCTCGACCCCGTCCTCGAGCGAGATCGCCGCGCTGAAGCCGAGCTCGGCGCGCGCTCGGTCCGGCGAGGCGAAGACGTGGCGGACGTCGCCCAGCCTGTACTCCCCGGTGACCTCGGGCTCGGGACCGTCCATCGCGCTCGCGAGCGCGCGCGCCATGTCGCCGACGGTCCGTGGTGTCCCGCTGGCGACGTTGAGTGGCCCGTCGTAGGGCTCGTCGGCGGTCAGCGCCAGGACGTTGGCCCGGGCGACGTCGGCGACGTTGACGAAGTCGCGGATCTGCTCGCCGTCCTCGAACACGCGCGGCGCGCGACCGGCGGCCAGCGCCGAGCGGAAGATCGACGCGACGCCGGCGTAGGGCGTGTCGCGCGGCATCCTCGGGCCGTAGACGTTGTGGTAGCGAAGCGCGGTCGATGTCGTCGAGAGCTCGCGCGCGTAGGTCGCGCAGAGGTACTCCTGTTCGAGCTTCGTCGCGGCGTAGACGTTGCGCGGGTCGGGAGCGGAGTCCTCGCCGACCGCGACCGCCTCGAGCCGTCGGCCGCAGACCGGGCACGGCGGCTCGAACTGCCCCCCGTCGAGGTCCTCGCGCTGCCGCGGCCCCGGGGCGACCCGCCCGTGCTCGGGGCACTCGTAGCCGCCCTCCCCGTAGACGACCATGCTCGAGGCGAGCACGATCCGCCCGCCATAGCGGCGGTCGGCGAGGGCGCGGAGCAGGGTCGCGGTCCCCATCGAGTTGTCGCGGACGTACTTCGTGATGTCGGCGATCTCGAGCCCGAGGCCGACCATCGCCGCCTGGTGGCAGACCGCCGTCACCCCGTCGACGGCCTCGGCGACCGCGTCCGGATCGCCGACGTCGCCCCATAGGTAGGTCGCATCCTCGTTGAGGTAGTCGGGCCGGCCAGCGTGCGCATCGGGGTGCAGCGAGTCGAGGACGCGGACCTCGTGACCGCCCGCAACGAGCGCGTCGACGATCGCCGAACCGATGAAGCCGGCACCGCCGGTGACGAGCACCGGAGCGCTCATCCGGCTCGTGGGGCGGGATCGAGACTCATCGGCGACATCGGGGCGGGAGGCTAGTCGCGCTCCACGAACTTGATCGACCTGGGCCGCTCGTACGTATTCTCATCATGCGGAGCGAGCCCCTATTCGCGGACCCCCGAACCCTGATGACCGAGCCTGCCGGAGATCCCAGCCCCGCGACCGCGACCGTCGACGTCGTCCTGCCGGTCCTCGACGAGGCCGCGGCCATCCCGTGGGTGATGTCGCGCTGGCCCGACGGCTACCGGGCGATCGTCGTCGACAACGGCTCGACCGACGGCTCGGACTCGGTCGCGCGCGAGCACGGGGCCGACGTCGTCTACGAGGAGGCGAAGGGCTTCGGCGCCGCCTGCTACGCCGGTCTCGTCGCCGCCAGCGCGGACATCGTCTGCTTCATGGATTGCGACGCCTCACTCGACCCGCGCGAGCTCGATCGCGTCGTGGGACCGGTCGCCCGAGACGAGGCGGACCTCGTCGTCGGAGCCCGCCGCGGCCCCCGCGGCAGCTTCACGATCCACGGGCGCGCCGCCAACCTGCTGCTCGGCCGAATCGCAAGCCGTCGCACGGGCACCAAGCTGACCGACATCGGGCCGATGCGCGCCGCGCGCCGCCAGGCCCTGCTCGACCTCGGCCTCGTCGACCGCCGCTTCGGATGGCCGCTCGAGATGGTGCTGCGCGCGGGTGAGGCGGGTTGGACGATTCGCGAGACGGAGATCACCTACCACCCGCGTGTCGGGCGCTCGAAGATCACCGGCACCGTCCGCGGCACGATCCGCACGGCCCGCGACATGTCGAAGGCGCTGCGGTGAGCGACGGCGGAGCGGCGCTGATCGTGATCGCGAAGGAGCCCGTCCCGGGCCGCGCGAAGACTCGGCTCTCGCCGCCGCTCGCTCCCGAGCAGGGCGCCTGGCTCGCCGCCGCCGCGCTCGACGACACGTTCGCCGCGGTGCTCGAGGCCGACTCACCCGCGCGGCGTGTGGTCGCCTTCGATGGCGACCCGCGCGGCTGGGTCCCCGCCCAGCTCGAGGTCGTCGCCCAAGCCGACGGCGGGCTCGACCGCCGGCTCGCCGCGGCGTTCGCGGAGGTCGGAGGGCCGGCGCTCCTGATCGGGATGGATACGCCGCAGGTGACGCCGGAGCTGCTCGACGCGTCGCTGGCCAAGCTCCTCGAGCCCGGTGTCGATGCGGTGCTCGGCCTGGCGCCCGACGGCGGCTACTGGGCGATCGGCTTTCGCGAGCCGGACCCGAAGGCGCTCCTCGGCGTGCCGATGTCGACCGACGACACCGGCGCCGAGCAGCTCGCCCGCCTGCGCGAGCTCGGCCTCGCGACCGAGATGCTCCCCGAGCTGCGCGATTTCGACACGTTCGAGGACGCACTCGCCGTCGCGGCCGAGGCCCCCGGCTCACACCTGGCCGCGGCCATCGCGCCGATCGCCCGAGCCCTCGATGCGGCGAGCGCCGACGCACCGAGCGGTGGGGCGCGGTGAGGGTCCCGCGGCTTCCGCGGCCGCCGGGACCGTTCGATCCGGCGTTCTGGCGCAGTCCGCTGCGTGGGCCGTGGCTGACCTCGGTCCTCGGGGCCTCGCTGCTGCCGCTGTTGGTGATCTGCGCGCTGACCGGTCTCGCCTCGCACCTCGCCTACTCGCCCTACCTCGGCGACAACGCGATCGTCCCGGACGCACCGCTCGGCATCGGGCTGCCGGACGTCGTCTGGCCGACCTCGCCGGCCTGGCTCTACGCGGCGACGCAGGGGATCCACGTCGTCAGCGGCCTGATGGCGGTCCCGCTGCTGCTGGCGAAGTTGTGGTCGGCGATGCCGAAGTTCTTCGATTGGCCGCCCGTCGACTCGGTCGGTCAGGCGCTCGAGCGACTCTCGCTGCTCGGTCTCGTGGCCGGCGCGCTGCTCGTGTTCGTGACCGGCGTCCTGAACATCCAGCTCTTCTATCCGTGGGCGTTCTCGTTCGTCCCGGTCCACGTCTACGCGGCGATCATCTTCAGCGCCTCGCTCGTCCTGCACGTCGGGCTGAAGATGCCCCTCGTCCTACGGAGCTTTCGCGAGCGGGGGATCGTCAGGCCCCTGCGCGAGGACCTCGCTCACACGCGCCCCGAGCCCTACGACCCTCATACGTCGACGCCCGCGGACCCGAGGCGCCCGACCGTCTCGCGACGCGGCTTCCTCGGCACGGTGGCGACGGCGAGCGGCCTACTCGGCCTGATGAGTGCCGCACAGGTGATCGGCGGCCCGTTGAGGCCGCTCGCCATACTGGCGCCGCACGGAACCGATCCGAGCGGCACGGCCGCACAGGACGCGGCCAATGACTTCCAGATCAACAAGACTGCGCAATCGGTGGGCATCGAGCCCGGTGAGATCGACGACGGCTGGCGCCTCGAGCTCGAGGGGGCCGAGCGCATGAGCCTGACCCGGGCCGATCTCGAGTCGATGGAACAGCGCACGGAGGAGCTCCCGATCGCGTGCGTCGAGGGCTGGTCGACGACCCAGACCTGGACCGGGGTCCCGCTCGCCGACCTCGCGGAGCTCGCCGGCGCGACAGGCGCGGGGGCCGTGTTCGTCGAGTCGCTCCAGGCCGACGGACCGTTTCGCTCGGTGACGCTCGGCCGCGACGTGATCGAGGATGAGCGCTCGCTGCTCGCCCTCGGCGTCAACGGCGAGGCCCTGTCGGCGGACCACGGCTACCCGGCGCGGATCATCGCCCCGGCGATGCCGGGGGTGCACTGCACGAAGTGGGTCGGGCGGATGAGCTTCGAGGTCGAGTCATGAGCGCCCCAGCAGCCGCACCGGCCGAGCGCATCGCGGGCCGTCCGACCGACGGGCCGCTGCGCATGCTCGCGACCGCGATCAGCCTGCTCGTCGTCGGTTTCGCCGTCTGGATGATCTTCCGCGACGACCACCCGGTGGCGATCGCGATCTGGTTCTTCGCCGCGGCGATCGGCCACGACCTGATCGCCTTCCCGGTCTATTCCGCGCTCCACGTCGCCGCCTACGGACGCGCGACGCGACCGCAGCGCCCGCCGCCCAGCGACCCCCAGGCGATCAACTTCCTACGCGTTCCGGTGTTCCAGTCGGCGATCATGCTGTTGGTTTGGTTTCCCCTGATCCTCGGATTCTCGAGCGCGGACCTCGCCGCGAAGACCGGCAACGCCCCCGACTTCGTCGCGCGGTGGCTGTTGCTCTCGGCGGCGTTCTTCGCGCTCTCGGCCCTGGCCTACGTCGTCCACCTGCGCAACGCCAAGCGAGCTGAGGCGAGCGCATGAGTCCCTGGTCCGAGCAGTCGGCGATCGGCGTCACGCCGTTTCGCCACGACGAACACAGCCACGAGGGCTTCCACGAGTCCGCGGAGTACACGCGCTGGGCCGAGCAGGCCGAGACGCTCGCCGGTGAGCTCGGGGTGGCGATCGCTATCGAGGACGCGGCCGGCAACTGGATGGAGTCCGCCGAGCCCTCGGCTCTGATCAGGCTCGGCACCCTGGACCCCGAGGTCGTCGACAACTTCGCCGAGGCGATCGCCCGGGCCGGTGAGCAGATGGCGGTCGTCCGGTTCGTACCCGACGCCGACGGCCCCGACGTCGCCTATCGCTTCCCGCTCGCGGCCGTCGAGCGCGACCGGCTCGAGCAGGCGGCCAAGCTCGTCACCGACCTCCCCGGCGCCTCGCTCGAGATCGGCGAGCTGACCCTTCACGTCCTCGGTCGTTGCGACGTGCTCGCCGATCCGATCGCCGAGATCGCGCGGCTGCTCGACTGCGAGCCGGAGAGCCACCGCGGCCACTTCGCCGAGATCGAGACGGGCGTCATGCAGGCGCGCTCGAACGGCCATTCGCTCGGCCGTGGGCGCGTGCCCGCGCAGCGCACGGGTCCCGGCGGCCTTCCGGCGCCACCCGCCACGACCTGACCCGCCGCCGGCGCGGGCGACGGCCGGGGCTACGGTCCGGCGCTCGACGGCATGCTCCGCCGGCGCCGGGCGGCGAGAGCAATCGGGGCGCCCGGATTTGAACCGGGGACCTCACCGACCCGAACGGTGCGCGCTACCAGGCTGCGCCACGCCCCGAGAGAGTGGCCCATTATGACGTGGCGTTGACAGGATCGTCATCGGATCGCCTCGGGAGGGGGCGATACTCGGCGGTCGCGATGACGGCGAGCGTGAAACGCCCCGAGGCCGAACCGGCGCCGAGCCCCGCCGACGAGCGCTCGACGCGCCTGCTGCGCTACGGCCTCCCGGTGGCGCTGATCCTGGCCTGCGTCGGCGCCGCGCTGGCGATCCCGCCGCTGCGCGAGGCGGTCGTCAACGCGCTCCAGGGCGACACCGAGGCGGTCCGCGAGGAGCTGCTCGCGCTCGGGGCCGGCGGCTACGCGATCCTGTTCGGCCTCACGATCGTCCACACCGTCGTCTGGTATCCGACCGAGATCGTCAACACGGCCGCGGGCTTCGTCTACGGCTTCTGGCCCGCGCTCATCGTCTGCCTCACCGGCTGGACCGTCTCGGGAGTCCTCGGCTGGACGATCGGCCGGATGGCCGGCCCGCCCCTCCTCCACCGCGTGATCGGCGCCGAGCGCTTCGAGCGCGCCGAGGCGATGGCCGAGCGCGGTGGGATCACGCTGCTGCTCGCGATGCGGCTCGTCCCGATCGTCCCGTTCAGCCTCTTCTCGGTGGCGGCGGGCGCCGCGCGGGTCCCGCTCGGCCGCTTCACCTGGACCTCGGCGGTCGGCTACTTCCCGATCACCGCGCTCTTCGTCTTCTTCGGCAGCCGCCTCGACGAGCTCTCGCTGTCAGATCCGGCGCTCTGGATCGGCGTCGGCGTCCTGATCGCGCTGCTGCTGTCGATGAAGTACCTCAAGCCCAAGCCGAAGCCGAAGCCCGCCTCCGATTCGGAGATCGAAATCCCGAAGGGCTAGCCCGCCGCGGCGATCGCGGCCTCGATCTCGTCGCCCGACGGGCTGTCGTCGAGCAGCTCCTCGCCGCCCGGACCCGAGACCTGGACGGCCGGCTCGTCGTCGAGGCCGAGGTCGATCGCGAGCTGCGCGTCGGCATCGATCACGTCCTGCGCCGCGTCGTCTTCGAGGTCCGCCTCCCACTGCTCGACCTCGAGCCCGGGGACCGAGTCGGCGACCTCCCTGAGCTCCTCGTCGTCGACCGACTGGTCGAAGCTCTCGAAGTTGCGCGCGAACGTGTCCGCGTACTGCCAGCCGCGGTCCTGGATCCCGGCGGTCGCGCTCGCGATCCCGCCGATCGTCGCGTTGCGGGCGATCGTCGAGATGTGGATCAGCTCCATCCGCACGTCACCCGGCCGAACGTACTTCTCGACGAGTGGGTCGATCACCTCGACCTGGTAGGCGGCGCAGTCCGCGCACTGGACGTCGTTGAAGACGGTCACCGTGACAGGCGCGTCGTCCTCGCCGAGGAACGGGCCCTCCTGCTCGATGCCGCCGAAGATCCGCTGGACGTCGTTGACGCCGCCGATCTCCGCCGACTCCGGCCCCGACTCGCCGACCGCGATCGAGACGATCGAATAGCCGATCAGGCTCGCGAACAACACGATCAGGACGCGCGGCACCCAGGCCGACATCCTCATCCGGTGACGGCCTTGTAGTAGCGGACGGCGAGCCCTGTGAGCAGCGTCTCGAAGCCCTCCTCGACTCCGATCCCGAGGTCGGCCGCGTAGCTCTCGAGGCCGCTCGACTCGATCTCGGTCGAACGCGCGACGACCTCGTCGACCAGCTCGGGGTGCTCGTCGCAGAAGAATGCGCCGATCGAGTAGAGCTCCGTCTCCATCAGCACGTCGATGAGGCTGCTGCGGGAGCCCTCGGCGGAGCTTGAGGTTCGCGCTTCCACTCTGGCTCGAATCGTAGGCGACCGGGGCGCCCGCGCACGTGCTGCGCGTTGACAGCGCTCCGGCGCGGTCATAGGTTCGGCCGGCAGGAGAGCTACGGCCGCGAGGCCATGAGGAGAGACGCCGATGGCGAACCACCTGACCCCCGAGGAACTGGCCGACCACCACGACATGGAGCGCGAGCAGGTCCTCGCACACTGCGTCGAGAACGGGGTGCCGATCCTCGCGGGACGGGTCGACAAGACGCTGTTCGCCGCCAGCCTCGCCGCTGATTCGCAGTCGGCCGAGGCCCAGCGGCCCGCCGCGTAGGCCGCAGACATGGCGACATACGGCGGGCTCAGGTAGCGTTCGGCACGTATCCCGGCGCGGGTGGAGGGATCCGCCGCGACCTCGCTGAAGCGGGGAGCGAAGCCGGGCGAAAGCACCAGAGGAGCTGATTCGCCGTATGGAGATGGCCACCGCCGCCGAGCGGGAGACCGAACCCCAGACCGCGAGCCGCACGATCGCCGACCTGCTGCCGGTCGCCGTCGAATCGTTCGGCTCCAATTCCGCGGTCCGCTACAAGACCGACGCCGGCCAGTGGGTCTCGGAGACCTACGACGCGTTCGGCGAGCAGGTCCGCGACCTCGCCCTCGGACTCGTGGACCTGGGGGTCCAGCGCGGTGAGAAGCTCGCGATCCTCGCCAACACGCGCCGCGAGTGGACGCTCGTCGACTTCGCGGCGCTGTCGATCGGCGCCACGGTCGTGCCGATCTACCAGACGAACTCGGCCGAGGAGTGCCAGTACGTCCTCGACAACTCGGACTCGCGCTACGTCGTCGTCGAGAACGACGAGCAGCTCGAGAAGATCCGCCAGATCCGCGAGCAGTGCCCGAAGCTCGAGCACGTGATCCGGATGACCGGGTCGTCCGACGACGCGGTCTCGATCGCCGATCTCGCCGAGCGCGGGCGCTCCCACCAGCCCGACGAGTGGCGCGCCCGCTACGAGGCGGTGACGAGTGAGGACATCTGCACGATCATCTACACCTCGGGCACGACCGGACCGCCCAAGGGCTGCGTGATCTCGCACGGCAACTACCGGTCGATGACCGACATGGCGCTCGCCGTCAACGTCATCCGCCCCGACGACGTCACGTTCCTCTACCTGCCGCTTGCGCATTCGTTCGCGCTGCTGACGCAGTTCGTCTCGTTCTCCTGCGGCGCCGAGCTCGCCTACTGGGAGGGCGACCCGACGAAGCTCGTCGACAACCTCTCCGAGGTCAACCCGACGTACTTCCCGTCGGTCCCGCGCGTGTTCGAGAAGATCCACACGACCGCGACCGGCTCGGCGGAGCGCGCCGGCGGGGTCAAGAAGGCTCTGTTCGACTGGGCGATCGGCGTCGGTCGCAAGACCCGCGCGGTCGAGCGCCGCGGTGGCAGCCCGAACCCGATCCTCGGGATCCAGCACAAGCTCGCCGACGCGCTCGTGCTGTCGAAGATCCGCTCCGTGTTCGGCAACCGGATCAAGCAGGGCCTGTCGGGCGCGGCTCCGATCAACCCCGAGATCCTCGAGTTCTTCGACGCTGCCGGGGTGCTCATCGTCGAGGGCTGGGGAATGACCGAGACCTCGACGGCCTCGGCCGTCTCGCTGCCGGACGCGTTCAAGTGGGGCACGGTCGGTCGTCCGTTCCCCGGCTGTCAGATCAAGATCGCCGAGGACGGCGAGATCCTCGTCAAGGGCCCGAACATCTTCCAGGGCTACTACAAGAACGAGGAGGCCACCCGGGAGACGATCAACCCCGAGGGCTGGCTCCACACCGGCGACATCGGCGAGCTCGACCCGGACGGCTACCTCAAGATCACCGGCCGCAAGAAGGACATCATCATCACCGCGGGCGGCAAGAACATCACGCCGGCGAACCTCGAGGCCGAGATCAAGGCGCATCCGCTGGTCTCGCAGTGCGTCGTGCTCGGCGACCGGCGGCCCTACCTCGTGGCGCTCGTCACGCTCGATCCCGATGAGGCGAAGACCTTCGCCTCAGAGCACGATCTCCCGGCGGACATCGCCGAGCTTCGGAGTCGCGACGAGGTCCGCGCCTCGATCGAGGCGCACATCGATCAGATCAACCAGAAGTTCGCCCGCGTCGAGCAGGTGAAGCGCTTCGAGATCCTGCCGCGCGACCTCTCGCAGGCCGACGGTGAGCTCACCCCGACCCTCAAGGTCAAGCGCAACGTCGTCGCCGAGAAGTTCTCCAGCGAGGTCGAGCAGATCTACTCGCGCAAGTAGGCCGCTGCGGTCCGCCGGTGGCGTCCCGTCCGGGGCGTCGCCGGCGGGTGCTCGGGGTGCGCGCGGTGGTGTCCAGTTCGGGGCGTCGCTGGTGGGTGCGACAGGTGGTCTGGTTGCATCGAGGGGAGGACCGTGGGTGCGTCGGGAGAGTGCGGTCGGCTTCGTCGGAAGCAGTGGCCGCCTGAGCCGCGCTACGCGGTCGAATCGGCCAACACTTCGCCACGACGGCCCCGAACCCGCACGGGACCCGCGCAAAGGCCCGGGGGAGACAGACCAGCTCCCGCCGAACCCAGCTCCTGTCCCCCTTCGTGACTCGGCCACGGCAACGGCGGCCGACCGCCGCGAAGCCGAGCCCTATGCCGAGGCTCCTAGCCCGACGAGGACTGGCGCAGCAGCGTCGCGGTCGTCTGCTCGAGCACCCGGCGCCAGGTCGAGAGGTCGGCGGTCTCCTCCTCGGCGCCGTCGAGCGCCTGGTCGATACGGTCGACCGAGATCTCGAGCCCGTGGCGGGCGCAGATCGACTCGTAGTGCGCGAAGTTCTCGCGCAGCTTGAGCGTGACCGACTCGAAGCCGTGCTTGGCGATCTCGAGCCGCGAGCGGTAGTCGAGGATCGAGGTGCCGAACATCAGCTCGTCGTCGAGCTCGGGCTCGATCAGGATGATGTCGACGCCTGGGTAGTTGCGCTCCCACTCCTCGACGGCGCGATGCAGACGGTCGTGGCTCAGCATCCGGAAGGACTGGTTGGCGATCGCACTCGCGCCCATCGTCGAGAGACTGCGGGCCTTCTCGCCGGTCCAGGTCGGGATCTCCGTGTCGAAGTCGTTGACGAACGGGACCAGCGGGTTGATCACGACGATGAACTTCGCGCCGCGATCGACGGCGACGTCGATGTTCGTCGTCGAGCGGATGCCGCCGTCGATGAAGTCGTGATCGTCGATCGTCACCGGCGCGTAGACGACCGGCAGCGCGCCCGAGGCGGCGACGGCCTTCGAGATCGGCGTCCGCGCCCACTCGCCCTCGCCGAGGACGACCCTCTCCGTCGTATCGAGATCGGTGGCGGTGAGGAACAGCTCGGGTCCGAGCTCGCGGAAGTCGTCGGTGCGATCGGGGTCCGAGAGCGCCTCGCGGACGTAGCGCTCGATGCCCGCCCCCGAGTAGAGCCCGTTCGGGAACAGCGTGCCGAACGAGCCCGCGACGTCGATCGCCGACAGGTCGCGGAAGTTGCCCGCGAACTCACGCGCGATCGCGGCGAGGCGGAAGGGTCCCTTGATGATGCTCTCGGCGAAGCCGCGGTAGTTCGGGCGCAACAGCGTCCCGAGGTCGATGTCGCGGAGCGGCGAGGGAAGGTCCTTGTTCAGGACCCGCATCATCTCCTCGGGCGTGACACCGTTGGCGACGAGGCTCGAGACGAAGGCGCCGGCGCTCGTGCCTACGTAGATGTCGAAGTCGTTGACCGAGGAGTTCGAGCTCAGCAGGTCGAGCGCCTTGAGCGCTCCGATCTCATAGACCCCGCCGGTCAGACCGCCGCCGCCGAGGACGAGCGCGGTCTTCGACGGACGTCGGCGACGGCGCCCGCGGCGTTTTGACCCGGGCCCCCCGGCGTCGAGATCGACGATCTCACCCACTGGATGGACATTATTCCAGGCTTTATGCATCGTTGATCCAAGCTGCGACGCATACCGCCGCTCGATCGGCCAGGGTTAGGGGTCGGATGCGCACCTCGCCGCTGCTCGCCATCGGACTCCTCGTCGCCGTCCTGGCGGCCGGTCTGCTGCCACGCGGAGCGGTCGAGGGTGCCGACGCGCAGGACACCGACTGCGACCCCGCGACCGAGCTCTGCCTCGAGACGAGGAGCCCGTGGGCGAAGCCGGGAGTCCTGACCTACCGCGCGCCCTCGCTGGCGGCCGGCGAGCTTCGCGTCGCCGTGAAGCGCGGTGAGCGGACGCGCGCCCTGGGCCGGATCGAGCCGGGATCCGGCGACGCGACGACCCGCTCCTGGCGCGTGACGCTCCCCCCGTCGGTCGACTCGGGCCGCGCGACGCTCGTCGCACGGGTCCCCGAGTCCTCGCTCGAGCGCCGCGACCGCGGCAGGATCGTCGCGCTGATCCGCAACGTCGAGCTCGAGATCCGCAAGGCCGGCGGCGGTCAGCGTGGCGTGCTGAGCTTCCGCCATCGCGGCCCGGCGCGCGTCGAGCTCGGGATCCAGGGGCGCGGCGCCTACCCCGCCGAGCGCACCGAGACGTTCGCCTCCGACCGGGCACGAAGGCGGGTCGAGGGGCAGGGGAAGTCCCGCGTCAGCGTCCGGCTGAAGGGCGTGAAGCGCCGCTGCAAGCGCTATTCGAAATGCGAGGTCGATGCCCGCGGAGCGCTTTCCGCGCTCAGTTTCAACCTGCGAAAAGCCAGCGAGCGAAAGCGGATCCAGACGCCTCCCGAGCGCCCGACGGGGAGCCTCGGCTTCGTCTCCGATCCGACGCCGACCGCCGGGTCCGGGTCGCGTTCGGTCCGCTACGCGATCTTCGTCGAGCGCGGGGTCAAGATCGACCGCGACGGCTTCGCCCGCGACGTCTACGACGTGCTCTCAGACCGGCGCTCGTGGATTCGAAGCGGGCGGCTGCGGGTCAGCGGCGTCGGCCGGTCGGGAGCGGCGAACACACGGATCATCCTCGCCAGCCCGAACACCGTCGACCGACTCTGCGCACCGCTGCCGACCAACGGCTACGTGTCGTGCACGCAAGGCTCCTCGGTGATCCTCAACCTCAATCGGTGGCGCTACGCGGTGCCGCACTTCGACTCGCGCCTGACCTACCGACGGATGCTCGTCAACCACGAGTTCGGGCACCGGATCGGTCAGGGTCACCGCTCGTGCCCCGGGTCCGGCCAGCGAGCGCCGGTGATGCAGCAGCAGACCTACGGGCTCGACGGCTGCAAGGCGAACCCGTGGCCGAAGAGCGGCGAGCTGGGGTCGGTCAGCGGCCGGTAGGCGGCCGCTGGGAGCACCGAGCCGGCGGTGACCGCAACCTCTCGCCCTAGTCTCGGTTAGGTGCACCCAGTGAGCATCGACGAGACCCCCCGCTCGAAGACCCGCCCGCTCGCGATCGCAGCCCTCCTCGTTCTCGCGCTGGGCCTCGCGACCGTGCTGAGCGCCGGCGAGGGCCGGGCGGCTCCGTCCGAAGCCGCGAGCGGCGACCCCTTCCCCGCGTCGCCTCGCGTCTCGGGTCCGGATTTCCCCGGCGAGAGCGGATCGCAGGACCGGACCGCCGCCGCCGCGCCGAAGCGAGCCGGGCTCTCGCGCAAGGGCCTGCGGCGCAAGCTCCGCTCGGCGATGCGAAGCGCCGGCGGAGGCAGTGGCGCGCGCGTCCTCGACCTGAACGCGTCGAAGAAGCCGCTGCTCTTCTCCGACTCCTCGAGCCGCGCCCGGATCCTCGCCTCGAACACGAAGCTGTTCACGACAGCCGCCTACCTCGACCGCTTCGGCGCCGACCGCGAGCTGGCGACCACCCTCGTCCAGCGCGGCCAGCGCACGGGCACGGACGACCAGATCCTCAAGGGCGACCTCGTCATCGTCGGCAACGGCGACCCGGCGTTCGGCACGAAGTCGTTCGCCGCGAGCCGCGGGCTCCCACTGACCTCGATCGCCGACCTCGCGCGTGACGCGAAGCGCAGCGGGATCAAGAAGGTCCGCGGAGACGTCGTGGCCGACGACTCGATCTTCGATCGCAAGCGCCAGTCGGGCGACTACCTGAGCCCGCTCTCGGGACTGTCGTTCAACTCGGGCTACTCCTCGAACGGCGGCTACGCCGGCGCGCCCGAGCGCGAGGCCGCCAAGCGCTTCGTCGAGCTGCTGCGTAAGCAGGGGATCCGCGTGACGGGGAAGGCCAAGCGGATCGGCCGCAAGGGCGCGAGCCGCGGTGAGCGGATCGGCAAGGTCTCCTCGCCCGACGGTGCGACGCTGGCCCGGGCGACCAACACCCCGTCGAACAACTTCTTCGCCGAGATGCTGCTCAAGCGCGTCGGCGCGTCGAGCGGCAAGCAGGGGACGACCGGCCGCGGCGCCTCGAAGGCGGAGAAGATCGCACGCAAGCTCGGCGCCGGAGTCCGGATCGCCGACGGGTCGGGGCTCTCGCGCGGCAACCAGGCGAGCCCGAAGCAGGTCGTGAAGCTGCTGACCGGGGTCCGACGCCGCAGCGAGTTCGGCGACGAGTTCTTCGATTCGCTCGCGATCGCGGGGCGTACCGGGACGCTCTCGGACCGCATGAACAGCGGCCCCGCTGCCGGGCGCTGCCACGCGAAGACCGGAACCCTCTCCGATGTGAGCGCGCTGTCGGGCTACTGCGAGACCGGGCGCGATGGCCTGATCGCGTTCTCGATCCTGATGAACAGCGTCTCGACGACCTCGGCCCGAAACGCCCAGGACCGAATGGTTCAGGCGATCGCGCGCTTCGGGCGCTAGGCGCTCCCGGACCCGCCGGGGGCGAGACGGTAGGCGAGCAGGACAGCGCCCTCGGCCGTGGCGTGGCTCTCGACGAGCTCGAGCCGTCGCAGACCGCCGCCGTCTGATCCGTCGAAGAGGCGGGCACCCGTGTGGGCCAACGCCGGCGCGACGACGAGCCGGATCTCGTCGATCAGATCAACGGCCAGCAGCGACCGCGAGAGCCCGATGCTGCCGTGGATCCCGATGTCGCCGCCGTCGCCACGCTTGAGCGCCGCGACGTACTCGGCGGCGGGCTCCGCGGCGGCGACCGAGTTCGGCCAGGCGTCGTCGAGCGGACTCGAGGTGAACACGTGCTTGGTGGTCTCATTGATGAAGCTCGCGAACGGCTCCATGTCGGCGGTGGGCCAGAAGCCCGACCAATAGTCGTAGGTCCCGCGCCCGAGCAGGACGTCGTCCTGGCGCTCGATGATCGCTCCGAGGTTCTCGAAGATCGCAGGGCCGCCCGCGAACATCCAGTCGCCCGGCTCTTCGCCCACCCCGTCGAGCGACATCAGGTGGTAGAGGACGACGCGACGCGACATCAGGCGCGACCCTTCGGGGCCGCGGGCCGGTCGGGCAGCGCGGCCGCGTCGCCGAGCAGCTCGAGCAGACCGGCCTCGTCGAGAACGGTCGTGCCGACCTCCTCGGCCTTTGCCAACTTCGAGCCGGGTGAGTCCCCCGCCACGAGGTAGTCCGTCTTCTTGGACACCGATCCGGTCACCTTGCCCCCCGCCCGCTTGATCATCTGCGTCGCCTGCTCGCGGGTCAGCTCGGGCAGGCTGCCCGTGAGGACGAAGGTCTTGTCCTCGAGCGGGCCACCCTCGATCCGCCGCTCCGATTCCTCGAGCTCGAAGCGCAGGTCCTGCTCGCGCAGCCGCGCGATCAGGTCGCGGTTGTAGTCGTCGTGGAACTCCTCACGCACCTGGGCGGCGAGTATCGGCCCGATCCCGTCGACCTTCTCGATGTCGGCGGCCTCGGCCTCGAGCAGCGCGTCGATCGTCCCGAAGTGCTCGGCCAGCGCCTGCGCGTTGACGAACCCGATCCCCGGGAACCCCAGTGCGAACAGGACGACACCGAACGGCCGCTCGCGCGAGCGCTCGATCTCGGAGATCATGTTCGCCGCCGACGTCTCGCCGATCCGGTCGAGCTCCATCAGCCGCTCGGCGGTCAGCTCGTAGATGTCGGCCGGGTCGCCGATCAGCCCCTCGGAGAGGAACCGGTGGGCCTGCTTCTCGCCGAAGCCCTCGATGTCCATCGCCCCACGCGAGACGAAGTGCTTGACGATCTGGAACTGCTGGCCGGGGCAGCCGCGGCGGTTCGGGCAGACGGTCCAGACCGAGTCCTCGGCCTTCACGGTCGGCGTCCCGCACGACGGGCACTTCTTCGGCGGCTTCGCGCGCCGCAGGCGCTTGCCCTCGCGGCGCTGGATCAGCGGCGCGACGACCTGCGGGATGACGTCGCCGGCCCGGGTGACGACGACCTCGTCGCCGACGCGGACGTCCTTTCGCTCGAGGTCCTCCTCGTTGTGGAGCGTCGCCGTCGAGACGGTGACCCCGGAGACGTGGACCGGCTCGAGCATCGCGAACGGGACGAGGTGTCCGGTGCGACCGACGTTCCAGACGATCTGGTTGAGCTGTGTCGTCGCCGTCATCGGCGGGAACTTCCAGGCGACCGCCCAGCGCGGCTCGCGCCCGGCGACCCCGAGCTCGCGCCAGAGCTCGCGCTGATCGACCTTGATCACCACGCCGTCGATCTCGTAGTCGAGCGACTCACGTCGCTCCTCCCACCACAGACAGCGCTCGACGACCTTGTCGGCGGTCTCGACGACCGCGATGTCGTCGTTGACCTTGAAGCCGTGCTCCTTGAGCCAAGCGAGCTCCTCCGAGTGCGACGCGAGGTCGAGCCCGCGCTGGACGCCGACTCCGTAGCACCAGATCGACAGCGGCCGCGAGCGCGCGACCTCGGGATCGAGCTGGCGGATCGTGCCCGCCGCCGAGTTGCGCGGGTTGGCGAACGCGGGCTCGCCCGCCTCGGCGCGCTGCTCGTTCAGCCGCTTGAAGGCGGCGCGCGGGTAGTAGACCTCGCCGCGGACCTCGAGCAGCTCGGGCGGGTCGTCGATCTCGATCCGCTTCGGGATGTCGTCGATCGTCATCAGGTTGTGGGTCACGTCCTCGCCGATCACACCGTCGCCGCGGGTCGCGCCGCGGACGAACTCGCCGTTCTCATACGTCAGCGACATCGCGAGGCCGTCGATCTTCGGCTCGCAGGCGAAGCGGAGCTCGCCGGGCGTGATGTCGAGCGATTTGAGGCGGTTGTGCAGGCGCGCCTCCCAGGCACGGAACTCCTCGGCACCGCGGGCGTTGGCGAGCGAGAGCATCGGCTCGGTGTGGCGGACCTGCTCGAAGCGGCCGAGCGGGCGGCCGCCGACCTTCTGCGTCGGCGATTCGGAGTCGCGCAGCTCAGGCTCGGCCGCCTCGAGCGCCCGCAGCTCGTTCAGCAGCGCGTCGTACTCGTCGTCGCCGAGCTTCGGGTCATCGAGCTCGTAGTACTGGCGGTTGGCCTCGGCGAGCTGCTCGCGGAGCTCCGCCGCCCGCGCCAGCGTGTCCTCGTCGGTCCCGGTCTCGCTCACGTCGGGTCGGGCGCGCGACCGATCGCTCGATCGAGGAAGCCGGCGTGATCCCACTCGGCGAGCACCTCGAGGCTCTCGGCATCGGTCAGGTCGAAGTGCAGCGGGGTGAGCGATGCGCGACCGCGGGCGATCGCGGCGAGGTCGGTCCCGGGCTCGTCCTCGAACGACGGCTCGAATCCGTAGAGGCGGTAGCGCTTGCGCGAGTCGCCGTCGGAGTCGACCTGCTCGAGCTCGTCGTTGTAGCGCCGGCGGCCGAGGCGCGTCACCTCGATCCCGTCGACCTCGCCGGCGGGGCAGTTGACGTTCAGCAGCGTGCGGCTCGGCAGCGGGTCGGTGAGGTGGCGGCGGACGAGCTCGTGCGCGAGGCCCGCCGCGACGCCGAAGTCGAGGCTCGGGCGTGACTGCCACCCCATGTTGCCCGCGACCGACTGCTGGGAGAGCGCGATCGCGGGAATGCCGAGGACGATGCCCTCGAGCGCCGCGGCGACGGTCCCCGAATACGTGACGTCGTCGCCGAGGTTGGCGCCGTGGTTTATGCCCGAGACGATCAGGTCGGGGCGCTCACCGATCAGCCCGTGCTCGGCGAAGCGGACGCAGTCGACCGGGGTTCCCTCGGCCGAGAAGCCGACGTCGCCGTCGTCGAAGGTGACCTCCTCGACCCACATCGGCGAGCGCGTGGTGATGCTGCGCCCGGTCGCCGACTGGTTGAAGGCCGGCGCGACGACGATCGTCTCGATCTCCTCGATCTCGCGCAGGGCGAGCCGCAGCGCCTGGATGCCCTCGGCGTCGATGCCGTCGTCGTTCGTGATCAGGACCCTCATACGGGTCGTGATTCTACGGTCGGGCCGGGTGGGCCGAGGGTCTTCATCATGTGAAGGAGTCGCGAGAATCCCGGTGCGTATGACGGATCTGCGGCCCAAACGCCTCGATTTGGCCGCGCTCGCATCTGACGCGTGCGCGGTCGTCCCGACGCGCGACCGGCCCGAGGCTCTGGGGCGTTGCCTCGCCGCGTTGCGCGCGAGCGCGGACGGGATCGGTGAGCGCCTCGCGCTCGTCGTCGCCGATGACGGCTCGAGCGACGCGGCGGCCGTCGGCGCGGTCGCGGCGCGCCACGGCGCGGAGTTGCTCAGACTCGGCGGATCGGGACCGGCCGCGGCGCGAAACGCGGGGGCGCGGGCGTCCTCGCGCCAGGTCGTGATGTTCTGCGACGACGACTGCGAGCCCGCCCCGAGGTGGGCGGAGCGGATGCTGCGCTCGCTCGACGCGGGCCGCGAGGTGGTCGCGGGCCGGACTGTGAGCCCGCAGGGAGCTCGGGCTCCGCTCCGCGCCGGACAGGCGATCACGAACTCGCTGCTGCTCGGCACGCTGCGCTCACTGGGCGCCCGGGTCGGCTTCGCGCCGTCGTGCAACCTCGCGCTGCGGCGCCGCGTCCTCGAGCGGGTCGAGTTCGACGAGAGCTTCCCGTCGGCGGCTGGCGAGGATCGCGACTGGTGCGAGCGCCTCGCGGCCGCCGGGATCGCGATCGGCTACGAGCCGCGGGCCCTCATCGTCCACTCACCCGCGGTCACGCTCCGCGGCTTCCTGCGCCAGCAGTGGGGCTACGGCCGCGGAGGGGCGCGCTACCGGCGCGCCGGCCACGGACGGCACCCGGCCCCGCCCGGGTTCTGGCGCGAGCTCATGGGGGCCGGACGGCGCGAGGGGCCGGCGGTCTCGGCGCTGCTCCTCGCGGCCCAGCTGGCGACCGCCGGCGGAGCGCTGGCCGAAGCGATCGAGGCGCGGAACCGGGGATAGACAGGGTTCCGGGGGACGGCTGACGCTCGTCACCGCTGCGGTGCGTTTCGTCAGGCGGCGCTCGGCATCGCCACCGCGGCGGGGCGAGCCCTTCCTCTACTGCGGTTCGTCGAGGCTCGTCGAACCGTCGTCGTAGAGGGTCCAGAACGGGTTGTGGGCGACCTCCCAGGCGTGACCCTCGGGGTCGGTGAACGCACCGTGGTACCCGCCCCAGTCGGTCGCCGCGCCCTTCAGCGTCACCGCTCCCCCGGCGCGCTCGGCCGCCGCGAGCAGATCATCGACCTCGCCCGGAGACCCGACATTGTGGGCGAGGGTGACCCCACCCCAGCCGCCGGCGTCCTCCACCCCGCTGTCGGCGGCGAGCTTCGCGCGGTCCCAGAGCACGAGGGCGAAGCCGTTGGCCTGGAAGAAGACGGTCTCCGAGACCTCGGTGTGGACCGTCCACCCGAGCGCCTCGTAGAAGTGCCTGGCGCGCGCGAGGTCGCTCACGCCGAGCGTCACGGCGCTCAGGGCCTGCTTCATCGACATCGCGCCTCCTTCCATCGTCGTTTCGTCCTCGGCGTCGCAGGAAACCGGAAACCCTGGACTTCGCGGAACCCTATGGAAGGAACCTGGAATGGCTGAGAGCCTCGAAGGAACGGTGGCGCTCGTCACGGGCGCGAGCAGCGGGATCGGCGAGGCGGGTGCGATCGCGCTCGCCGAGCGCGGCGCGACGGTCGCAGTCGCGGCGCGGCGCAAGGAGCGCCTCGATGACGTCGTTTCGCGGATCGAGGGCGCGGGCGGCAAGGCGCTCGCGATCGAGCTCGACGTCACCGACCAGCAGGCCTCGATCGACGCCGTCGAGCACGTCGTCTCCGAGCTCGGGCGCCTCGACACCGTCTTCAACAACGCCGGCCAGATGTTGCTCGGGCCGGCGCTGGAGGCTCCGCTCGAGGAGTGGGAGCGGATGGTCGAGATCAACGTGAAGGGGTTGATGTGGGTCGCGCACGCGTCACTCCCCCATCTCGTCAAGGCGGCCGAGGACGGGCCGCGCGGCGTCGCCGACATGGTCAACGTCTCCTCCGTCGCCGGCCGCCGCGCGAACGCGAACTCCGCCGTCTACAACCTGACGAAGCACGGAGTCGGCGCGTTCTCCGAGGCGCTTCGCCAGGAGCTCGCGGGCGCACACGTGCGGGTCTCGCTGATCGAGCCGGGGGCGGTCGCGACCGAGCTGATCAGCCACAACCGCGACGGCGTTCGCGAGGCGACGGAGAAGCGCTTCGAGGGCGTCGAGATCCTCGAGGCGGGCGACATCGCCGACGCCCTGCTCTACATCGTCACCGCGCCGCGCCGCGTCGCGATCAACGAAGTGCTCATCCGCCCGACACAACAGAGCGGCTGAGCAGACCTGCGAACGCCCTGGCTGCGTCATCGGTCGCTTGCGTGCAGAGCACGCGGCGTTCCCTGCTTCCTCGCCACGGCGCCCGTACGTCTGCTCAGGGCCGCAGCGACGAGATGCGAGCCCTCGCGGGGAGCCTCAGGCGCGGGAGGTGAGCAGCGGCTCGCCGGGGAGGCCGGCGCGTGAGGTGCCCGTGAGCTCGCAGACGGTCGCGGCGACGTCGACGAGGCGCGGCGCGCGGGAGGGATCGGCGAGGGTGGCTGAGGACCCCGGAACCGCGACGGCCCATGCGTCGCCACCGGTGTGGTTGCCCGAGCGGCCCGAGCCGCCGCCCTGGCGCCGGACCTCGCCGAAGCTCTCCGAACTGACCGATTCGAGCCGAGTGGCGGGCGAGTCGGTCCAGCGCACGACGAGGTCGGGGAGACGGTCCGAGTGGAGGCCGCGGTGGAGATCGGCGGTGCGCTCGACCGACTCGACACACGGCTCGCCGCCGGGATCGCGGAAGCTCGCGAGCCCATTCGCGATCCGCTCGCAGAGAGCCTCAGCGTCCGCCGGGTCGACGATCCCGTCGCGTTCGCGGCCGCGCAGGTTGAGCCGCACGTAGCCCTGGTTGTCGGCCGGATGGGCGAACGCCTCGGTCCGCGACCAGTCGACCCCGCGAAGCTCCAGACCCGCCGCGAGGCGAAGCGCGACGCGGTCGGGCAGCGCATCGGCGACCCACGCCCGCAGGCCCGAGGGCAGGGCGCCCCGGAGCCGCCAGATCGCGCCTGACTCGTCACGCTCGATCGGGCCGCCCGCGAGCACGGCCTCGAGCATCCCGGGCAGCAGGTCCGCGCGTGACGTGTTGACCTCCATCCCGACCGCCGAGCAGATCACGACCGAGTCCTCCGGGCCGAGCAGGTCGAGGACGCGGCCGATCGCGCGATCGACGCTCGCGTAGATCTCCTCGAGCGCCGAGCCGATCGCCTCGCGCTCGTCGGGCGAGAGCCGATCCTCGTCGAGCTGCGAGAGATCCCAGAACTGGTGGCCGGCGAGATGCGAGGCGCTGAAGGTGAGCCAGGCGAGGTCGAAGCGCTCGCGGCTCAGGTGGTGCGAGGCGACGTCGGCGACCCGGTCGGGTGCGGCGAGCAGCGCCTCGCGCAGGCGCAGGAGCCGCGAGGCCGTAGGGGTGCCGAACACCTCAGTCACGTCGGGCGCCCTGCCGAGCCGGCGCCGCGTCTCGCGCGCCAGGTCGGCCGGACGCGACCAGCCCGGCAGCACGACGCGGTCGGTGAACCCGACCCCTGAGACGAAGGCGCCGTTGGCGAGCTCGGGCGCGCGACCCTCGTAGGGGTCGACCGCAAGCGTCCTGCGACCCGCCGCGGCGAGGCGCTCCCAGACCGCCGGCGGCGCCTCGAGCTCGCTCGCGAAGCGGATCCGCTGCTCCGCCGCGTCCCACTGGAAGGGATAGAAGATCCCGTGGTCGGCGAGCTCGAGCCCCGAATAGAGGCTGTAGAACGCGCCCGCCGCGAACTCGCTCGCCGGCGTTGCGAGCTCTACGCGCCGGCCGCGGCGCGTCAGCTCGGCGAGGACCGCAAGCCTCCCGGCGTCCAGCATCCGGCCGAGCACCGACGCGCTCGGCGAGTCGAACCCGATGACGCAGATCACGCCGCGCGGCGCCTCCGCCGTCGGGTCGAGCCCTCGGGCGCCGTCACGCGTTCGACGTCCGTCCACGATCCGCCGGACTCCGCGGAGCTGCGCGCTGCGTCGATCACGGCCATCGTCCTGGCCGCCTCGGCGACGCTCGCCAGGCGCCCACGCTCCGCGCCGCGCAGCACGCCGGCGTATGCCAGCGTGATGTCGCGAAGCGACGAGACGAGCGGGTGGGGCGCACCGGCGACGCGGCCGATCAGGCCGCGCAGCGCACCCGGCGTGCGCGCCACGGCGACGCGACGCCCGTCTCGCACCGCCACCGCGCGCTCGCGGTGGCGTGAGTCGGTCGCGAGCGAGAGGCGGGCGAGCGCGCGCTCGCCGCCGAGCCGCAGCTCCACCTCGGCTCGCTCCTGCTCCATGCGCGTCGCGCGGACGGCGCTCACGGCGAGACCGGTGGTCCAGCCCGCGAGGTCGATCAGATGCGGGCCGATGTCCAGCAGCGCGTCGTCGCGGACGTCGATGGCGCGCCACGAGCGTCGCCGGTAGGCGAGCTCGAGGTCGAGCTCCAGCCCGTCGGGACGCTCCGACCCGAGTGAATCGCGCAGCGCGCCGAGAACCGAGAAGCGGCGGTTGAACGCGACGAGCGGCACCGGGTCGAGGCCCGCCAGCGCTAGCGCGCCCGCGAGGTCGCGGGCCGGCGGCTTCTCGACGAGCGCGGTGATCCCGGCCGCAGCGGCGGCGCGGGCGTCGGCGACGTGGCGATCGGGCGGGGTCGCGACGATCAGCCCGTCGAGCCTCCCGCCGGCCAGCATCTCCTCCGCCCCGGCGTAGAGCCGCGGGGCGCTGTGGCCGCGCTCGAGCGAGCGGGCGAGGGTGTCGAGGCGCTCCGGGTCAGGGTCCGCGAGAGCGTCGACGCGGACGTCGCGGAGCTCGCGCAGCGCCGGCAGATAGCCGTGCTCGGCGAGCCGGCCGCAACCGCAGATGCCGATCCTGATCGCGGGACTCATCGATCCTCCCTATCGCGACGCGCCGCAAGCACTCCGAGCGGCACGGAAGCCGCCGCGGCGAGATTGTGGAGCGCGTGCAGCGCGACCCCGGCGGCGGCCAGCCCCGGGCCACCCCGGCGACCCAGCAACGCGTAGAAACGTAGGTGGAGCAGAACCTGCCCGGTGAGGGCGATGAGCAAGATCCGTGGTCGCCGCGCCACAAGGGCGAACGCGGCGAGGACCGACGCGAGCGCGCCCGCGCGGTGGCGAACCCCGAGGTTGAGCGCGCCCGATCCAACGCCACGGCGGCGCAGCAGCGCGACCCATGGAACGCCTCGCCGCAGCAGGTCGGTCGCGAGGAACGAGCGCAGCGTCCACGCCTTGAGATGGGTGCCCTGGATCTCGGGTCGCAGCTCGATCCGCGCGCCATCGGAGCTGAGGCGCATCCCGAGCTCGATGTCCTCGATCGACGGGACCGGGTAGCGCTCGGCGTCGAATCCGCCGCTGCGCTCGAAGACGTCACGGCGCACGCCACCGAGGCCGGCCCAGAAGGTCGTCGCCGGGCCGGCGGCGTCGGAGTGGACGTGGTGGTGCAGGAGGTTGCGGAACCTCGAGACACGTCCCGGGGCCTCCGGCGAGGCGTCGTAGCTCCCGAAGACGGCGTCCACGCCGGGTTCGGAGAGCGCCCTGCGCAGCCGGTCGAGCGCGTCGGGAGCGAGCACCACGTCGGCGTCGACGAACGCGAGGGCGCCGGTGCTCGCGCGCGCGGCGCCGCGGTTGCGCGCCGCCGCCGGACCGCCGTCGAGGGGTCCGTCGACGACGATCAGCTCATCGCCCTCGCGCCGTGCCGTCTCGATCGCGGCGAGGCAGCGGTCGAGGGTGGGCGGGTCGTCGGTCGCTGGAACGACGATCGAGATTGGCGCCTCGGGATTCACGGGTGTCCCTATTATCCCACCCCCGTCTTAGGTATGCCTAACTCGCGCCCCCCAAAACGCTCCATCGTGCTCGGCGCGGGCCCCGCCGGGCTCACGGCCGGGCTCCTGCTCGCGAGGCGAGGGGCTCGCCCGCTCGTCCTCGAGGCCGACTCGCAGGTCGGTGGCCTGGCGCGGACCGTCGTGCGCGACGGCTACCGCTTCGACCTCGGCGGGCACCGGTTCTTCACCAAGTCGGCCGAGGTCGAGGCGCTCTGGCACGAGGTGCTCGGCGATGAGTTGCTCGAAAGGCCGCGGCTGTCCCGGATCCATTGGCGCGGGCGCTTCATCGAGTATCCGCTCGCGCTCGGCGACGTCGTGCGCAAAGTCGGGCCGGGCGAGCTCGCGCGCTGCGGTGCCTCTTACGCCCGCGCATCGCTGACACCGCGACGCGGCGAGGCGGAGACGTTCGAGGACTGGGTGACCGCGCGCTTCGGCCGCCGCTTGTTCGAGCTCTTCTTCCGCTCCTACACCGAGAAGGTCTGGGGCGTTCCGACGTCCGAGATCCGCGCCGAATGGGCGGCGCAGCGGATCCGCGACCTGTCGTTCTCGCGCGCGGTCCGCGCCGCGATAACCGGCGACGGCGGCGAGGTCCGCAGCCTGATCGAGCGCTTCCTCTACCCACGACTCGGCCCCGGCCAGATGTGGGAGGCGATGGCGGCGGAGATCGAGTCGCTCGGCGGCGAGGTTCGCACCGGTGCCCCGGTCGAGCGGCTTCGGATCGGCGATCACCTGCATTCGGTCGAGGTGGGCGGCGAGTCGATCGCAGCCGGCGGGGTGATCTCCTCGCTGCCGCTGCGGGCGACGGTCGAGATGGCGAGCCCGGGGGTCGCCCCGGAGACGCTGGCGGCCGCGCGCGGCCTGCACTACCGCGACTTCATCACCGTCGCGCTCATCGTCGACGGCGCCGAGCCGTTCCCCGACAACTGGATCTACGTCCACGAGCCGGGCGTCGAGGTCGGGCGGATCCAGAACTTCCGCGCCTGGAGCCCGGCGATGGTCCCCGAGGCGGGGCGCTCCTGCCTCGGGCTCGAGTACTTCTGCTTCAAGACCGACCCGATCTGGTCGCGGCCCGACGCGGAGCTGATCGAGCTCGCGACCGCGGAGATCGCCCGGCTCGGTCTCGTCGATCGCGAGCGCGTCGTCGGCGGGCACGTCGTCCGCGTCCCCGCCGCCTATCCGATCTACGACTCCGACTACTCCGAGCGCGTCGCGACGATCCGCGCCTGGCTCGACCGGATCCCGAACCTGCAGCAGGTCGGCCGCAACGGCCTACACCGCTACAACAACTCCGATCACTCGATGCTGACCGCGATTCGCGCCGTCGAGAACCAACTCGATGGAGCCGGCCACGACATCTGGGCGGTCAACGCCGACAGCGTCTATCACGAGGAGGAGCGGCCCGGCGAGGACGCCGCCGACCCGGAGCAGCCCTACCTGCGCCCGCCGCGGCCACCCGAGTCCGGCGAGCTCGACGACGAGCGCGAGCGCGTCGCGCAGTCGATCGCGTAGACGCCCCAGCGCCCGGCCAGCGCGATCGGGCGCGCGCCGGCATCGCGGAGCTCGCGCGGCGTCGCGGTCACGTCGCTCGACACGAGACCGGTCCGCCCGACCGGTGGCCGGCGCCTGAGCTCGACCTGTGACGGCGAGACCTCGAGTCGCCAGGAGATCGCCGTCAGGTAGAGGAAGTCGGTCGTCGTGACGCGCCCGCAATCGCGGTCGACGCGCTCGAGGGTCGTGGTGAGCCTGTCGAGGCTCGCGTTCGATTCGGCGACGGTCTCGGCGCGCTCGACCTCGTCGCCGAACTCGATCGCCCGCGGGACGGCCAGCGCGAGCGTGGCGACCATCAGGGCTCCACCGGCGAGGCGCATCGGCGTCCGGCCGCCCGCGGCCAGTAGCCAGGCGATCCCGCAGCCGCCGAGCACGCAGGCGATCGCGCCGGCCGGCGCCATGAAGCGCGGAAGTCCGGGATACCCGCCCGCCGCCATCGCCGCGACGACACCGACCCAGCCGGCGGCCAGGAGCGCCAGCAGGGCCACCGGCCCGAGCTCGATCCTGCCCAGGCGCACCGCTCGCGAGCTCTCGGTCGCCTCTTGGCGCTCGGCGTACAGGGCTGCGAGCGCCCCGATCCAGAGCGCGGGGATCGCGAGCGCGAGCCCGCGGCCGATCGCCTCGAAGAACTCGCCGACCGGGGGGCCGCTGGCGTCGCGGGCGCGCAGGGCGCCCTCGAGTGCGTCCCCGGATCCGACGAGGTCGGGGATGAACCAGAGCCCGGCGAGGGCGGCGAGGGCGACCAGCGCCGCTACGACGCCGCCGAGCCGCTTGCCGGCACGGCGCCGCGCCGTGACGGCGTAGAGCAGGTAGAGCGCGAAGAACGGCCAGACCTCGGGTCGGACCAGGCAGGCGATCCAGGCGACGACGATCGCCGCTGTGCGCCGGTCGGCCAGCTCACGCTCGGCGGCGAGCAGGACGAGCGCGACCAGCAGCGGCTCGGAGAGCCCGAGCAGCGCCTGGCGCGGCCAGGAGGTGAACGCGTCGCCGATCATCGCGACGCCGAGCGCGGCGAGCAGCGCCGCCCCGATCGCGGGAGCGGCCGAGAGGCGAAGCACGTCGGCGGCGAGGCGCCGGGCGAGTTCGCCCGCGAGGACCACGGCTCCGATCCAGCCGATCCGGGCGATCACGAGCCAGACGTCGGGCGCCTCGTCACCCAGCAGGGACAGTGGCGCGGCGATCAGCGAGGTCAGCGGCTTCCACGACGCGCCGGCGCTGGTGTCGAGCGTGCCGGACGCGAGCTCGCGGCCCCAGATGAGCCAGGCCCAGGCGTCGTAGCCGGGTGCGCCGGGAAGAGCGAGCGAGGCGACGGCCAGCAGCGCGACGGAGGTCGTCACGAGAAGCGCGACCAGCGGTGCGGGCGAGCTACGCATGGCGCGTCAGCCTCGCATGCTCAAGCGACGTTCGCACCCTGTTCGGAGCCCGAGAGCCCTAGAGTTAGGTCGCCCTAAGGACCCGCGTCGATTATCCGCGCCGCGCCCGGCGCCGCCCTCCGGCCGATGAGACCTCTCCGACATCGAATCCCGCTCCTGCCGCTGCTCGCCGGCCTGCTGCTCGCGGTATCGATCGGCGCCGGCTGCGGCTTCGGAACGGAGAACGCGGGCGGGGGCGAAGGCGAGCCGGAGACCGAGGGGATCACGCTCTACTCGGGCCGGATCGCAGCCGCGCTCGGCGGCGCGAACGATGCCTACGAGGCCGACTCCGACACCGACGTCGAGGTCCGCTACGCAGCCTCGGCCGACCTCGGCGCGCAGATCGTCGAGGAGGGTGAGAACTCGCCGGCCGACGCGTTCTTCGCCCAGGAGTTCCCGGCGATGGGCGCGGTCGAGGACGCCGGGTTGCTCGCCGAGTTGCCTGACGACGTCCTCGAGATGGTCCCGCCCGAGTACCGCGACCCCGAGGGGCGCTGGGTCGGCGTGACCGGTCGCGCGCGGACCGTCGCCTACAACTCCGACGTCCTCTCCCCCGCGGATCTGCCCGAGAACCCGCTCGACTTCACCGAACCGGAATGGGAGGGCCGCGTCGGCTGGGCGCCGATCACGGGCTCGTTCCAGGAGTACATGACGCAGGTCAGGCTCGCCTACGGCGACGAGGCCGCCCGCGACTTCCTCCAGGGGATGGTCGACAACGGCGTGACGGCGTACCCGAACAACGTCGCGCTCCGCGACGCGATCGCCAACGGCGAGATCGACGCCGGGCTGATCAACCACTACTACGTGGCTCAGGCCATCGCCCAGGAGGGCGACGACTACCCCGTCGAGCTCTTCTACCCGAAGCAGGGGCTCGGCTCGACCGTGCTGCTGACGACGATCGGCGTCCTCGAGGGCTCCGATCGCAAGGAGGAGGCCTTCGACTACGTCAGGTTCATGCTGAACGACGAGTCGCAGAGCTTCTTCACGACGAGCTCGAAGGAGTATCCGCTGGTGCCCGGGGTCAAGCGCGACCCCTCGCTCGAGCTGCCGCTCGCGAAGATCCCCGCGCCGCCGTCCGAGCCGCTCGACCTCGCCGAGCTCCAGCAGACCGTCGAGCTGATGGAGGAGACCGGGGCGCTCTAGGCGCCGCCCGGCAGCTGCGCGTATGGAGGCCGGCACCCAGAGCCTCGGCGACGCCGGGTTCGAGGCCCCGCCGGCCCGCCGGTCGATGGCCGCGCGGCCGCCGCTCGTGCTGACGGCGCTCGGAATCCTCGTCGCGCTCGCCGCGGTGCTGCCCGCCCTCTACCTGCTCATCGTCGATGCGGGCGCGATCGGCGATGCGCTGTCGGCGGCGTTCTCGAGCCGCGTCGCGGGGATCCTCGTGCGGACGCTGGCGCTCGTCGCGGCCGTCGTCGCAACGGCGATCGTGATCGCGGTTCCGCTCGGCTGGCTGACCGTCCGCACCGACCTACCGGGCCGGCGCCTCTGGGCGACGCTCTGCACGCTGCCGCTGGTGATCCCGAGCTACGTCGGCGCCTACCTCTTCGTCGCCGCGCTCGGCCCCCAGGGGCTGCTCGCCGACGCGATCGGCGCCGGCTCGCTGCCGTCGGTCTACGGCTTCACCGGGGCCTGGATCGTGCTCAGCCTGTTCACCTATCCGCTGATCCTGATCCCGGTCCGCGGCACGCTGAAGCGACTCGACCCGCAGCTCGAGGAGGCGGCCCGCGGGATGGGGCGCTCGCCGCGCGAGGTCTTCCGCACGATCGTCCTGCCGCAACTCTGGCCGCCGATCGCCGCCGGTGCGCTGCTCGTCGCGCTCTACGTGCTGAGCGACTTCGGCGCCGTCTCGATCCTGCGCTTCGACTCGTTCACCTCCGAGATCTACGTCGCCTACTCCTCGGCCTTCGACCGCGTCGAGACCGCCGCGCTCGGGACGGTCCTCGTCGTGCTGATGGTGATCGGACTCTGGGTCGCCTCGCGGCTGCGAAACCGCCACGCGCTGCACCGGCTCGGCCCCGGATCGGCCCGGCCCGCGACGCCGGTGGCGCTCGGCCGCTGGCGCTGGCCAGCCCTCGGGCTCTGCTCGGCGGTCGTCGCGATCGCCCTCGTGATGCCGGTCGGCGTCCTCGTCTACTGGGCGACGCAGGGGATCGACGACGGATCGACGACGCTCGGCGCCGTGGCCGGGTTCGCCGGCAACTCGATCCTCACCGGCTTCTGGGCGGCGCTGATCGCGACCGTCGCGGCACTCGTCGTCGCCGTGCTCGCCGGTCGCTTCCCGAACCCGCTGACCCGGTTCATCGAGCGCTGCGGCTACGCCGGCTACGCGCTGCCGGGAGTCGTCGTCGCGCTGGCGATGGTCTACACGGCAACCCGCGCCGCGCCGTTCGTCTACCAGACCGTCGCGCTGCTGATCTTCGCACTGACGATCCACTACCTGCCGCTCGCGATCGGCTCGATCGGCTCCTCGCTGGCGCAGGTCTCACCGCGGGTCGAGGAGGCCGCGCGAGGCCTCGGCCGCGGGCCGCTGACCGTGCTTCGCACGGTGACCGTGCCCTTGGTCCGCGGCGGGATCCTCGCCGGATCCGCGCTCGTCTTCCTGCACGCTCTCAAGGAGCTGCCGGCGACGCTGATCCTCGCGCCGACCGGCTTCGACACCCTCGCGACCGACATCTGGCGCCAGACGCAGTTCGGCTTCTACGAGGCGAGCGCGATCCCGGCGCTGATCCTGCTCGCGATCGCCGCTCCCCCGCTCTACCTGCTCTCCGAGCGAGGTACCGTGGCCTCGTGACCGAGATCACGACAGACCCCGCCGCCGCCGCGCGCGGCGAGCTCGCCGCAGCGGCCTCGGCGTTGCGCGTGAGCGGGCTTCGCAAGTACTTCGGCGAGACGCGCGCGGTCGACGGTCTCGACCTCGAGGTGCCCGCCGGGCGGATCTGCGCGTTGCTCGGTCCGTCGGGCTGCGGCAAGACGACGGCACTGCGCGCGATCGCGGGACTCGAGCGCGCCGACGCCGGCGAGATCACGATCGGCGACCGCGTCGTCAGCTCGGACTCGAAGTGGACGCCGCCCGAGAAGCGGCGGATCGGGATGGTCTTCCAGGACTACGCGCTGTTCCCCCACCTCGACGTCTCCGGCAACGTCGGCTACGGGCTCGGGCGCAACCCCGACGCCGCCCGGATCGCGGAGGTCCTCGACCTCGTCGGCCTCGGCGCCGAGCGCGACCGGCCGGTCCACCAGCTCTCCGGCGGGCAGCAGCAGCGCGTCGCGCTCGCCCGAGCGCTCGCGCCGCGACCCGAGCTCGTACTGCTCGACGAGCCGTTCTCGAATCTCGACGCGATCCTGCGCGAGCGCCTGCGCGAGGAGATCCGCGAGATCCTCTCCGAGGCGGGCGTGACCGCGCTGTTCGTGACCCACGACCAGCAGGAGGCGCTCAGCCTGGCCGAGACAGTCGCGGTCATGCGGGCCGGACGGATCGAGCAGGTGGGGACGCCCGAGGAGGTCTACACGCGACCTGTCAACCGCTGGATGGCGGAGTTCCTCGGCGAGGTCGAGCTGCTCGACGGCGAGGTCACCGGCCATCGCGCGGAGACCGACCTCGGACCGATCTCGGTGCCGGAGGGCACCAGCGGCAGAGTCGCGATCGCCATCCGCCCCGAGTCGCTCGCGATCGGGATGGAGGGGCCGTCACGCGCGGTCGAGGCCGAGGTCGTAGGGCGCCACTTCTACGGTCACGACCAGATGCTCCGCCTGCGTCTTCGCACCGGCCGCGAGCTGCGCTGTCGCCGTCTCGGTTTCCCCGCCTGGCACCCGGGCGACCGGGTCAAGGTCTGGGTCGAAGGCCCGGTCGACGTCCTCGCCGACTAGTCGGTCCACCAGCCCTGGATGATCTCGCCGTCGCCCTCGTGGCGCGGTCCGAAGGCGAGTAGCTCGAGGCCGTCGGGCCCGGCCTCCCAGGCGCGGGTGACACCCGGCGCGACGCGGATCGCATCGAGCCGCTTGAGCTCGATGATCTCGTCGTCGAGCTTCGCCCGGCCCGAGCCGCCGAGGATCAGGTAGACCTCCTCCGCGTCCTCGTGCCGGTGCGCGAAGGGGGGCCGCTGGTTCGGCTTGATCCTGAACATGGAGAACCCGGTGTCCTTCGCGTCGGAGTCGGAGTTCGCGAACCGGGCCTCCTGGAAGTCGTCGAGCCCGAAGCCCGGCGCCTGGTCCTTGACCTCGTCGAGATTGAAGTGCGTGAAGTCAGTCATCGTTCCTCCTCGGATCGCTGCTCGATTTCGGTCCGGGGCGCCCCTACCCACTCGGTCGGACCGTCGCCCATCTCGATCCGCTCGAGATAGAGCCCGTGCGCGGGTGCCGTCCGCCCACCCTCCGAGCGCGGCGCGCCGGCGAGCAGCCGCTCGAAGCTCACTGTGTCACGCCGGCCTTCGGCGACGTCGAGCATCGTGCCGACCAGCGCGCGGACCATGCCGCGCAGGAACGCGTCGGCGGTGATCCTGAACTCGAGGATCGAACCGCCCTCACGCGCCGACCGCGTCCACCCCGCCGCAAAGATCCGTCGCGTGAAGCGGACGTGGTCGGTCTCCGTCGGCGTGAACGCGGTGAAATCGTGCTCGCCCGGCAGCGCGGCGGCGCAACGATCGAGTGCATCGAGATCGAGCCGGCGGGACACCCAGAGCGCCCGCCCGCGCTCGAAAGGATCGCGCTGCGGCGCCGCGAGCACCCGGTAGACGTAGGAGCGCGAGCGCGCCCAGCGACGAGCGTCGAACCCGTCCGGCGCCCGGGTCACGCCTCGGACCGCGACGTCCTCGCCGATCAGCCCGTTGAGCCGCCACGCGAGATCGCTCGGAACGGCTCCGGCGAGGTCGAAGCTTGCGACCTGGCCCAGCGCGTGGACGCCCGCGTCGGTGCGCCCGGCGACGGTCAGCGCGACCGGCTCGCGCAGCACCGTCTCGAGCGCCGTCTCGAGCTCACCCTGCACGGTCCGCCGGCCCGGCTGGGAAGCCCAGCCCGAGAAGCCCGATCCGTCGTATGAGATGTCGAGGCGCCGGCTCGCCACGCGGGCGAGGCTAGCCCTCGGGAGTCCAGCGCTCGAGGTCACGCAACCAGGCCGCGGCCGAGGAGTCCGAGGGCGCGCGCCAGTCGCCGCGCGGCGACAGCGAGCCCCCGTGCGAGACCTTCGGCCCATTCGGCAGCGCCGAGCGCTTGAACTGGGCGAACGCGAAGAAGCGCTCGAGGAACAGCTTCATCCAGTCGTGGATCTCGCGCTCGGAGTATTCGGAGCGCTTCTCGTCCGGGAAGTTCGGCGGCCACTCCCCGGCCGCGGCGTCGCGCCACGCGTGCCAAGCAAGGAAACCGATCTTCGACGGCCGGAAGCCGAAGCGCAGGACGTGGAACAGCGTGAAGTCGTGCAGCGAGTACGGCCCGATCGAGTCCTCGGTCGACTGCAGCTCCTCACCGGGCACGAGCTCCGGGCTGATCTCCGTGTCGAGGACGGAGAGCAGCGTCTCGCCGACCTCGGGCTCGAACTCGTCCGAGTTGGCGACCCAGCGGATCAGGTGCTGGACGAGCGTCTTCGGGACGCCGGCGTTGACGTTGTAGTGACTCATCTGGTCGCCGACGCCATAGGTCGCCCAGCCGAGCGCGAGCTCGGACAGGTCGCCCGTCCCGAGGACGATGCCGCCGCGCTGGTTGGCGATCCGGAACAGGTAGTCGGTGCGAAGCCCGGCCTGGACGTTCTCGAACGTGACGTCGTAGACCTCCTCGCCGCGCGAATAGGGGTGGTCGATCTCGCGCAGCATCAGCTCCGCCGTCTCGGTGATGTCGATCTCGGCGGCGGTGATACCGAGCGTCTCCATCAGCCGCGCCGCGTTCGATTTCGTCTCCTCGCCGGTCGCGAACCCCGGCAGCGTGAAGCCGAGGATGTCGCTGCGCGGGCGCCCCGCGCGATCCATCGCCCGCGCGGCGACGATCAGAGCGTGGGTCGAATCGAGCCCGCCGGAGACTCCGATCACGACCTTCGCGCCACCGATCGCGTCGAGGCGGCGGATCAGCCCCGCGACCTGGATGTTGTAGGCCTCGTAGCAGTCCTGGGCGAGGCGGTCGGGGTCCGACGGCACGAACGGGAAGCGCTCGAGCTCGCGGCGCAGCCCCAGGTCGCCGGACGGCGGATCGAGGCTGAAGGTGACGCGCCGGAAGTCCTCGGCGTGGACGTCCTCGGCACGGCGGCTGTCGTCGAAGGTCCCCATCCGCATCCGCTCGGCGCGAAGCTGGTCGAGGTCGACGTCGGCGGTGGTGATCGTCGCCTCGCCCGCGAAGCGCTCGCCGGCGGCGAGCCGGATCCCGTCCTCATACACGTTGGTCTGACCGTCCCAGGCGAGGTCGGTCGTCGACTCGCCCTCGCCGGCGGCCGAGTAGACGTAGGCCGCGAGGCAGCGCGAGGACTGTGCGCGGCAGAGCAGCTCGCGATCATCCGCGCGGCCGACCGTGATCGGGCTGCCCGAGAGGTTCAGCAGGACCGTCGCGCCGGCGAGCGCCGCCCGCGAGCTCGGCGGCACCGGCACCCAGAGGTCCTCGCAGATCTCCGCGTGGACCACGAGACCCGGCACGTCGCCTGCCTCGAACAGGAGATCGGCGCCGAACGGCACGGTCCGCCCCGCGACGCTCACATGCCCCCGCTCCCCGGCGCCCGATGCGATCTGGCGATGCTCGTAGAACTCGCGGTAGTCGGGGATGAACGACTTCGGGACGAGGCCGAGCAGCTCGCCGCGGTGGATCGCCGCGGCGCAGTTGAACACCCGGCCGCGAAGCCGTAGTGGCACGCCGACGAAGAGCAGCGGCACGAGCTCGCGTGAGCCCTCGATCACCTGGACGACGGCCGCCTCGGCGGCGTCGAGCAGCGGATCCTGAAGCAGGTGGTCCTCGATCGAGTACCCGGTCAGGCAGAGCTCGGGGAACACCGCGATCCCGACCGCGTCGTCCGAGCAGGCGCGAGCCTGAGCCAGCACCTCGCGCGCGCTCGCCTCGGGGTCGCCGATCTCGACCCGCTGCGTGCAGGCCGCGACGCGAGCGAAGCCCTGGGCATAGAGGTTGCGGAAGTCCACGGCTGGGATTCTTACCCGTATCCGGGCCCCGGATCCCCCCAGGACGGGGTTTCGGGCGCCGGCGCCCGGACGGCGATTGGGCTGCTCTCGAGCGGGAAACCGCGCCCGCATGTCCCGCCTCGGAGTACTCGTCATCGACATGCTGAACCCCTACGACCACGAGGACGCCGAGCCCCTCGCCGAGCACGCGAAGGACCGGATCGAGCCGATCTCAGGCCTGATCGACGCGGCCCTCGAGTCCGACGAAGCCACGCTCGTCTACGTCAACGACAACCACCAGGACTTCACGGCGACATCGAAGGACATCGGCGAGGCCGCGATGCAGGGCGAGCACCCCGAGCTCGTCGAGCCGCTCCTCCCGCGCAAGGGCTCGCTGTTCGTGCAGAAGGTCCGCCACAGCGCGTTCTACGGCTCGGCGCTCGACGAGCTGCTCAAAGTCCACGAGATCGACCGTCTCGTCCTGGCCGGCCAGGTGACCGAGCAGTGCATTCTCTACACGGCGCTCGACGCCTACATGCGCGGAGTTCCCGTCAGCGTCGCGAGTAACGCGGTCGTCCCGATCGAAGACGACCTCGGCGACGCAGCGCTGCGGATGATGGAGTCGAACATGCGCGCCGAGCTCGTCGAGGCGAGCGACGCGCTCAGCGGGAGCTAGACCAGCTCGAGAAAGACCATCTCGGTCGAGTCCGAGCGGCGCGGGCCGAGCTTGACGATCCGCGTGTAGCCGCCCGGCCGCTCCGCGTAGCGCGGTGCGATCTCCTCGAAGAGCTTGTAGACGAGGAAGCGGTCGTGGCCGAGCTCGGCCATCGCCTGGCGCCGCGCGTGCAGGTCGCCGCGCTGCGCGAGGGTGATCAGCTTCTCGAGCTTCGGCTTGACGGCCTTGGCCTTGGCCTGGCTCGTCTTGATCCGCTCGTGCTCGATCACCTCGCGGCAGAGGTTGCGCATCAGCGCGCGGCGGTGTGCCGTGTCACGGCTGAGCTTGTTTCTCTGCTTGGAATGGCGCATGGCGGCGTCGGAGGTTAGCGGGCCGGGGTCGACTGACTACTCGTCGCGGAGGCCGAGGCCGAGCGTGGTCAGGGCCTCCTTGACCTCGTCGGTCGAGCGCTTGCCGAAGTTCGGGATCGCGTTGAGCTCGGACTCCGAGCGCTGGACGAGGTCGCCGACGGTCTGGATGCCGGCGCGCTTGAGGCAGTTGTAGGCACGGACGCCGATCTCGAGCTCCTCGATCAGGCGCTCGTCGCCGGCCGACTGGGGCACCGGGGCGAAGCCGGCGTCGATGTCGCCGACCGAGTCGCGCGCGGTGAGCTCCTCGACGCGGTCGGCGTCGGTGAAGATCGCCAGCGACTGGATCAGGATCTCGGCCGCCTCGCGGACCGCCGAGCCCGGCTCGATCGAACCGTCGGTCTCGACCTCGAGCGACAGCTTGTCGTAATCGGTGCGCTGACCGACACGGGCCGAGTCGACCTCGTAGGCGGCGCGGCGGATCGGCGAGAAGATCGAGTCGATCGGGATGACGCCGATCGGCTGGTCCTCGGACTTGTTGTCCTCGGCGGGCGAGTAGCCGCGACCCTTGCCGATCGTCAGGTACATCTCGAGCTTCGTGCGCTTCTCGAGCGTCGCGATCGGGGCGTCGGGGTTGAGGACCTCGACGCCGGCGGGCAGGTCGATGTCCTTCGCGGTGATCTCGCCGGGGCCCGTCTGGACGAGCGGGGCCTCGACCTCGTCGGCATCCGTGTGCATCCGGATGACGACCTCCTTGAGGTTGAGGACGATGTCGGTGACGTCCTCCTTGATCCCCTCGATGGTCGAGAACTCGTGCGAGACGCCCTCGATTCGCACCGACTTGATCGCGGCGCCGCCGAGCGAGGAGAGCAGCACACGGCGAAGCGAGTTGCCGAACGTGTAGCCGAAGCCCTTGTCGAGCGGCTCGACGACGAACGTGCCGCGGTTGTCGTTGACCGACTCGCTGGCGATCTTGGGGGCCTGGAACTCGGAAAGGGTGCTGGTCATCTCGGGAAACCTCTTCGCTTCGGGGTGCGGGGTGAAAGGTGCGCTGCTGCTCTCATCAGAAGCTCGCGGGTGGCGCGCCCGCGAGCCGGTCGCCTACTTCGAGTAGAGCTCGACGATGAGCTGCTCGTCGATCGGGGCGACGATGTCGTCTCGCTCTGGGAGGCGGAGGATCTTCGCGGTCACCGCGTCGTGGTCGGCCTGCAGCCAGGCCGGGACCGCGGCGGTCAGCTCGGTCGCCTCGCGGACGACGTCGATGCCCTTCGAATCCGTCTTGAAGGTGATCACGTCGTCGGGGCGGACCTGGTAGCTCGGGATGTCGAGGCGCTTGCCGTTGACCATCCAGTGACCGTGGGTGATCATCTGGCGGGCCTGGCGCCGCGAGGCGGCGAAGCCGAGCCGGACGAGGACGTTGTCGAAGCGCCGCTCGAGCAGCCGCAACAGGTTCTCACCCGTCACGCCCTGCTGGGCGGCGGCCTTCTCGTAGTAGTTGCGGAACTGGCGCTCGAGCACCTGGTAGAAGCGGCGCGCCTTCTGCTTCTCGCGCAGCTGCTGGCGGTACTCGGACGGGCGCAGGCGAGCGCGGCCGTGGTCACCCGGCGGGTAGGAGCGGCGCTCGACGGCGCACTTGTCGGTCAGGCAACGCTCGCCCTTGAGGAACAGCTTCTGGCCCTCGCGGCGGCACTGCTTGCACTGCGATCCGGTGTCTCGAGCCATTTCGTTAACCCCGCTTGCGCTTCGGCTGACGGCAACCGTTGTGGGCCTGCGGCGTGACGTCCTTGACGTTCGTGACCTGGAGGCCGGCGGCCTGCAGCGAGCGGATCGCGGTGTCACGGCCGGAGCCGGCGCCCTTGGCGAGCACCTCGACGCGCTCGAGGCCGTGCTCCATGCCCTTGCGGGCCGCGGCGTCGGCGGTCACCTGCGCGGCGAACGGCGTCGACTTGCGTGAGCCCTTGTAGCCGACCGACCCGGCCGACTCCCAGCAGAGGACGTTGCCCTCGGGGTCGGTGATCGTGACGATCGTGTTGTTGAAAGAGGTCTTGATGTGGACGACGCCGACCGGGACGTTCTTGCGCGCGCGACGGCGCGTCGTCTGGCGTCCTCTGCCCTGCTGTCTTCTCGGCTGCGGCATTGGTCAGGCTCCTACTTCTTGCCCGGCTTGCGCTTGCCGGCGATGCTCATCTTCTTCGGGCCCTTGCGGCCACGGGCGTTGGTCTTCGTGCGCTGACCGCGGACCGGGAGGCCGCGGCGATGGCGCAGGCCGCGGTAGGAGCCGATCTCCGACAGGCGCTTGACGTTCTGCGAGCGCTCGCGGCGCAGGTCGCCCTCGACCTCGTGCGACTCGACGGCCTCGCGGAGCTTGATCACCTCGTCGTCGGTGAGGTCCTTGACGTAGGTGTCGGGGTCGACCCCGACCTGCTCGATGATCTTGCGGGCGGTCGAGTCGCCGATCCCGTAGACGTAGGTGAGACCGACCTCGACCCGCTTGTTGAGCGGGATGTTGACTCCTGCGATGCGTGCCATCTAGTGAAACTTCGCTCCTGGTCTTAAGCCTTGAGAGGTGCCGCGCTAGCCCTGGCGCTGCTTGTGGCGCGGGTTCGAGCAGATGACGAGCACGCGGCCGCGCCGGCGGATGATCCGGCAGCGCTCACACATCGGCTTGACTGAGGCTCGAACCTTCATCGGCTCCTCCGGCGCACACGCGCCGCATATCGATCGATTTCTCGGGGGGAAATGCCCGGCCGTCCCAGGAATCGGACGGCGGACGCGCGCGAACGGAGGCCTTTCGGCCGACCAAGGATGGTAGCACGCAATCCGCCGGGCGACGGTGTAGATGCGGGGCCCCGTCAGGGATCCAGCCCGCTGAGCGACCCCAGGTGGTGAACGACGACGCCGCCGAACGCCTCGGAGCCCCCGAACCGGCCCGCGATCGCCGCGATCGCGTCCGCCAGCGCCGCCCGGCCCTCCTCGAAGAACGTGATCGACTCGGGCTCCCCCACCGCCGGTGCGGTCTCGAGACCGATCCAGACCTCACGGCCGAGGCGCGCTCCGATCCGGATCTCGCGGCGGCCATCGACGATCGCGCGCCCGGCGTCATCGCGGTAGTCCATCAGCACCGCGGCATCGGCACGCCTGATCGCCTCGGCGGCGGCGTTTCGCTCCCGCGAGCCGCGCGGTGACGGCGTGCTCTCGAAGGCGAGCGGGATGTCGATCGTGAGCGCCAGCGGCCCGGCGACACGACGCGCCCGCGAGATCGACTCGAGGTAGTCGCGGAGCAGGCGCGCGCCGTCGCGCTCCCAGCGCCCCATGCCCCACGGCTCGACATCGAGGTGGATGCCGGCGAGCCGCGAGCCCTCCGGCGCCGCGCGGTCGTAGGCGCGCGCGGCGCGGACGAACGCGAGCATGTCGGCGCGGCCGCGGCTGCCCCAGTCGCGCTCGCCGGCGAGCGCCTCGACCGCCACGCCTCGGGCGCCGAGCGCGGCGATCGCCGCCTCGGCGCGCCGATCGAAGCCCGCCTGGACGTTGAGGGCGACGCGGTCGAGGCCCTCGGCCTCGACCCGGTCGGCGAGCCCGGCGGCCGCCTCCTCGGCACCCTGCCCGGGCTCGCCCCAGGACCAGACCCACGCCGACCCGGCGCCCGTCGGCTCTCCGCCGGCGGCGTGCGCGGGCGCGAGGAGCGCCGCGAGCGCGACGAGGGGAACTGCGATCCGCAGGCGCCGGAGGTTCAGGGATCGAGGTGCCACGGAGTCAGGATCCGCGGCCCGTCCTCGGTCACGGCGACCGTGAACTCGAAGTGTGCGGCGAGCGAGCCGTCGGCCGAGTAGACCGACCAGCCGTCCTGGCCCATCCGGACGTCGGGGCCGCCGACGTTGACCATCGGCTCGATCGCGATGACCATGCCCGGCTCGAGCTTCGGGCCGCGCCCGGGCTTGCCGTAGTTGGGCACCTGCGGATCCTCGTGCATGTCGCGCCCGACGCCGTGGCCGACGAGCGTGCGGATGATCGAGAAGCCGTCGCGCTCCGTGCGCTCCTGGACGGCGTGCGAGATGTCGGACAGGTGGTTGCCGGGGGCGGCCTGCGCGGCCCCCGCGTGGAGCGCGGCCTCGGTCGTCTCGAGCAGCTGCTCGGCGGTCTCGCTGACCGCGCCGACCGGGACGGTGATCGCGGCGTCGGCGACCCAGCCGCCCTTCGTGACCCCGACGTCGATCGAGATCAGGTCGCCGCGCTTGAGCGCGTAGGGGCCAGGGATCCCGTGGACGACCATCGAGTTCGGCGACGCGCAGATCGAGCCGCTGAAGCCGTGGTAGCCGAGGAACGAGGGCTCGCCGCCGCGAGCGCGGATGAACTTCTCGGCCGCGGCGTCGAGCTGCGCCGTGGTGACGCCGGGCCGGACCTTCGAGCGCAGCATCTGAAGGCACCGCGCCTGGACCGCTCCCGCGACCGCCATCTCCTCGATCTGCTCCGGAGACTTCTTGATGATCCCGCCGCGATACATCTGCGGCTCAGTCTAAGCCCCGTCTCGAGGCACTCGCGCGGCGTGGATCGAGTCGGTCGCCGGAGGGTGACTTGCGGGGAAGCAGGCCGGGAAGTGTGCGCCGCACACGACCGGCCGATGACGCCGCCAGGCGCCTCCGCCGACCGTCTAGACGTCCGACTCCATTCGCTCCGTAGCCAGAACCCGCGAGATCTTCTCGGCGACCTCGTCGGGGGGCAGGGTGCCGTCGACTCGGACGAGCAGGCCCTTGTCCTCGTAGTAGGCGACGAGCGGCTCGGTCTTGTCGTGGTAGGTGCTGAGCCGGTGCTCGATGACGTCGGGCTTGTCGTCGTCGCGGGTGTAGAGCTCCTCGCCGCAGACGTCGCAGACGCCCTCCTTCTCGGGCGGTGAGAACTCGACGTGGAAGACGTGTCCGTTCGGGCAGACGCGGCGGCCGCCGAGGCGCCGGGCGACCTCCTCGTCGGAGACGTCGATCAGGATCACGCGCGAGAGCCGGGTGCCGAGCTCGCCGAGCTTCTCGTCGAGCGCCTCCGCCTGGCCCAGCGTGCGCGGGAAGCCGTCGAGGATGAAGCCGTCGCGGCCCTCCGGGCCGTCGATCCGCTCGGCGATGACGCCGACGATGACCTCGTCGGGGACGAGATCGCCCGCGTCCATGTAGCGCTGGGCCTCCTTGCCGACGTCCGTGCCCTCGCGCACCGCGGCGCGGAGGATGTCGCCGGTGGCCCAGTACGGGAGCTCGAGGTCGTCGGTCAGGCGCTCGCCCTGGGTTCCCTTGCCGGAGCCGGGCGGGCCGAGGAGGATCAGATTGGTCTGCGCCATGGACCGGGCAGCCTATCCGGACGCGGCGCCCGCACACTTCCGATGCGCGCGACAGAAATCGCCTCGGGGCGCCGATCCGTACGCTCGGACAGCACGATGGCGGCGAAGCGGCAGACGCCCGAGGTCGAGACCGCCGCGGAGCTCTACGGCCTGGCGACCGAGGACTTCGTGGGCGCCCGGGACTCGCTCGCGAAGCGACTTCGCTCCGGCGGCGACCGGGAACGGGCCGACGAGGTCAAGGCGCTCCGCAAGCCGAGCGTTCCCGCGGCGGCGGTGAACCGCGCGGTCCGCGCGGAACCGAACCTCGCCGCCGCCGTCGTCGAGGCGGGCGAGGAGCTCGGGGTCGCGCAGCAGGAGGCGATCGAGGACGGCGACGCGAGCGGCCTGCGCGACGCGATGCGCGGCGAGACCGACGCGATCGAGGCGCTGCTCGGAGCGATCCGCTCCGAGGGTGAGCTCGGGGCGGGGATGCTCGACCGGGCTCGCGACACGATTCGCGCCGCCGCCCGCGACGCCGACCTGCGAGAGGACTTCCTCGCCGGGAAGATGGCCCGCGACGCGGAGGCGATCGGATTCGGTGGCGAGCTCGTCCAAGCCGACCCGCCGCGTCGCGCGACGCGCCAGGGGAGCGGTGGCGGATCTCGGAAACGCGCGACGAGGCGAGAGGCCGCGACGCGCAAGCCCGCGAAGGCGAAGCCGAACGCGGTCGAGCGACGGCGCGCCGAGCGGGCCGTGGCGAAGGCCGAGGCGGCGGTCGAGAAGAACGAGCGCAAGGCAACCGAAGCGGCGGACGCGCTCGCAGGGCTGGAATCGGGCGTCGAGGAGACGAGCGAGGCCGTCGAGCGTGCCCGTCGCGAGCTCGCCGCCGCTGAGAAGGCGCTCGAGCGTGCCGAGCGAGACCGCGACCGCGGAGCGGGGCGAGCCGAGAAGGCGCGGCGCGAGCTGTCCGAGCGCCGCGAGCAACTCGACCGTGCGCGTGCCGAGCTCGAGGGTCTCGGCTAGGGGCGAGAAATTCGGCGAGCCGCGGGCGCCATCTGCGAGCGCCCGCGGCTTCGCCTTTCCCGAGGCCGATCGGGGGGTCGGCCTAGAGGTGTCCGGAGACCGAGAAGTCGGTCTTGTTCGTTGTCGAGGAGCCCCAGCAACTCGCTTCGACGATGAAGCTGATCGTCTCGTTGTCGCGATAGCTGCCCGAGCCGAGGTCGAGCTCGACCGTCCCGTTGTTCGACAGGAGCTTCGAGCCGATCGTCCGGCCGTCCGAGCCCTTGACCGTGATCGAGAGGCAGGCGCGGTCGGCCGAGTTGCCCTCGAACTTGAGGTAGACGTCGTTCGTGCAGAGGCCCGACCCCGCCTGGACCTTCCAGATCAGCGGTGCGCCCTTGTACTGCGTGTCGAAGCCCTCGACGCCGGTGTGCTGGCGGTAGTCGCGGGCGTGGGTTCCGGAGAAGGAGAACTGCGACTCGCCGTCCTTGCAGGAGGTGAAGCGACCGAGGCTGGCCGCGCCGGCCTGGGTCGTGTGACCGGGGTCCGGCTGGGCGAACTCACACCCGTCGGCGACCGACGCGTTGAGGTCGTAGTTCTCACCGCGACAACTCATCGCGTACGTCTCGTCGAGCGAGCGGACCCGGACCGGCTGTTCCGCCGTCGCATCGCCGAGCTTCGCCGTCAGGGTCGGGCGGCCCGCCTCGGTGGCGCTGCAGGTCACGCCGGAGCACGACAGGCCGGGGCCTGAGAGCTCGGCGCCGCTCGTGTCGACGCCGTTGCCGTACTGGTCGGCCGCCGTCAGGCTCAAGGTCAGGCTGGTGGGCGTCGGGTAGAACTTCGAGTAGTCGGCGTTGGCGCCGTTGGGCGTCGGCAGCGCCAGGTCGAACCCGTTGCTCGAGTTGATCGAGATCGTCTTGGCGGCTCCCGGCTTGACGTCGATCCCGCGGTCTGCCGATACGCCGTCGACGGAAGCGGTGAGCGTGTGGCGGCCGGCGACCGTGGTCGAGCAGCTGCCACCGGTGCACGCCTGACCGCGGAAGCTGAGGGCGATCTCGCCGGTCTGGTCCTCGAGGACGTTGCCGTTCTGATCGAGCGCCCTGGCCGTCGGCCCGAAGGGCTGGCCCGCGGTCACCGAGCTCGGCGCCGTGAGCTCGATGCTCGAGACGGTGCCGCGCGAGACCTCGACCGCGCGTTCGGCATGGACGCCCGCGGCGTCGGCCGAAACGGTGTAGGTGCCGGCGCGCGGAGCGCTGCAGCCGCTGCCGTCGCAGCTGCCGGAGGGAGAGATCGAGAACTCCGGCTGGGCATCGACCCGGTTGCCGAACTCATCGGAACCGCCGGCGGAGACCTCGAAGCGCTGGCCCACGATCGCCGTGCTCGGCGCGCCCAGGTCGAGTTCAGCGAGCTGACCCGGCTCGACCCCGATCCGCGCCGAGCCCTTGATCTGACCCGCGAAGGCGACCTTGACCGCGCCGGCGCGCCGGAACTCGACGCCGCGAAGCGTCGCGCGCCCCTTCGTCAGCTTGACCTTGGCGGGAAGCGTGGTCGCCGAGGAGCTCGAGGTCGCGCGGAGCGAGCCCGAGAAGTCACGCACCGGCTTGCCCTGCTTCGAGAGCGCCGAGAGCTTGATGTCCACCCCCTGGCCGGCGGTCGTCGTCGGCGGCATCGAGACCGCCAGCTTCGCCGCCTTGGCCGGCCCCTTGCCCTTCGCCTGCGCGCCGGTCACGGCCGCAAGCGCCAGGATCGTCGCCAGGGCCAGGGCCCCGCCGACTCGAAGAATCATCCCCCGAATCATCATCCACCTCTGTTCGCACGCATTGCTCATTGCGCGACGGAAGGTATGGACGGGCCGGGGCTGCGAGATCGGCCTGAACGGCGGATCGAATCCGCCTCGAGGGTGGTCTTTCGGGGACGGTCGTCGTCCGTGAGGAGGAGGCGACGGGCCGGGTCACCGAGGAGATGGAATCCGGCCGCGCGGTCGTGCTCCGGCCCGGTGGAACTTCGAGCCGCCCCCGACCGGTTCGATCGTCCATCGGGGTGGCCGCAGCGAGCCTGCGCGTCACCCAGACCGGCCACAGCCGGTTCGAATGACGCATCGGGGCGGCCGCCAAGGCAGCGAGCGGCTCACCCACCGAACGGCGCCGAAAATCAAGCCAATCGGGGGAAGCAGGCGAGGACGTGTGCTCCGCACACGACGAGCCGATGACCTCGAGTGGCGCCGATTTGCAGGCGCCGCCCCGGTGCTACTTCAGGAACCCCTCGTAGTTACGCATCATGAGCTGCGACTCGAGCTGCTTGACGGTGTCGAGAGCGACGCCGACGACGATCAGGATCGAGGTGCCGCCGAAGAAGAAGTTGGCCGAGGTCTGGCTGATCAGGATCGTCGGCAGGGCGGCGACGGCGCCGAGGTAGAGCGCGCCGGGGAACGTCAGCCGGGTGAGGATCCGATCGAGATATTCGGCGGTAGGTCGCCCGGGTCTGACGCCGGGGATGAAGCCGCCGTAGCGCTTCAGGTTGTCGGCCTGGTCGACGGGGTTGAACGTGACCGCCGTATAGAAGTAGGTGAAGACGATGATGAACAGCACCTCGCCGACGACGTAGGCCCAGCCGCCGGGGCTGAAGAAGGCCGCGAAGTCGAGCGCCGCGGGGGTGTTGATCAGCTGGCCGACGGTCGGCGGGAACGCCATCAGCGAGGCCGCGAAGATGACCGGGATGACGCCGGCCATGTTGACCCGCAGCGGCAGGTAGGTCGAACCGCCGGTCGTCATCCGCCGCCCGACGACGCGCTTGGCGTACTGGACGGGGATCCGGCGCTGGCCCTCCTGGACGAAGACGATGCCGACGATGACCGCGAGCGCGATGAACGGCATCATCACGACGAAGACGGGATCAGGCGTGTTCCACCAGGCGACGATCCCGCCGGGCAGGCCGGATGCGATCGAGGCGAAGATCATCAGCGAGATGCCGTTGCCGATCCCGCGCTGGGTGATCAGCTCGCCGAACCACATCAGCAGCACACAGCCGGCGGTCAGCGAGATGACGACGGTGAAGATCGTCGCGAAGCTCGGGTCGGCGCCGAGCGGCTGCGAGGCGCCGGTCGAAGAGGAGTTGAAGAGGAAGACGTAGGCGAGCGACTGGCCGAAGGCGAGCGCGACGGTCAGGTAGCGCGTGTACTGCGTGATCTTCTGCTGGCCGACCTCGCCCTCCTTCTGCAGGCGCTCGAGCGCCGGCACGACGACGGTCATCAGCTGGAGGATGATCGAGGCCGTGATGTAGGGCATGATCCCGAGCGCGAACAGGCTCAGGCGGCTGAGTGAGCCGCCGGAGAACAGGTTCAGGAAGCCGAGGATGTCCGAGCCCGAGAACTGGTCCTGGAGGTCCTGGACGGCCTGGACGTCGACCCCGGGCGCGGGGATGTAGGCGCCGAGCCGGTAGAGCGCGAGGATCCCGAGCGTGAAAGCGATCTTCCGCCGGATCTCCGGGACGGCGAAGGAGTTGAGGATCGTCTGCAGCACGGGCGGCTGGGAAGCCTAGTGGCCGGGGTCGCTCAGAGGGTCTCGCAGGACCCGCCGGCGGCCTCGATCTTCTCGCGCGCGGTGGCCGAGAAGTGATGCGCCCTGACCGTCAGCTTCTTCGAGACATCGCCGCCGCCCAGGATCTTGACCGGGTGCTTGCGGGTCGCGAGGCCGTTGGCGCGAAGCGTCTCGGGCGTGACCTCGGCGCCGGCTTCGAAGCGGGCCTCGAGATCGGAGACGTTGACCGGCTGGGTCACGGTGCGGAAAGGCTCGAAGGGCATCGACTTCTTCATGTGCGGACCGCGCAGCTTGCGCATCCGCATATGGATCGGAGTCTGCCCGCCCTCGTGGGCGATCTTCTTCTTCGCGCCGGCGCGGGCGCCGTAGCCCTTGTGCCCGCGGCCGGAGGTCTTGCCCCAGCCGGAGCCCTTGCCGCGGCCGACCCGCTTTCGCGACTTGCGCGAGCCGGGCTTCGGGCGCAGCGTGCCGAGCGTGATCTCTTCGGGATCGAGTCGGGCCATGACTAAGCGTCCTTCCCGTCACCGGAGTCGACGACGACCAGGTGGTCGACCTTGCGGAGCATCCCCTGAAGCTGCGGGGTGTCGGTGAGCGTCGAGGTCTTGCCGATCCGGCCGAGCTTGAGCGAGCGCAGCGTGTCGCGCTGCTTCGGGCTCGCACCCGAGGCCGACTTGACCTGTCGCAGGCTAACGTCGGCCATCACGAGTCCTCCTGCGGCGAGGCGGTGTCACCCTCCTCGGCGCCGGAATCGGCGCCGACGGCTGCCGGCTCGAGCTCCGCGGCGACGTCCTCACCGGACGCGGCGCCCTCGGTCTGCGAGCCACCGTTCTCGCCGCGCTCCTTGGCGGCGACCTCCATGTCGTGGATGCCGAGCACCTGCTTGACCGACAGGCCGCGCAGCTTGGCGACGTCCTCGGGGCGGCGCAGGTTGATCAGGCCGTCCATCGTCGCCTTGACGAGGTTGATCGGGTTCTGCGTGCCGATCGACTTCGAGAGCACGTCGCGGATCCCGGCCAGCTCGAGCACGGCACGGACGCCGCCGCCGGCGATGACACCGGTACCGGGCGAGGCCGGGCGCAGGACGACGTGGCCGGAGCCGAACCGACCGATGATCCGGTGCGGGATCGTCTGGCCGTACATCGGGACCTGGATCAGGCTCTTGCGCGCGTCCTCGACGGCCTTCTGGATCGCGAGCGGGACCTCGCGGGCCTTGCCGTAGCCGACGCCGACGACCGAGTTCTCGTCGCCGACCGCAACGAGCGCGGTGAACGAGAACCGGCGGCCGCCCTTGACGACCTTGGCGACGCGGTTGATCTCGATGACCCGTTCCTGGAGGTCGAGCCCCTGGGCGGAGACGGTCTGGATGTCGCGGTGGAGCTTCACAGTCGAACCATTGAAGGTAGCGAGTGACGCCGCCTAGACGGCGAGCCCGGCCTCACGGGCACCTTCGGCGACGGCCTTGACGCGGCCGTGGTAGCGGTAGCCGCCACGGTCGAAGACGGCGCTCTCGACGCCGGCGGCCTTGGCGCGCTCGGCGACCAGCTCACCGGCCTTCTTGGCCTGGTCCATCGGCGCGAGCTCGCGCAGATCGGACTCGATCCAGTTGACGGCCGCGAGCGTGCGCCCGGCGACGTCGTCGATCAGCTGGACCTGGACGCCGCGCGAGGAGCGGAACACCGACAGGCGCGGCCGCTCGGCCGTGCCCCGGACCTTGGCCCGCACGCGGCGGCGGCGGCGCAGTCGCTGCTGTGGCTTGGTCTGAACGGTCATCGGTGTACTGCTTCCTTCGAGTCTTGCGTTGAACGTGAACTGGTGCGTCTGCTGCCGGCGGCGAGCGCTAGGCGCGCTTGCCGACCTTGCGGCGGATGACCTCGTCGTCGTAGCGGATGCCCTTGCCCTTGTAGGGCTCGGGCGGACGCGTACGGCGGATCCGCGCGGCGATCTCGCCGACGAGCTGCTTGTCGATACCGCGGACGATCACCTGGGTCGGCTGCGGAACCTCGAAATCGATTCCCTCGGGCGCCTCGATCTGGACCGGGTGCGAGTAGCCGACGCTGAGGTCGATCGTGCGGCCCTGGAGGCGCGCGCGGTAGCCGACGCCGGAGATGACGAGGCGCTTCTCGTAGCCGTCCGTGACCCCCTCGACCATGTTGGCGAGCAGGCTCCGGGTCAGCCCGTGCAGGGCGCGGTGCTCACCGCGGTCGGTCGGGCGCGCGACGGTCAGCACTCCGTCGTCGGAGAGCTCGACCTTCATGTCACGGTCGACGGCCTGCTGGAGCTCGCCCTTCGGGCCGTTGACGGTCACGCGGCCGGGACCGATGTCGACGGTCACGCCCTCGGGCACCTGAACTGGCTTTCTTCCGATTCGGCTCATACGAAACTCCCTGGGCTCACCAGACGTAGGCGACGACCTCGCCGCCGACGCCCTTGGCCTTCGCCTCGTGTCCGGTCATGACGCCGACCGAGGTCGAGACGATCGCTGTCCCCATCCCGCCCTGGACGCGCGGGACGTCGGCGCCCTTGACGTAGTGGCGGCGGCCCGGGCGCGAGACGCGCTGGAGGCCACTGATCACCGGCTTGCCGGCGTCCGTGTAGCGCAGCTTCACCTTGATCTGCTCGCCGACGTCGGCGGGCTCGACGGACCAGCCCTCGATGTAGCCCTGCTCGTCGAGGATCCGGCTCATCTCGCGCTTGAGGCGCGAAGCGGGCACGACGACCTCGCCGTGCGCGGCGCCGAGGCCGTTGCGGATCCGGGTCAGGTAGTCGGAGATCGGGTCGGTAAGCATCGCGCTACCAGCTCGACTTCGTCATGCCGGGGACGTAACCGTTGTGGGCCTGTTCGCGCAGGCAGATCCGGCAGAGGCCGAACTTGCGGTAGTAGGCGCGCGGGCGTCCACAACGCCGGCAACGGTTGTTCTTGCGGGTCGAGAACTTGGGCTTCCGACCCTGCTTTACGACCTGTGAGGTCTTGGCCATGGTTCCTGTCTTTCCTTAACTCTCTGCCTGGTCGGCGCCCTCGGGGCGGCCGGTCGCGGCGAACGGCATGCCGAGGCCGAGCAGAAGCTGGAAGGCCTCGACGTCGGTCTTCGCCGTCGTCGTGATGATGCAGTCCATCCCCCGCACGGTGTCCACCGAGTCGTAGTCGATCTCGGGGAAGATCAGCTGCTCGCGGATGCCGAGGGCGTAGTTGCCGCGGCCGTCGAACGAGCTCGCCTTGAGCCCGCGGAAGTCGCGGATCCGCGGGATCGCGATCGTGATCAGGCGATCGAGGAACTCCCACATCCGCGCGCCGCGGAGCGTAACCGCGAGTCCGACGGGCATGCCCTCACGGACGCGGAACGAGGCGATCGACTTGCGGGCGCGGCGGATGTTCGGCCGCTGGCCCGTGATCAGACCCATCTGCTCGGTCGCGGCCTCCATCGCCGGTGTCGAGGTCTTCGCCTCGCCGAGCCCCATGTTGAGGATGATCTTCTCGACCGTCGGGATCTCCATCGAGCTCGAGTAGCCGAAGCGCTCGGTCAGCGACGGAGCGACCTCGCTCTGATAGCGCTCGCGAAGGCGCGGCGCCGGTGCGGTTTGTGTTGCTGTCGCTGCTTCCATAAAAGTCTCGTTCGTATCCGTCGGTCGACCCTCTAGGTCTAGTCGATCGCGTTGCCGGTCCGGCGCGAGAAGCGCTGGCGCTTGCCGTTGTCGCCGACGCGGACGCCGACACGGGTGGGCTTCTCGTCCTTGGGGTCTAGGAGCATCACGTTCGAGACGTGGATCGGACCCTCCTGGTCGATGATCCCGCCGCCACCGGTGTCACGCACCGAACGCGGCCGCGAATGCTTCTTGACCATGTTCACGTTCTCGACGTAGACACGCTCGCGCGCCGGATCGGTACGGATGACCTTGCCGGTCGAGCCCTTGTGCTTGCCGGAGATCACGATCACCGAGTCGTCGGTGCGGATCCGCATCGGCTTGGGCCGCACGGCGTCCTTCTTCTGCTGCCTGGGCTTCGGCATGCTCAGAGCACCTCCGGGGCCAGCGAGACGATCCGCATGAAGTTGCGGTCGCGGAGCTCGCGCGCGACGGGACCGAAGATGCGGGTCCCGCGCGGGTTGCCCGAGTCGTCGATCAGCACCGCGGCGTTCTCGTCGAAGGCGATGTAGGTGCCGTCGCCGCGGCCGAGCTGCTTACGCGTGCGCACGACGACCGCCTCGACGACCTCGCCCTTGCGGACGCCGCCGCGCGGGATCGCCTGCTTGACCGTCGCGGTGATCACGTCACCGACGCCGGCGTAGCGGCGATGCGTGCCGCCCTTGACGCGGATGCAGAGGATCTCGCGCGCGCCCGAGTTGTCGGCGACCTTGAGTCGTGACTCCTGCTGGATCATCGCGCCCTCTCGACTACCTCGACGAGACGCCAGCGCTTCATCCGCGAGCGCGGCCGGCACTCGACGATGCGCACGGTGTCCCCGGCGCCCGCCGTGTTCGACTCGTCGTGGGCGTGCAGCGTCTGGCTGCGCTTGACGATCTTCTCGTAGGCGGGATGGCGACGGACGATCTCGACCTTGACGGTGATCGTCTTGTCGGCCTTGTCGGAGACGACCTTGCCGGTCCGGACCTTCGGCGAGCCCTCGCCGGACGCCGCCGACGGGGTGCCCTCGCCCTTCGTGGCGTCGGCGCTCGCCTTCTCCTTCGAGCGGCGGCGGGTGCGCTGCGCAGCCTTGCGCTTGCGATCGGCGACGCGACGCTCGTGGCGCTCGGTGCCCGAGAGCTCGGGTCCGGCCGGACCGCGCGAGCGCGAGCGCTTGCGGGTGCGGCGCTCCTTCGGGGAGAGCTGCTCCTGCGGCTCGGCCGCCTCGGCGGGCACGGAGGCGACCTCGCCGGGCGCGTCGGCCGCGTCCGCGGCGTCGTCGGACTCGGCGACCGGCTCGTCGGCGACCTCGGCCGGAGCCTCCTCGGCGGGGGCGTCCTCAGCCGCGGGCTCCTCGGCCGGAGCCTCCTCGGCGGGCGCGTCGTCGGCTACCTCGGCCTCGGCCTGCGAAGCGGCTGCCTGCTCCTCGTCGACGGCTCCGCCCTCGGCCGCGCCACCCTCGTGGGCGTCGGGGGTGTCGTCCTCGCGGGCGTCGGCGACCTGAGCCTCGGCGGGCTCGGCGGCGGCCTCAGCGGCGTCGTCCGTGGTCTCTTCGGTTGTCTCGTTGTTCTCTTCGTCGGCCATCATCAGCGCCGAAGCTCCTTCTCGACGTCGATTCCGCGCTCACGGGCGATCGTCAGCATCCGAGCGACGTCGCGCCGTGACGCCCGCAGGCCGGCCGAGTTCTCGAGCTCGCCGGTCGCGTGGCGGAAGCGCAGGTTGAATTGGTTGGCACGCGCGTCCTTGAGCGCCTGCACGAGATCCTGGTCGTTGAGATTGTGGGCCTCGGTCGCCTTCACGCCTCGACCCCCTCTCGCGTCACGAACTTCGTCTTGACGGGAAGCTTGTGGCCGGCCAGGCGCATCGCCTCGCGGGCCAGCGCCTCGTCGACTCCGGCGAGCTCGAACATGACCTTGCCGGGCTTGACGACGGCGACCCAACCCTCGGGGTTGCCCTTACCGGAGCCCATCCGCGTCTCGGCGGGCTTCTTGGTGAAGGGCTTGTCCGGGAAGACGTTGATCCAGACCTTGCCGCCACGCTTGATGTGGCGGGTCATCGCGATACGGGCAGCCTCGATCTGGCGGTTGGTGATCCAACCACGCTCGAGCGACTTGAGCCCGTACTCGCCGAAGTAGACCTGCGTGTGGCCGCGCGAATTGCCGCGCCGGCGCCCGCGCATGACCTTGCGGTGCTTGACTCGCTTCGGGGAGAGCATCTAGCGCCCACCTCCCTGACCGCCGGAGGGGCGTCCGCCGCCCTGGCCGCCGGAAGGCCTGCCGCCGCCGGGTCCGCCGGGACCACGACCGCCACCGCCGCCGCCGGGACCACGACCGCCGGGTCCGCCGGGACCACGACCCCCGCCGCCACGACCACCCGGGCCGCCGCGTCCACCGCGACCGCCGGGTCCGCCGCCACGACCGCCACGGTCGCCGCCGCGTCCGCCGCGATCGTCGCGACCACCACGGCCGCCGCGTCCACCACGGTCGCGGTCACGACCGCCGCGTCCACCGTCGCGGTCGCGATCGCCGGGACGTCCGCCGCGCCGCGGCTGGTTCTCCTCGGCGAGATCGGCCGCCGAGCGGAAGCCCTCGGGCATGACCTCGCCCTTGTTGATCCAGCACTTGACGCCGATCCGGCCGGTCGTGGTGCGGGCCTCGACGAAGCCGTAGTCGATGTCGGCGCGCAGGGTGTGGAGCGGCACGGAGCCGTCCGAGTAGACCTGGCGGCGCGCCATCTCGGCGCCACCGAGGCGGCCGGAGACCTGGACCTTCACGCCCTTGGCGCCGGAGCGCATGGCGGAGGTCAGCGCGCGCTTCATCGCGCGGCGGAAGGCGACACGGTTCTGGAGCTGCTCGGCGATCGACTGGGCGACGAGCTTCGCGTCGAGCTCGGGGCGCTTGATCTCACGGATGTTGACCTTGACCGGCTTGCCGGTGATCCGGTGCAGGTCACGGCGCAGAGCGTCGACCTCGGAGCCGGACTTGCCGATCACGATGCCGGGACGGGCGGTATGGATGTCGACCGTCACCTCGCCGCGCTGCTTGACGATGTTGATGTCCGACAGGCCCGCGTGCGAGAGCTTGTTCTCGATGTGCTCGCGGATACCGATGTCCTCGAGGAGGTAGTCGGCGAAGTCGCGCTGGTTGAACCAGTTCGACTTCCAGTCGTGGATGTAGCCGACTCGGAAGCCTTCGGGGTGGATTTTCTGACCCATGGAGAGCCTCCTTCTCAGTCGTCGTCTACGGGGGTCAACGCCACGGCCATGTGGCACGTCTTCTTGTCGATGCGCGTCGCGCGGCCGCGGGCACGCGGGCGCCAGCGGCGCAGCGTCGGGCCCTCGTCGACGGTGATCGCGTGGATCCGCATCTCATCGCCGATCAGGTCGTGGTTGGCCTCAGCGTTGGCCATCGCCGACTCGATCAGCTTCTTGACCGGCACCGAGGCGCCGCGCTCGTGGAACTGCAGGATGTTGCGCGCCTCGGTGACGTGCATGCCCCGCACCTGGTCGGCGACCAGGCGGGCCTTGCGCGGAGCGATCCGCACGTAGCGCGCCTTGGCGCGCACGAGCGGCGCCTCCGGGGCGAGCTTCGGCTGCTTCTTGCGGGATGCCATCTTGCGATTCAGTCCTTCGAAATTCCTCGGTCCGGGCCTAGCGGTCCTTGCCGCCGTGGCCTCGGAAGCTGCGGCTCGGCGCGAACTCGCCGAGCTTGTGGCCGACCATCGACTCGGAGATGAACACCGGCACGTGCTTGCGGCCGTCGTGGACGGCGATCGTGTGCCCGACCATCTCCGGGAAGACGGTCGAGGCGCGCGACCAGGTGCGCACCATCTGCTTCGAGCCGGACTCGTTCATGCGCTCGATCCGCGTCATCAGACGCTCCTCGACGAACGGTCCCTTCTTGGTCGATCTACCCATTGCTCAAATCCCTCGCGCTCTAGCGCTTCTTCTTCCCTCGGCGGCGGCCGCGGACGATCATCGCGTCGGAGGCCTTGCCCTTCTTGCGCGTCCGGTAGCCGAGCGTCGGCTTGCCCCACGGGGTGACCGGGTGGCCACCGGGCGTGTGGTGGGCCTCGCCGCCGCCGTGCGGGTGGTCGACCGGGTTCATCGCGACACCGCGGCTCTGCGGGCGCCGGCCCTTGTGGCGCGAGCGCCCGGCCTTGCCGAGGCTGACGTTCTGGTGCTCGGAGTTCGAAAGCGTTCCGATCGTCGCGCGGCACTCGGCGCGGACCATCCGCATCTCCGAGGACGGCAGGCGAAGGGTGACCATCGAGCCCTCCTTCGCGACGACCTGGATCGACGAGCCCGCCGAGCGACCGAGCCGGCCACCCTGGCCGGGGTTCAGCTCGACGTTGTGGACGACGGTGCCGGTCGGGATCGAGCCGAGCGGAAGCGCGTTACCCGGGCGGATGTCCGAGCCCGGACCGGACTGGACCGTGGCGCCCGGGCGCAGGTTCTGCGGCGCGAGGATGTAGGCCTTCTTGCCGTCCGCGTAGTGCAGCAGCGCGATGTAGGTCGTGCGATTCGGGTCGTACTCGATCGCGGCGACCTTGGCGGGGATCCCGTCGCGGGTGCGCTTGAAGTCGATCTCGCGGTAGGCGCGCTTGGCACCGCCGCCACGATGGCGCGCGGTGATGCGACCGTTCGAGTTGCGACCGCCCGACTTCTTCGAGCCGCGGGTCAGCGTCTTCTCGGGCTTCTTCTTCGTTACCTCGGTGCGGTCCTGGTACATCGCGAAGCGACGTCCCGGCGAGGTCGGCCTGGTCTTGCGCATCGGCATTACTCGCTCACCGACCCTTCGAAGAGCTCGATCTGATCGCCCGGCGCGAGCTGGACGATCGCCTTCTTCCACGACCGCGTGCGACCGCGGTGCATGCCGCGGCGCTTCGGCTTCGAGCGCACCTTGATCGTGCGCACACCGACGACCCTGACGTCGAAGAGCTCCTCGACGGCCTGGCGGATCTCCGTCTTGTGGACCCGGTCGTCGACGCGGAACGTGTACTTGCCGTCGGCCATGAGCGCGTAGCTCTTCTCGGAGACGACCGGCTCGAGGATCACCTGTCCGGCGAGCATCAGCCCTCCTCCCCGTCGGCCCTGCCCCGGACGACCTCGCCGGCGCGTGCCTCGAGCTGGTCGAGCGCGGCGCTCGATACGACGAGCGAGCCGTGGCCGAGCAGATCGGCGACGCCGGCGGCGCCCGCCGGCAGCACGTCGACACGGGCGATGTTGCGGAAGCTCTTGATCAGCGTCGTCTCCTCGGGGTCGACGACGAGCAGGACGCTGCCCTTGCCGTCCCACTTGGCGAGCGCCTCGGCGGCCTTCTTCGTCGCCGGCTCGGTGTAGTCACCGGCCTCGACGACCGCGATCGATCCGCGCGAGGCGTGGACCGAGAGCGCGGCGCGCAGCGCGCGGCGACGCGCCTTGCGGTTGACCTTGACGGTGTGGCTGTGCGGCTTCGGACCGAAGGCGAGACCGCCGCCGCGGCGCTGCGGCGTCGACAGCGCGCCGGCGCGGGCGCGGCCCGTGCCCTTCTGGCGCCATGCCTTGGCGCCGGTCATCGAGACCTCGCCGCGGCCGAGCGTCGACGCGGTGCCGCGACGTCGCGCGGCGAGCTCGGCGCCCGCGGCCTCGTGGACGAGCGTCTCGTGGAACTCCTCGTCGAAGACGCCGGCCGGGAGGTCGGCCTTCCCCTGCTTGCCGAGTACAGGTGCCTTAATGGCCTTCGTCTCAGCCATCTGAGCGGACCTCCAGCGTGCCGTTCTTCGGGCCCGGAACGGAGCCCTTGACGAGGAGCAGGTTGCGCTCGGCGTCGATCTCGACGACCTCGAGCTGGCGCTGGGTTACGCGCTTGCCCCCCATGCGGCCGGGGCCGCGGATGCCCTTGAAGACGCGGGCGGGATAGGCGGCGGCGCCGATCGAGCCCGGGGCGCGGACGTTGTGGGAGCCGTGGGTGACGGGGCCGCGGCCGAAGTTGTGGCGCTTGACCGTGCCCTGGAAGCCCTTGCCGATCGCGGTGCCGGAGACCTTGATCCGGTCGCCGGGCGAGAACTGCTCGACGGTCAGGACCTCGCCGACCTGGGCCTCGGGTGCCTCGCCGCGGAACTCGACGAGATGCTTGGAGGCCGGCGCGCCGGCCTTCTTGAGGTGGCCGAGCTCGGCCTTCGTGAGCTTGCGCTCGGCGACCTCTCCGAACGCGAGCTGGACGGCCTGGTAGCCGTCGCGATCGGGCGCACGGACGGCGGTCACCGGGCACGGACCGGCCTCGAGGACCGTCACCGGGGTGCGGGTGCCGTCCTCGGAGAACAGCTGGGTCATCCCGAGCTTCTTGGCCAGCAGCGCGCCCATGGCTAGATCTTGATCTCGATGTCGACGCCGGCCGGCAGCGCGTCGAGGCGCTGCAGCGAGTCGATCGTCTTCGGGGTCGGCTGCTGGATGTCGATCAGGCGCTTGTGGGTGCGGATCTCGAAGTGCTCGCGCGAGTCCTTGTCCTTGAACGGCGAGCGGATCACGCAGTAGACGTTCTTCTCGGTCGGCAGCGGCACGGGTCCGGCGACCGTCGCGCCGGTGCGCTGGGCGGTCTCGACGATGTCCCGGGCAGCCCGATCGATGGCGTCGTGGTCGTACGCCTTCAAGCGGATCCGGATCTTTGACGCTGCGAGTGAAGCCACTTCTTCTTGTCTTTCCGTGTCGGGTCGGCGCACCCGGGCGGGGCGCTGCCCTTCGTTTGGAGCCGAGCGGCGGCTCCGGTCGTATCGCTTACCTGTTTCTGTCCCGCCCGGCCCCAAAGAGACCCGTGGTCTCCGCACGTCGGCCCGGCGAGCCTCTCGTCGTGATCCGGAACGGTGCCCGGGCGACGAGAAGGGCGGCCGATCAGTGTAGACCGGCCGCCCGGATCTCGCGTCCTAATTTCGCGCGTCGGCGAGAGGTGCTACTCGATCACCTCGGTCACGACGCCCGAGCCGACCGTCCGGCCGCCCTCGCGGATCGCGAACCGCAGGCCCGGATCCATGGCGATCGGCTGGATCAGCTCGATGGTCATCTCGATGTTGTCGCCCGGCATCACCATCTCGGTGCCCTCGGGGAGGTTGGCGACCCCGGTCACGTCGGTGGTGCGGAAGTAGAACTGCGGCCGGTAGCCCGAGAAGAACGGAGTGTGGCGGCCACCCTCCTCCTTCTTGAGGCAGTAGACCTCGCTCTTGAACTTCGTGTGCGGAGTGATCGAACCCGGCTTGCAGAGAACCTGCCCGCGCTCGATGTCCTCGCGCTTCGTACCGCGCATCAGGCAGCCCGCGTTGTCGCCGGCCTGACCCTGGTCGAGGCTCTTGTTGAACATCTCGACGCCGGTGATGACCGTCTTCGTCGTCGGCTTGATGCCGACGATCTCGACCTCGTCGCCGACGTTGACGACGCCCTGCTCGATACGGCCGGTGGCGACGGTGCCGCGACCGGTGATCGAGAAGATGTCCTCGACGGGCATCAGGAACGGGCGGTCGAGCGCGCGCTCGGGCTCGGGGATGTAGCTGTCGAGAGCGGCCGCCAGCTCCATGATCGAGTTGACCGCACCCTCGTCACCCTCGAGCGCCTTAAGAGCGGAGCCCTTGATGATCGGGGTGTCGTCGCCCGGGAACTCGTACTCGTTGAGCAGGTCCTTGACCTCCTCCTCGACGAGCTCGATGATCTCCTCGTCGTCGACCATGTCGACCTTGTTGAGGAAGACGACGACGTAGGGCACGTTCACCTGACGGGCGAGCAGGATGTGCTCACGGGTCTGCGGCATCGGGCCGTCAGCGGCCGAGACGACGAGGATCGCGCCGTCCATCTGGGCGGCGCCGGTGATCATGTTCTTGACGTAGTCGGCGTGACCCGGGCAGTCGACGTGCGCGTAGTGACGGTTCTCCGTCTCGTACTCGACGTGCGAGGTCGCGATGGTGATGCCTCGCGCCTTCTCCTCGGGAGCGTTGTCGATCTCCTCGAAGGAGCGCGCCGTGCCGCCGCCGGCCTCGGCGAGGACCTTGGTGATGGCAGCCGTCAGCGTCGTCTTGCCGTGGTCGATGTGACCGATCGTGCCGACGTTGAGATGCGGCTTGCCGCGCTCGAACTTCTCCTTGCCCATTTCTGCAACTACTCCTTGAGCTCGCCGGACGCCCTAGGCCGTCCGCGAGGGACGGGAGCGCCGGGTGTTCACTGCTTTCTTTCTCCGATGGTTCCTCTGGGGGGTGCGGCGAAGCGTGTACGAGGGGTGAACCTCGCGCCAGTGACGCTGCCGCGGCCGGCGAACCGGCGATGAATATAGCCCGGGCTACGCGCCCGCGCCGACCGGTTCGCCGCTTCGCGACTGGACGATCTCCTCGGCGATGTTGTTCGGCACTTCCTCGTAGCGCTCGAACTGCATCGTGTACGTCGCTCGACCCTGAGTCGAGGAACGCACGTCCGTGGCGTAACCGAACATCTCGCCGAGCGGCACGAAGGCGTGGACCGCCAGCGCGTTGCCGCGCGGCTCCTGGCCCTGGACGCGTCCGCGGCGCCGCGAGAGATCGCCGATCACGTCGCCGAGGAACTCCTCGGGCGTCACGACCTCGACCGACATCACGGGCTCGAGCAGGACCGGCTTGGCCTTGCGAGCGGCCTCCTGGATCGCCATCGAACCGGCGATCTTGAACGCCATCTCCGAGGAGTCGACGTCGTGGTAGGAGCCGTCCGTCAGCTCGACCCTGACGTCGACCATCGGGTAGCCCGCCTTGACGCCCGAGCCGAGCGCCTCCTCGATGCCGGCCGCGACCGACGGGATGTACTCCGTCGGGATCACGCCGCCCTTGATCTTGTTGTCGAAAACGAACCCCTCACCCGGTGCGGGCTCGGCGTTGATCACCGCGTGGCCGTACTGGCCGCGGCCGCCGGTCTGGCGGACGAACTTGCCCGAGACCTTCTCGACCCGCTGGCGGATCGTCTCGCGATAGGCGACCTGTGGCTTGCCGACGTTCGCGTCGACCGAGAACTCGCGCATCAGGCGGTCGACGATGACCTCGAGGTGAAGCTCGCCCATTCCGTGGATCAGCGTCTGCGCCGTCTCCTCGTCGGACTCGACGCGGAACGTCGGGTCCTCCTCGGCGAGGCGGCCGAGCGCCGTCGAGAGCTTCTCCTGGTCGGACTTCGTCTTCGGCTCGATCGCGACGGCGATGACCGTCTCGGGGAACTCCATCCGCTCGAGCACGACCGGCGAGTCCGGAGCGCTGAGCGTGTCCCCCGTCGTCGTCTGCTTGAGGCCGACGCCGGCGCAGATGTCGCCCGAGTAGCACTCCTCGATCTCCTCGCGGGAGTTCGCGTGCATCATCAGCAGGCGGCCGATCCGCTCGGTGCGGCCGGTCGTCGCGTTGAGCACGCGCCCGCCGGCCGACAGGTGGCCGGAATAGACGCGGAAGTACGTCAGCTTGCCGACGTAGGGGTCGGACATGACCTTGAACGCGAGCGCCGAGAACGGAGCCGAATCGTCGGCCGGGCGCTCGACCTCCTCGCCCATCTCCTCGTCCCCGCCCTTGCCCGAGACGACGTGGCCGGTGACGGCCTCGACCTCGAGCGGCGAGGGCAGCAGCTCGACGATCGCGTCGAGCAGCGGCTGGACGCCCTTGTTCTTGAACGACGAACCGCAGAGGACGGGAGTGACCTTCGTGTCGAGCGTGGCCTGCTTGAGCGAGGCCATGATCCGCTCGTGGGGGATCTCCTGATCCTCCAGGTACATCTCCATCATGTCGTCGTCGTAGTCGGCGCAGGCCTCGATCAGCTGGGTGCGGGCCTCGGCGGCGCGGTCGGCGTAGTCGGCCGGGATCTCGCGCTCCTCGTACTCGCGACCGAGGTCGTCGAGGTAGAAGATCGCCTTGTTCTCGACGAGGTCGATGATGCCCTCGAACTGATCCTCGGCGCCGATCGGGAGCTGGATCGGCAGCGGGTTGGCCCCGAGGCGATCGATCATCGTCTGGACGCCGGTGTCGAAGTCGGCACCGATCCGGTCCATCTTGTTGATGTAGGCGATCCGCGGAACGCGGTACTTGTCGGCCTGGCGCCAGACGGTCTCGGACTGCGGCTCGACGCCGGCGACCGAATCGAAGACGGCGATCGCGCCGTCGAGGACGCGCAGCGAGCGCTCGACCTCGACGGTGAAGTCGACGTGACCCGGCGTATCGATGATGTTGATCCGGTGATCGCGCCACTCGCAGGCCGTAGCGGCCGAGGTGATCGTGATCCCTCGCTCCTGCTCCTGGGCCATCCAGTCCATGACGGCGGCGCCCTCGTGGACCTCGCCCATCTTGTGGGTGCGACCGGTGTAGTAGAGGATGCGCTCGGTCGTCGTCGTCTTACCGGCGTCGATGTGCGCCATGATCCCGATATTGCGCGTTTTGGAGAGCGGGAATGTGCGTGCCATCTGTCTCGTAAAGTCTCGGTGGTAGGGGAGCCAAGGCGACGCGCCCGAATCAGCGGGACAGCGCCGTACAGCGAATTTTCTTTGAGGAGGGACGTACCGGCTTTGAGCCAAAGCCCCGCGACCGGCGCACAAAAAAGGCCCACTCAGGGGCCTGGCGCGTGGTCTCGGAGGAACCCGAAAACGCCTATGTCAAGCGGAGTCCTCGAACGAAAGGTCCGACTCACGCACCCCTCCTCCGGTGCGCGGGCGACCCGTGACTATAGCACGCGATCGGTGCTCTGGAGCGGCCGTGATGGCGCCTGAGCGACCCCCGGGCGGCTCGCTGCCGGGCCCCCTGAACGACCTCGCGAAGGTCGCCCGCGAGCTCGTCGCGATCCCCGCCCGCCTGGCGCTGCGGCTGGGTGAGCTGATCGGGCAGGGCGTTCTCGCGGTGTTGCGGGTCGTCTGGCCGCTGCTGCTCGCGATCGCTCGCGCTCTCGGGGTCGCGGTCGAGGTCGGCGCTCGGGTCGTGACGCCGGTGCGGGCGCTGCTCGTCGTCAACGTCCTCGTCCTGCTCGCGCTCGCCGCGACGCAGACCGTCGACTTCCGCGGCGTCTCCGTCGGCGTCGGCGACTACGCGACGGCCGGCGTCGACTCGGTCGCACCGGCGCCGGAGATCGTCCGCGAGTCGAGCACCGCCGCCCACGGTCCCGCGATCTGGATCCTCGCCGCCGTCGGGCTCGGGCTCTGCGTCCTCGCGGTGACGCGTCTGCGCGCCGCGGCCTGGGGCCTCGCGCTCGTCGGCGTGGTCGCGATCGTCGTCGGGCTGGCGATCGACCGGCCCGCCGGTCTCGACCCCGGCGAGGCGGCGAACGCCTACGAGGGGGTCGAGGCGGCGCTCCTCGACGGTTTCTGGGCCCAGCTCGCCGCCGGGTTCGCGCTGCTCTTCACCGGTCCCCTGCTGGCGCTCTCGCTGTCCGCGGCGCCGCGTTCCGAGCCGGCGAGGAGCGAGGCTCCGGCGCGCGCGAGGTCCGGAGAGGCACCGCGCGTCGCACGGCCTCGTCTGGGCCGACGGGCGCGGCGCTCAGGCTCACGCCCGCGTCATGCCGATGGGGGCTCGTGAGCTTCTCCGCCCCACCCGTCCAGATCCGGCTGCTCGAGCGGCTGCTGCCGTTCGCGTGCGCGGGCTCGGCGGTGCTGCTGTTCGCCTCGGAGTTCATGAACACGTTCCTGATCTCGGAGTCCGTGCGCGGTGGGCTCTGCGAGATCCCTGCCTCGGACCGCCACCTCTACGCGCTCGCGGTTCTCGCGGGGTTCGCTCTCATCGCGCTCGTGATCTCGCTGCGCTCGGGCTCGAAGCCCGCGGCGATGGCGGTGGCGGCGTGCGGAATCGTCGCGCTCGTCATGTTCCTCGCCATCGACCTGCCGGCGGCGACCGCGAGCGGGACCCTCGGCGAGGGCTGCTCGCCGATCGAGGGCTCGTTCGCCGAGGCCAGCGTCGACCCGCAGGCAGGCTTCTGGATCGCGCTGATCGGCGCGCTCGGCCTCGCCGCGACCGGGATCGCGCTCGCGACCTTCTCCGAGCGCCAGCTCGCGGTCCTCGGCCCGAAGTGGCTTCGCGGCTCGCGCCAGCCGCGCGACGGCGGCCGCGAGGGGCCGCGCTCGCCGCGTCCCGGCAGCGAGTCGACGGCCCCGACGGGTCCGTTCGACGCCGACCGCGAGAGCGGGGCCGGCGACCCGGCCGCCGCCCGCGAGCGCGCTCGCTCCGAGCGCCGCGACCGCACCCGGCGCCGCCGCCGCCCACGAACCGGCGAACAGGGCTGAGCCATGGACCGCGTCGCGCCGTCGACCCGGCGCCGCGCGGACACCCGTCGCAACCTGCTCGTCCTGGCCGGCATCGGACTGTGCTTCGTGCTCGTCCTGCTCGCCGTCGGCCTCGCGGGACGAGCGTTCGGCAACACGCCCGGAGGGGTCGCCGCCTCGCTGGGCGCTGCGACGCAGGGACAGGCGAGGTGCAAGCCGGTCGAGAACGGCTGGGAGTGTCGGACCTGGGAGTACGGGAGTGCCCCCGGCCACGACTGGCACGCCAAGCAGACCGGTCGCGGCTGCTGGCAAGCAGAGCGGACCGACGCCCGAAATCGGAAGCCACCCGTCGAGGGTTGTCTCAGCCTCCTCGACTACCTCGACGGCCAGGACAAGCCACCCGTCGATCCGTAGCGCGCCGGTTCACGCACGAGTTCGCCCGGTCAGGACCTAGTCAACTCGCGCGCGGGCTAGGAAGAGCCGCCCCCCAGCTCAACAGAACGGATCCGAAAAGCGAGGCTGAGCGGGGAAGCAGGCGAGGACGTGTGCTCCGCACACGACGAGCCGATGACCCGCTCAGGCGAAGCTTTGCAGGGTCCGCCCTAGCGGCAGACCGAACGCATTACCACCGGTAATGCGCAAACGCCTTGTTCGCCTGGGCCATCCGGTAGATGTCGTCCTTGCGCTTCCACGCGGCGCCCTGCTGGCGGGTGGAATCGAGGATCTCGTTGGCCAGGCGCTGGGCCATCGACTTCTCGCGACGGCTGCGCGAGTAGTTGACGAGCCAGCGAACCGCGAGCGTGCGGGCGCGGCGCTGCGGGACCTCGACGGGCACCTGGTAGGTGGCTCCGCCGACGCGGCGCGAGCGGACCTCGAGGACCGGGGTCAGCTCCTTGATCGACTCCTCGAGCACCTCGACGGGCGGGCGGCTCGAGCGCTCACCGACGATCGCGAGCGCGTCGTAGACGAGCTGCTCGGCGGTCGACTTCTTGCCGTCGAGCATGGTCTTGTTGATGACCTGCTGGACCAGCTTCGAGCGGAAGACTCCGTCGGCCTCGACGGGCCGGATCGCTGCGCGGGCTCTGCGAGCCATCTAGCGCTTGACCCCGTAGAGCGAGCGTCCCTGCTTGCGGTCGGAGACGCCGGCCGCGTCGAGCGCGCCGCGCACGACCTTGTAGCGGACGCCCGGGAGGTCCTTGACGCGGCCGCCGCGAACGAGGACGACCGAGTGCTCCTGGAGGTTGTGGCCCTCACCGGGGATGTAGGCGGTGACCTCCATCTGGTTGGTCAGGCGCACACGCGCGATCTTGCGCAGGGCCGAGTTCGGCTTCTTCGGCGTGACGGTCGCGACGCGGGTGCATACGCCTCGGCGCTGCGGAGCGGCGACGCGCTGCTTGCGACCCTGCCCGGACTTGAGACCGGGGGTCGTGACCTTCTTGGTCGGGCGCTTGCGGCCCTTGCGAATCAGCTGATTGGTGCTCGGCACGGCGCGGGAATATAGCGAGCGGCGTCGAATCCGAACGTCGAAATGCGTTCGGTCACGCCGCGGTGGCGGCGGATCGGCCCTGGAAGGAGACATATGTCGAGCTCGACACACCCGCGTCCCGGATTCGGCGTATCCGTCGTCGGTGCCCTAACGATGTTCAGCGGGATCCTGAACGTCGTCGCCGGAATCATCCTGTTGTTCACGCGCGAGGACATCAACGGCGACTTCCCGAGCCTCAGCGAGGGCGAGATCGCGTTGTTCGGCGTCGCCGCGATCGTGTTCGGCCTGATCTACATCCTGGTCGGCCGCGGGATGCTTCGGATGAGCCGATTCGCCCTCGGCCTCGGCCTGCTGGTCGCCGGGATCAACCTCGTGAGCGGCGTACTGCTGATCATCTTCGAGGGGATCAGCAACCTGCACTACTCGATCCTCGTATCGACGCTGATCAGTCTCGTCGTGTTCCTGATCCTGTCGAGCGGCTTCAGCCGCGCCTCCGAGGCGCGCCGCGACTAGAGCTGCGGGGCCCGCCACCGGCCGTCGCTAGATTCGCGGCCGGTGGCGCCCCCCAGCGACAGACCGATCCTCGCCGTCGACGTCGACGGCGTCATCAGCCTGTTCGGCTTCGAGGGCCCCCTCGACCAGGTCCCTGGGCGCTTCCGGCTGATCGACGGGATCGCGCACTGCATCTCGAACTCGGCCGGTGAGCTGCTCAACCGGCTCGGCGCGCGCTACGAGCTGATCTGGGCGACCGGCTGGGAGGACCGCGCCAACGACATGCTTCCCGATCTGCTCGGCCTCCCGGGCCCGCTTCACACGCTGACGTTCGACGGGCGCGCCAGGTTTGGGACCGCCCACTGGAAGCTCGAGGCGCTCGACGAGTACGCCGGCAACCGGCCACTCGCCTGGATCGACGACTCGCTCGACGGGAGCTGCCGTGACTGGGCGAGCAGCCGCGGCGCCCCCACCCTGCTCGTCCAGACGGCGAGCGACATGGGCATCCAGGAGCAACACGTCGAGGAGCTCGAGGACTGGGCCGATCGGCTCCGCAGGCCGGACACGGCCGATCCGTACACTTGAGTGCGGGTTCAAGTGAGCGGTTTCTGGCCAATCTTCTTTCTCGGCGTGGTACTGAAGGTGCCGGTCGGTCTGGCGATCTATCTCGTCTGGTGGGCGATCCGCGCCGAGGTCCAGCCCGACGAGGCTCCCGAGTCCGACGACGACGGCCGCTTCCGCCGCTTCCGGCGTGAGCCGAAGCGCCCACGCGATCCGCGCCGCGGCCCGCACACCCCGAGCGCGAAGCCGCTCCCGGCCTGCCCGCCCGGCGGACGCCTGCGGGTCTATCCGCGCCCCGCGTCGGTCCGCGTCGCCGCCCACGGGCGCCAGCGCGGCACCGCCGCGCCCGAGCGCCGCCGCTAGGACCCTCGGCCCCGCCGAGGAGCGCTCGCGCGGCCGGGGCTACTCCTCGCGATGGAAGTCGCGCGCGGTCGCCTGCGCGACCGGGCGGACGACGAGCGTGTCGACATTGACGTGCTTCGGCCGCGTGATCGCGAACGCGGTCAGCTCGGCGACGTCGTCTGCGACGAGCGGCTCGAGGCCGCGGTAGACGTTCGCCGCCTTCTCCTCGTCGCCGTCGAAACGGACGAGCGAGAACTCGGTCTCGACCGCGCCCGGCTGGATCTCCGTGACGCGGATCGGCTTGCCGAGCAGCTCGAGGCGGAGCGTGCGGACGATCGCGTTGGCGCCGTGCTTGGCCGCGGTGTAGCCGCCGCCGCCCGGATAGACCTCGAAGCCGGCGATCGATCCGATCACGACGATGTGCCCGCCCTCACCCGCCTCCAGCTTCGGCAACAGCGCGCGGGTCAGGCGCATGACGCCGAGGACGTTCGACTCGAACATCCCGATCCAGTCGGAGTCCTTGGCCTCGGCGATCGGATCGAGCCCGAGCGCGCCACCGGCCGAGTGGACGACGACATCGACCCGGCCGATCTCGGCGGCCAGGCGCTCGATCGACTCGGCGTCGGTCACGTCGAGGCGCATCGCCCGTCCGTCGACCTCGGCGGCGAGCGCCTCGCAGCGCTCGAGCCGGCGCGCGGCTGAGATCGTCTCGTAGCCGGCCGCGGCGAGCTGCCTCACCGTCGCCTCGCCGATGCCGCTGCTCGCGCCGGTGACGAGCGCCACAGGCCTGCCGTTGCTCGAAGTCATCGGGCGAGGTTAGGGGCGGCGCCGCGAACGGCCAGTGGACGCTCAGACCGCCCCTGACCGGCTCGAACGTCCATCAGGGCACGGCGGCCCCTGAACGACGGAGGGCCGGGGTCCTCGCGGAACCCGGCCCTCGCCGAAATGCGTTGCGCTGAGAGCGCTAGCTCTTGTTCGAGCCCGACTCCGGGGTCTCGATCTCGGCCGCGAGCTCCTCGAGCTCCTCGGCGAACGAGGGGCCGAAGCCCTCGAGCTCGGTCTTGCCCTCGCCGTTCTCGGCGAGGCCGAGCTCCGCGGCGAGCTCGTCGGAGTCGATCATCTCCTCCTCGCCTGCCGACACCGGCTCGACCGGCTGGATCTCGAGCGTGTTGTAGTGCCTGAGACCCGTCGCGGCCGGGATCAGCTTGCCGATGATCACGTTCTCCTTGAGGCCGGCGAGCTTGTCTCGCTTGCCCTCGAGAGCCGCGTCGGTGAGCACCTTCGTCGTCTCCTGGAAGGAGGCGGCCGAGAGGAACGACTCCGTCGCCAGCGAGGCCTTGGTGATACCGAGGATCACCTGCTCGGACTTGGCCGGCGTACCGCCCTCCTCCTTGACCTTGCGGTTGATCCGCGTCAGCGACTGACGGTCCTCGAGCTGGCCCGGCAGCAGCGACGTCGAGCCCTTGGCGTCGACGCGCACCTTCTTGAGCATCTGACGGCAGATCAGCTCGATGTGCTTGTCGTTGATGTCGACGCCCTGCGCCTTGTAGACCCGCTGAACCTCGGCGACGATGTACTCCTCGACCGCGGCCTGGCCACGGATTTCGAGGATCTCGGCCGGATAGAGCGAGCCCTCGTTGAGCTGCGTGCCCTTGTCGACCTTCTCGCCGTCGGTCACGTTCAGACGCGTGCGCGCCGGGAACGTGTAGCCGGTCTCGTCACCCTTCTGGTCGGTGACCGTGACCTTGACCGCCTTGTCGGTCTCCTCGACCGACACGGTGCCGGACTCGGCCGCGATCTGCGCGAGGCCCTTCGGCTTGCGCGCCTCGAACAGCTCGACGACGCGGGGCAGACCCTGCGTGATGTCGAGGCCGGCGACGCCGCCCGTGTGGAACGTGCGCATCGTCAGCTGGGTTCCCGGCTCACCGATCGACTGCGCGGCGATGATCCCGACCGCGTCCCCCAGCTCGACGGTCGAACCCGTCGCGAGCGAGCGGCCGTAGCACGCCTGGCACACCCCGGTCTCGAGCTCGCACTTGAGCACCGAGCGCACCGGGACGGTCGCGTCCTTGCCCTGCTCGGACAGGATCCCCTCGAGCTCGGGAAGGTCGAGCTCCTGGTTCTTCTTGGCCAGCAGCGAGCCGTCCTCGCTCGAGATCTGCTTCGCGACGCGACGGCCGATCAGGTTGACGTTGATCGAACCCTCGTCACCGACGAGCGGCGACTCGATGAACTCCTTCGTCTTGCAATCGTCGGCGCGGATGATCACGTCCTGGGAGACGTCGACCAGACGGCGCGTCAGATAGCCGGAGTCGGCGGTACGCAGAGCGGTGTCCGCGAGGCCCTTCCGGGCGCCGTGAGTCGAGATGAAGTACTCGAGGACGTCGAGCCCCTCCATGAAGTTCGACTTGATCGGCCGCTCGAGGATCTCGCCCTTCGGATTCGCCATCAGGCCTCGCATACCGGCGAGCTGGCGGATCTGCTTGAACGATCCGCGCGCTCCGGAGTTAGCCATCATGTAGATCGGGTTCAGCTCGTGCAGGTTGTCCTGCATCGCGTTCGCGACCTCGTCGGTGGCCGAGTCCCAGAGCTCGGAGACGGCCTCCTTGCGCTCCTCGGCGGTGATCCACCCCTCTTCGTACTGGTCGACGATCTCGCGCGCGCGGACCTCGTATCCGTCGAGGATCTCCTCCTTGTTGGGAGGCGAGATGACGTCGTTCTTGGACACGGTGATCCCCGCCTGCGTGGCGTAGTGGAACCCGAGCTCCTTGAACGCGTCGAGCGCCTGGGAGATCGCCGCCGCGCCGTGCGTGTCGACGAGGTCGGTGACGATCGAGTTGATGTCCTTCTTGCGAAGCGACTGGTTGACGAACCTGTAGGTCGACGGGTCGTACTCGGTCTCCAGCGCCTCGACGAGCGCACGCTCGACTCGGTCGTTGAAGATGATCCGCCCGACCGTGGTCAGGAAGTGCTCACCCTCGCCACGGCGGTACTCGGCCTTGTCCTGGAGCCGGACCTGACGGTTCTCGACCGCCAGCTCCGCCTCCTGGGCGGAGCGGAACACGCGCGGGCGCGGCCCGTTGGCGGCCTCGTCCCACTGGTTCGACTTGAGCTGCTCGTCGAGCTCGGCGAGCTGCTCGGCCGGCGGGCCGTAGGTCAGGTAGTAGATCCCGAGGACCATGTCCTGCGACGGCGTCGCGAGCGGCTGCCCGGATGCCGGCGAGAGGATGTTGTTGGCCGACAGCATCAGGATCCGCGCCTCGGCCTGCGCCTCCGCCGACAGCGGGACGTGGACCGCCATCTGGTCGCCGTCGAAGTCGGCGTTGAACGCGTGGCAGACGAGCGGGTGGACCTGGATCGCCTTGCCCTCGACGAGCTGCGGCTCGAAGGCCTGGATGCCCAGGCGGTGCAGGGTCGGGGCGCGGTTCATCAGCACCGGGTGCTCGGAGATGACCTCCTCGAGCACGTCCCAGACCTCCGGGATCATCGAGTCGACCATCTTCTTGGCCGCCTTGATGTTCTGGACGGCCTTGCGCTCGACGAGGCGGGCCATGATGAACGGCTTGAACAGCTCGAGGGCCATCAGCTTCGGCAGGCCGCACTGGTGCAGCTTGAGCGACGGACCCGAGACGATCACCGAACGGCCCGAGTAGTCGACGCGCTTGCCGAGCAGGTTCTGGCGGAACCGGCCCTGCTTGCCCTTGAGCATGTCCGAGAGCGACTTCAGGGCGCGGTTGCCCGGTCCGGTGACCGGACGGCCGCGGCGGCCGTTGTCGAACAGCGCGTCGACGGCCTCCTGGAGCATCCGCTTCTCGTTGTTGACGATGATCTCCGGCGCGCCGAGGTCGAGCAGCCGCTTGAGGCGGTTGTTGCGGTTGATGACGCGGCGGTAGAGGTCGTTGAGGTCCGAGGTCGCGAAGCGGCCACCGTCGAGCTGGACCATCGGCCGCAGCTCCGGCGGGATGACCGGAACGCAGTCGAGGACCATCCACTCGGGACGGTTGGTCGAGTTAAGGAACGAGCTCGCCACCTTGAGCCGCTTGACGGCACGGGCCTGCTTCTGGCCCTTCGAGGTGTTGATGACCTGCTCGAGCTCCTCGCACTCCGCGGTCAGGTCGATCTGCTCGAGCAGATCGCGGATCGCCTCGGCGCCCATGCCGCCGCGGAAGTACTCGCCCCAGCCGAACGGCGAGCCGAAGCGCTCCTTGAGCTCACGGAAGACGGCCTCGTCGTTGACGACCTGCTTGACCTCCATCTTCTGGAAGGTCTCCCAGACCTCGTCCATGCGCTCGATCGCGTCGTCGAGGTAGGACTCGGTGTCGGCGATCTCGGCGTCGAGCGACTTCTTCGTCTCACGGATGAGCTTCGTGCGCTCGGTGTCCTCGAGCTTCGACGGGTCGATGTCGAGACCCTCGGCCCACATCTCGTCGTCGAGCGAGAACTTCTTCTGGTCGCCCGTGCCCTCGAGCCACGCGGTGCGGCGCTCGATCGACTCGCGCAGCTCCTGCGTGCGCTGCTCGCGCTCGGCCGTGTAGGAGTCCTGGACCTTCTGGACCTCCTTCTCGAGCGTCGGCAGGTCGGCCTGACGGGCCTCCTCGTCGATCCACGTCACGATCGACGCGGCGAAGTAGAGGACCTTCTCGAGCTCCTTCGGAGCCATGTCGATCAGGTAGCCGATCCGGCTCGGGACGCCCTTGAAGAACCAGATGTGCGAGACCGGGGCCGCGAGGTCGACGTGGCCCATGCGCTCACGGCGGACCTTCGAGCGCGTGACCTCGACGCCACAGCGCTCGCAGACGATGCCCTTGTAGCGGACCCGCTTGTACTTGCCGCAGTAGCACTCCCAGTCCTTGGTCGGACCGAAGATGCGCTCGCAGAACAGCCCATCCTTCTCGGGCTTCAGCGTGCGGTAGTTGATCGTCTCGGGCTTCGTGACCTCGCCGTTTGACCAGCTGCGGATCTTCTTCGAGGAGGCGAGCCCGATCTCGATTGCGTCGAAATTGTTGATGTCCATGTGTGCCTAGTGCTCCCGCGTGGATGCTTGCCTGGGCGCCCTCTGTGCGACTCGCGAGCCGGGCCTGGTGACCGCCGGGGCGCATCCGGCGGTCACGGCCCTCCGCTCGCTAACTCGATGTCTCGCTTGCCTCGGCCGGCGCGGCTGAGCCGTCGCCGCTGCCGTCGGTCTGACCGGACTCGCCCTCGGCGACGGTCTGCTCCTCCTGCTCGTCGGCAGCCTCGGAGCCACCGTTCGAGCCGGCGTCGGCGCGGACTCCCGAGAGGTCGATCCCGAGCTCCTCCGCGGCGCGCAGCAGCTCGTCGTCCTCCTCGGAGAGGTCGACCTCGCCCTCCTCGGCGACCAGGTTGACGTCGAGCGACAGCGCCTGGATCTCCTTGAGCAGGACCTTGAACGACTCCGGGATCGACGGCTCGGGGATGTTCTCGGACTTGACGATCGACTCGTAGGCCTTGACGCGGCCGACGGTGTCATCGGACTTGACCGTGAGCATCTCCTGGAGGGTGTAGGCGGCGCCGTATGCCTCCAGCGCCCAGACCTCCATCTCACCGAAGCGCTGACCACCGAACTGCGCCTTACCGCCCAGCGGCTGCTGGGTGACGAGCGAGTACGGGCCGGTCGAGCGGGCGTGGATCTTGTCGTCGACGAGGTGGTGGAGCTTGAGGATGTACATGTTGCCCACCGTCACCTTGCCCTCGAACGGCTCGCCCGTGCGGCCGTTGTAGAGCTGGAACTTGCCGGCGGCCTGGTTGCCCGGATCGGCCTTGGCGTCGACACCGAGATCGATGCCGCGCTCGCGTCCGTGCTCCTCCTGCCACTTGACGAGTGCCTCGTCGACGTCCTGCACCGAGGCGCCGTCAAAGACGGGCGTCGCGATGTTGACGCGGGCCGGCCTGCCGCCGTTGGCCTTGGCGCGGCGGGTCGCCTCCGTGTAGGCCTCCGAGCCGTCGTCGTACCAGCCGTTGCCGGCCGCCCACCCGAGGTGGACCTCCAGCACCTGGCCGATGTTCATTCGGCTCGGGACGCCGAGCGGGTTGAGGATGACGTCGACGGGCGTGCCGTCCTCGAGGAACGGCATGTCCTCGACGGGCACGATCTTGGAGATCACGCCCTTGTTGCCGTGGCGTCCCGCGAGCTTGTCGCCCTCGGCGATCTTGCGCTTCGTCGCGACGAAGACGCGGACCAGGCTGTTGACGCCCGGCGAGAGATCGTCGCCGTCCTCGCGGTCGAAGGTCAGGACGTCGATGACGACTCCGCCCTCGCCGTGGGGGACCTTGAGCGAGGTGTCACGGACCTCGCGCGCCTTCTCCTTGAAGATCGCGCGGATCAGCTTCTCCTCGGCGGTCAGCTCGGTCTCGCCCTTCGGCGTGACCTTGCCGACGAGCAGGTCACCGGCCGAGACCTCGGCGCCGACGCGGACGATCCCGCGCTCATCGAGGTTGCGCAGCGACTCCTCCGAGCGGTTCGGGATGTCGCGGGTGATCTCCTCGTCGCCCAGCTTCGTGGTCCGGGCGTCGACCTCGTACTCCTCGATGTGGATCGAGCTGAGCTCGTCCTCCTTGACGAGGCGCTGCGAGAGGATGATCGCGTCCTCGAAGTTGTAGCCCTCCCATGACATGAACGCGACGAGGCAGTTCTTGCCCAGCGCGATCTCGCCACCGGCGGTCGAGGAGCCGTCAGCGAGGACCTCGCCCTTCTCGACCTTCTGGCCCGTCGAGACGATCGGGGCCTGATGGATGATCGTGCCCTGGTTCGAGCGCATGAACTTGTTGAGGCCGTACTCGTCCTTCTTCGAGCCATGCGAGACGACGATCTTGTCGGCGTCCACGTAGGAGACCTCGCCGGCGTTGTGGGCCAGCGTGACGTCGCCCGAGTCGGTCGCGGCGCGGCGCTCCATGCCGGTGCCGATGAGCGGCGCCTCCGGCTTGAGCAGCGGCACGGCCTGGCGCTGCATGTTCGAGCCCATGAGCGCGCGGTTGGCGTCGTCGTGCTCGAGGAACGGGATCAGCGCCGTGGCGACCGACCAGATCTGGGTCGGCGAGACGTCGATCAGGTCGACCTGATCGGGCGTGACGAGGACGACCTCGCCGTCGCGCGAGCGGCACAGGACCTGATCGCCGACCAGCTTTCCGGAGTCGGCGTCGACCTCGGCGTTGGCCTGGGCGATGACGAGCTCCTCCTCCTGCGTGGCGTCGAGGTGGACGATCTCCTTCGTGACGACGCCGTCCTTGACGACCCGGTAGGGGGTCGTGACGAAGCCGAACTCCGAGACCTCGGCGTAGGAGCTGAGCGAGCCGATCAGGCCGATGTTCGGGCCCTCAGGCGTCTCGATCGGGCACATCCGGCCGTAGTGGGTCGGGTGAACGTCGCGGACCTCGATCGGGGCGCGCTCGCGGGTCAGGCCACCAGCGCCGAGCGCCGAGAGGCGACGACGGTTGGTAAGGCCCGACAGCGAGTTCGTCTGGTCCATGAACTGCGACAGCTGCGAGGAGCCGAAGAACTCCTTGAGCGCCGCGACGACCGGGCGGATGTTGATGATCGTCTGCGGGGTGATCGCGTCGGCGTCCTCGGTCGTGAGGCGCTCGCGGACGACGCGCTCCATCCGGTAGAGGCCGACACGGAACGCGTCCTGGACGAGCTCGCCGACGGTCCGCAGGCGGCGGTTGCCGAAGTGCTCGTACTCGTCGAGATGATCCTCGACGGCGTCGCGCGAGTAGGTCTGCGCCTCGGCGGCGTAGTCCTTGATCGGGTTCTCCTCGTCGATCTCCTCGGGCATGCCGAGCAGCTTCGGGAGGGTGACGAGTTCCTTGATCAGCGAGGTGATGTCCTCGCGGTTGAGCGTGCGCTCGTCGAGCTCGGCGTCGAGGCCGAGGCGGGCATTCAGCTTGTAGCGACCGACGCGCGTGAGGTCGTAGCGCTTCGGGTCGAAGAAGAGCTGCTCGAGCAGCGCTTTGGCGGCGTCGACCGACGGCGGCTCACCCGGGCGCTGCTTCTTGAACAGCTCGATGAGGGCGCCCTCTTCGGTCTTCGTCGGCTCGGTGTCGGCCTCGATCGTGTTGCGGATGTAGACCGAGTTGTCGAACAGGTCGAGGATCTGCTCGTCCGTCGCGAAGCCCATCGCGCGCAGCAGGACGGTGACCGGCAGCTTGCGCTTGCGGTCGATCCGGCAGTAGACACGGCCCTTCTTGTCGATCTCGAGCTCGAGCCAGGAGCCGCGGGCCGGCATCAGGTTGGCGATGAAGACCTGCTTCTCGCGGTCCTTCGGGCCCATGACGTAGGCGCCGGGCGAACGGACGAGCTGCGTCACGACGACGCGCTCCGTGCCGTTGATGATGAAGGTGCCGCGGTCCGTCATCCAGGGGAAGTCGCCCATGAAGACGGTCTGCTCGCGGATCTCGCCGGTCTCGCGGTTCTGGAAGGCGACCGTGACGTTCAGCGGGCGCGAGTAGGTGATGTCCTTCTCGCGGCACTCCGCGATCGTGTTGCCGGGCTCGTCGAACTCGAAGTCACCGAAGACGATCGCGAGGTTCCCCGTGTAGTCCTCGATCGGGGAGACGTCGTTGATCGTCTTGCGAAGCATGCCCGTCTCGGGGTTCGTCAGGGCATCGAACGAACGGCGCTGGATGTCGATCAGGTGCGGCGGATCGAGCGGCTCGGGGAGACGGGAAAACGACCGCCGGGCGATGGGGGCAGCGTGGACTCGGGCCAACTGGGCGACTCCTCAGGTTGGACGTGGAAAAGGAGCGGTCCGGAGGCGGGCTTTTCCCTCCGAACCACTGATTCAAGGCGCGACATGCGAATATATCGCAAGCGCACCAACTTCGCAAGGAAAATGCCGCGCCACGTGCTAAAGGGGGCGTTTCCTCGGTACGGAGAGGGTAGCGGGCGGTGTCGGGCCGTTCGGACGGGCCCTTGGCTCGAGACCGCTGGCGCTTCGGGTCGGTCGATATCGGGGTTTGCCGTCGCAGTGCCTGCAAACCCCGACGGCCGCGGGGAGCGCGACGGCCGCTGTCGGGGTTTGCAGACGCATGGGCGGCGAACCGCGACGACGAGCCGGTGGTGGCCAATGGGCGAAGGCCTGGGAGCTCGCCCGAGGCCAGCACCACGCGGTCGGCCGCGAGCAGCTCTTCGAGGAGGAGATCGGCCGAGCCCGGGTCGATGGCTGGCTTCGCGACGGACGCCTGGTGTTGGTCCACCGGGGCGTCTACCTCGTCGCGTCACCGGTCGAGCCGCCGCTCGCCCGCCACTCAGCGGCGCTCCTGTCATGCGGCCCGCGAAGCGCGATCGGGTTCTGGGACGCCGCCCGGCTTCACGGACTCCCCCTCGGTGACCCAGCCCGGCGCGAGACCGGGGCGCCCATCGAGGTCGTGATCGCCGGGCCGCGTCGCGGACGTCGCGCCGGCATCTCGATCCACCACACGGCGACGCTGAAGAAGAGCGACGTCGCCGAGGTGGAGGGGCTCCGGGTGACGGGCGCGGCGCGGACGATCCGCGACCTCGCCCCCGAGGCGACCCGGCGCCGCCTCGAGCGAATGGTCGCCGAGGCCCTCTGCCTGGAGCTGTTCGAAGAGGACGAGTTCGCGCGACAGGTACACGCGTCGTCGTTCCCCGGAGTCGGCAAGTTGCGCGCGCTCCTCGACGACCCGGGCGGCGCGCGGATGACTCGCTCGGAGGGCGAGTCGGTCCTGCTCGCCGCGATCGATGCGGCGGGCCTGCCACGTCCGGCGACGCAGTACCGGATCCGAGGCTGCGAGTTCGACTTCGTCTGGCCTCGCGAGCGCGTGGTTCTCGAGCTCGACGGGTCAGCGCACAGGCGATCGAAGACCCGGCAACGCGACGACCACAAGGCCCTCGTCCTCGTCGAGGCCGGCTGGGCGGCGCCGATTCACGTGACCGGCTCGCGCCTTCGCAGCGAGCCCGACCGGATCATGGCCGCCGTCGCCGCCGCACTCGCTGTCGCGGACCGGGCGAACACATCGCCGGGACCGGCTCGCGCTCGGCCTGACCCCGAACGACGAAGCGCCCGCCGTGTGGCGGGCGCTTCGTGAACTCGTGCTGGGTCGCGTCGGCCGCAGCCGACGCGGGCGGGTGCGAGGTCGCTACTTGACCTCGACCGAGCCGCCGGCCTCCTCGATGTCGGCCTTCAGCTTGTCGGCCTCCTCGCGCTCGATGCCCTCCTTGACGGGCTTCGGCGCCTCGTCGACGAGCGCCTTGGCCTCCTTGAGGCCGAGGCCGGTCGCCGCGCGGACGGCCTTGATGACCTGGATCTTCTTGTCGCCCGCCGCGGTGAGGATGACGTCGACGGTGCTCGACTCCTCCTCGGCCGCGCCGCCGTCAGCGCCGCCGCCGCCGGCCGCCGGGGCCGCAGCCGCGACCGCCGTCGCCGACACGCCGAACTCCTCCTCGAGCGCCTTGATGCGCTCGGAGAGCTCGAGCACGGAGATGCCCTTGAGTTCCTCGATCCATTCCTCGGTGCTGGTCGCCATTTCCTGTCTCCTTCTTGCTCTAGGTCTTCTACGTAAGTCGTGTGTGTCGCCGGCGGCTAGGCAGCCTCGGCGGCCTGCTTCTGCTCGGCCACCTGACCGAGCGCGATCGCGAGGCCGGACACCATGCCGCCGAGCCCGCGGACGAGCCCGTTCAGCGGGCTCGCGGTGAGGCCGACGAGCTGGCCGCGCATGACCTCGACGGGCGGCATGCTGGCGAGCGAGTTGAACCCGTCGGCGTCGAGCTCCTCGCCGTCCATGATCCCGCCCTTGAACTCGAGCACGTCGTCGTTCTCGCGGGCGAAGGTGCGGATCGCCTTGGCCGCGCCGACGGGGTCGCCCTTGACGAGGGTCAGCGCGACGGGGCCGACGAGCAGGTCGTCGAGGCCCTTCGTGCCGGACTCCTCGGCGGCGCGCTTGGCGAGCCGGTTCTTGACCACCTTGAAGGTCGAGTCCGACTCGGCGAGGCGAACGCGAAGCTCACCGGCCTGCGGCACGCTGATGCCCTTGTAGTCGACGGCGAAGATCGTCTGGGTCTCGCCGAAGCGCTCGACGAGCTCGGCGACCTGGGCTGCCTTCTGTTCCTTGTTCATGTCGGGTTCGGGCCTCTCGGGTTGCGATGGCTCGGACCGACCGGCAAAGAAAAGGCCCGCTGCGCAGGCGGGCCTCGGTGGATGCGCTCGCTCGAGTCGCGGCGCTTCGCTCGTGGCCTCACCTGCGCCGGTCTTCCCGCCACCTCGGTGGCACGCCGACGGTCTTCGGAGAGTCTTGGAGCGCGGAACGTTAGCGACGTCGCGGCGGCGCGCCGGGTCAGCGCAGGCGCTTGACCGTGAACGAGCGAGTCGCGGGGGTCGCGTCGGGCTCGCCGACGGAGTTCAACGCGCGGACGGCGAAGGTATGCGAGGTCCGCTTCGGCTTCGCAGCGACCGAGAGCCTGCGGGGAGAGGTGCACGCACCCCATTCGCCGCGGTCGAGACGGCATTCGAACGAGCTCACGTTCTGGCCGGTGAACCCGAACGCTGCGCGGGCCCGCGGGCGCTGGGTCGTCACCCGGCGCGGGCCCGAGGTGATCGTCGTCTCCGCGGGCTCGACCGGTGCCGTGGGATCGAAGGTCCACGTGCGCGAGGCCGGCGTCGCGTCGGCCCCGACCGCCTTGAGCGCGCGGACCTCGAAGGTGTGCTCGCCCTGCGAGAGCCCGGCGAGCTGGTGCGGGGAGCTGCATGCGCCCCAGGGGCCGGCGTCCAGCCGGCACTCGAACCCGGTGGGCCCGAGGGTCCCGGTGAACTCGAAGCTCGCCGAGTCCGCCCGTACCGTGCCGGTGGGCCCTGAGGTGATCTTCGTATCGGGGGGCGTGACGAGATCGAGCCGATCGAGCGCGTGGTCGAGATTCAGGCGCCCGCCGGTAACCGTCTTGCCGTTCAGCGCCGTCACCGGATCGACACCACCTAGCAGCGCGTCACGGAGCTGACCCGCGCTCGCCTCTGGCCAGCGCGACACGAGGATCCCCGCGGCGCCGGCGACCATCGGCGTGGCCATCGAGGTGCCGCTCATCACCATGTACGGATCGTCGGGCCGGCGGTAGGTGGCGGCCGTGCTGCCGATGTTCACGCCGGGAGCTCCGAGGTCCACCGTCTCGTCGCCGTAGTTCGAGAAGTCGGCGAGTTGATCGCGGTGCCCGGTCGCGGCGACGCAGATCACGTTCGGCAGGTTGTACGCGCAGGGGTAGCGCTTGGAAGCGTCGCCGTCGAGACCATCGTTGCCCGCTCCGGTGACGAAGAGGGTGCCCGGGTGTTGCGAGATCGCCCAGTGGACGAGTTCGCTGAAGCCTGAACCGCTGAAGCTCGCGTTCACGACGTCGGCGCCACTGTTGCCGGCGTAATACAGGCTGTCGGCAACGGTGTAGGAGGTCGCGGCCGGGAACGTCTTCACCGACATCAGCTGGACGTCCCAGTTCACGCCGACCACGCCGAGCGAGTTGTCGCCCTCGGCTCCGATCGTGCCGGCGACGTGCGTTCCGTGGCCGCCCTTGTCTGCGCCGTCCACCATCCATTGTTCGTCACTCGGGTCGTTGTCGGCGTTGCCGAAGTCCCAGCCTCGCCAGTCGTCGACGAAACCGTTCGCGTCGTCGTCGACTCCGTTGGTCTCGCGGCCGGACCCGGTTTCGCCGGGGTTCGTCCAGATGTTGTCCGCGAGGTCCGGGTGGGTCATGTCCACGCCGGTATCGACGACGGCGACGACCGTCTGTGCAGACCCCGTCTCTCTGTTCCAGGCCTCGGGCGCGTCGATGTCGGCGTCCGCGACCCCTGCCGAGCCGGACACCACCTGACCGACGTTGTGCATCCCCCAGAGGAAGGGCTGGTAGAACGGATCGTTCGGAGCCGCATCGGGCTCGAAGGTGAAGTTCGGTTCGGCGTGCACGACGCCCCGGTCGGCCTCGAGCCGCTCGACCGCGTCGCTGACCGCTTCGCCCGGCTCGACTTCCAGGAGCTGCAGCCCGTCGACCATCGCGGAACGCTCGATCACCACCGTGCCCGCGTCCGCCCTCGCCGCGGAGCGCGCGGCGACGCTCGCGTCACGCTCGAACTTCACGACGACCTGGCCGGGCACGCGGTTCCCGTCGCCGGTCGCCGACTCGGCGTCGGTCGCCCCTGCGCTCGCGGCTGTGGCCCCGGCGAGCGGCAGGACGAACGCGGCGGCGCACGAGGCGAGAGCGGTGAGGGCGCTGCGGGGGGTCATCGTCTGCGAGTGGCGGCCATCTGCGTCGAGCGGAGAACGGCGAGAAGCAGCTTGACGAGCGTCGCGGTCCTCGTCATCAGGGGAGAACCGCAGACTGCACTCAAATTCCCGAGCGGAGCGGTCGGAGCCGTTGAGCTCAGCGCGCGAGCTGGCGTCCGAGCCGCTCGAGGCGCGCGTCCCAGCGCGAGCCGACCGCGCTCATCCAGCGCATCGCCTCGGACATCGGCTCGGGCGTAGGGCGAAAGAGAAGCTCACGCCCACTGCGCGCCGAGCTGACGAGGCCGGCTTCGGCGAGCAGCTCGAGGTGTTTGGCGACCGCCTGGCGGCTGACCGGCAACTCGCGGGCGAGGGCGCTCGCGCTGGCCTCTCCGCGCTCGGAGATCAGCTCGAAGATCGTGCGGCGGGTCGGGTCCGACAGGGCGTCGAAGACGCGCCCCGCGACCTCTCCCCCGGCGACCGCCACGCGACCGTCCACCCCTAGGCCGCAAGCGCGGCCAGCGCCTGGGGCGCCGCGCCGCCGGCCTGCTCGCCGCCGGCGAAGGGTCCGCCGACGAGGTCGATCGCGACGAGCGGACGCGACTCGACGACGCGCAGCCGCGTACCGCCCTCGGCGGGCTCGAGCTCGAACTCGACCCGGCTCGACTCCTCACCCGGCGCCGCCCACCAGATCGCAAGCCGGCGCTCGGGCTCGGCCTCCTCGACCCAGCCCTCGCGGCGCTCGCCGTCGACCTCGATCTCGAGATCGCCGCCGGGCTCGAGCTCGAGCGTCTCGACCTCGCCGAGCCAGCCGAGCTCGCCGGGCTCGGTCAGCGCACGCCAGACGTCCTCGGGTTCGGCGTCGAGCACCGACTCGCGCTCCACACCCTCGATCAGCTCAAGCTCGTCGGCTTCCATGGCGCGAGCCTAGCGCAATCGCGTGGTTGCGCAACGCAAACGACCTGCAGCGATCCCCCGCTATGGGGGATGGGTGCACCTCGTCGGTGACGCCGTGCCCGCGCCCGCCGGCCTAGCCCTGAAGCTCGGCGTCGTGGACGAGCAGCGCAATCTGGACGCGGTTGTTGAGCTCGAGCTTCGCGAGCAGCGAGGAGACGTGCGCCTTCACGGTCGCGACGCTCATCAGGATCTCGGCCGCGATCTCGGCGTTGGAGGATCCGCGCCCGACGGCTTCGGCGACCTCGCGCTCGCGATCGGTCAGGCAGGCGAGGCGCCGCCGGGCCTCCTCCCCGCGCGCCGAAGCGCCGGTCTCGGCGACGTGGTCGACGAGCCGGCGTGTCACGCCGGGCGAGAGCATGACCTCGCCGGCCGCGACCGAGCGAATCGCATCGAGGATCCGGTCGGGACCCGAGTCCTTGAGCAGGAAGCCGCTCGCGCCGGCCCGGAGCGCGCGCAGGACGTGGCCGTCGGCGTCGAAGGTCGTCAGCACGATGACCTCGGGCGGGTCGGCGCGCGATCGCAGCCGCTCCGTCGCCTCGAGCCCGTCCATCCGCGGCATCCGGATGTCCATCAGTACCACGTCGGGACGAAACGAGTCGACCGCGGCGAGCGCGGCGCCGCCGTCCTCGGCCTCACCGGCGACGCGGATGTCGTCGGTGCCGGCGAACAGCATCGAGAGCCCCGAGCGCACGAGGGCGTCGTCGTCGACGATCAGGACGCGAACGGGCACAACGGATCAGCGCTGCTCGACGGCGGTGGACTCGGCGGCGATTGCCTCGGCTCCCGGCGCGGCCTCGACGCCTGGGTCGCGCGACCACGGAAACCACGCGCTGAGGCGAAAGTCGCCGTCCGGCGTCGGACCGTGCTCGAGCCGGCCGCCGGCCAGGGCGGCACGCTCGGCCAGACCGACCAGACCCGTCTCCGAACCCGGCAACCGCTCGGCACGCGAGGGCGGGCCGAGCGGCATCCGGTTTCGGACCTCGACCTCGAGCCCGTCGCCGGGCCGCCCGGCGACCCGCATCTCGACCGCGCAGCCCGGGGCATGCTTGCGCGCGTTCGTGAGCCCCTCCTGCGCGACGCGGTAGGCATGACGACCGATCGCGGGCGGCACCGCGCCGAGGGTCTCGGGGTCGCGGTCGACCTCGAGCGCCATCCCGGCCTGCCGCGATTCGGCGATCAACTCGTCGAGCTCGGCGAGGCTCGGCTGCGGGCGCTCGGGCACCGCGCCGTCGGCGAGCGAGTCATCGCGGAGCACGCCGATCGCGCCGCGGAGCTCCTCGAGCGCGTCGTGGGCGGAGCCGCGGATGACGCGGGCCGCCTCGGCGAGTCGCTCGCGATCGAGTCCCTCGCCCTCCCCGCCGCCCTTGGCGCCGACCTCGAGCGCGCTCGCGTGCAGGCTGAGCAGTGACAGGCGGTGGGCGAGGACATCGTGCATCTCGCGCGCGATCCGGCCGCGCTCGGCGACCTGCGCCTGCTCGACCCGCAGGCGCTGCTCCGATTCGGCGCGCTCGGCACGCTCGGTGAGCGACGCGAGCAGCTGCTCGCGGGTGCGCGAGTAGAAGCCCCACGCGACCACCGCGAGCGTCGTCGCCACCCCGACGCTGACCGCGGTCCAGAAGGTCGCGTTCGGGTCCGGGAAGAGCGACGCGTAGACGGGCACCGTCACGCAGCTCAGGGCCGAGAGCGGGATCGACACGATCGTCGGGCAGCGCTTCACGGCGGTGTAGAGGAAGACCAGTCCCGCACCCGCCGAGGTCGACCCGACGAAGCCGAGCACGGCGAAGGCGAAGGCGAGCTGTGCGGGATACCGGTGGCGCAGGGGTATCAGGCAGGCGCCGAGGAGCCCGATGGCGACGTCGACCCAGAGGAGCGGCCCGTCCTCGAGCCGCCCCGTCGACGTCGAGTCGACGAAGACGAGCACCCCGACGCCGATCGCGAGCGCGACGGCGCCGAGGTCCCAGACCCACCGGCGCTCGCTGAGCGCGCTCCGTTCGGCTCCCGTCATCGCCGCTTGAGGCTACGGCGCACCCCGCGGCGCCGCCACCGCCGGAGGTCGGCCCGGCATCGACTTAGGTAGGGGGTCGAGCCGACGCTCGGCGGGGCGAGAAACCGCCGCTCGACGGGTCCCGAGCCGGCCTGCGCTCGCACAGGCTGGGCGCATGATCGAAATCGAAGGACTCACGAAGCGATACGGCCGCGAGGCCGCCGCCTCGGACGTGAGCTTCAGCTGCGAGCCGGGCACCGTGACCGGCTTCCTCGGCCCAAACGGGGCGGGGAAGTCGACCACGCTGCGGATGCTCTGCGGCCTGACGCGACCGGACGGCGGAACCTCGCGGGTACTCGACACGCCGTACGTCGAGATACCGAACCCGGGACGCCACGTCGGCGTGATGCTCGACGCCTCGGCCCAGCACCAGGGCCGCAGCGGGCGCGAGACGCTCGAGCTGATCGCGCTGACGATCGGCGTGCCCCGTGCGGGGTCGGCGGCGATGCTCGAACGCGTCGGACTCGACGCCAAGGCGGCGTCGCGGCGCGTCGGCGACTACTCGCTCGGGATGCGCCAGCGGCTCGGAATCGCCGGCGCTCTGGTCGGTTCGCCGAGCGTGCTCATCCTCGATGAGCCTGCCAACGGCCTCGACCCGGCGGGCATCGTGTGGATGCGTGGCCTGTTGCGCGACTTCGCCGACCGCGGCGGCACCGTCCTGCTGAGCTCGCATCTGCTGCACGAGGTCGAGGCGGTCGCCGATCAGCTCGTGCTGATCAACCACGGGCGGGTCGTCGCCCAGGGCTCGAAGGCCGAGCTGCTCGCGGCGAGCGGCACCGTCGTCCGCGCCAACGATCTGGCCGGCCTCGAGCGCGTGCTCGGTAAGGCCGAGATCGGCGTCGAGCGGATCGACGGTCACCTCGTCGCGGATGCCGAGGCGGCGCTCGTCGGCGAGGTGGCCAACGCCGGCGGGATCGCGCTCAGCGAGCTCCGCGGCGCCGACGGCGGTGGACTCGAAGGACTGTTCATGTCACTGACCGAGAGCGGCGCGGGCGACCGCGCCGGAGAGGAGCAACGATGACCGGCGCGACAGCGACGATCGATCGACCGGCGGACCGGATCCGAAACGAGGAGAGCCCGGGAGTCGGCAAGCTCGCGGCGATCGAGCTGCGAAAGATCCGCGACACCCGGGCGGGCAAGTGGCTGCTCGGATTGACCGCCCTGCTGACGGTCGGCTTCGTGCTGATCGTCCTGCTGACCGGCGACGCATCCGAGCGCGGTTTCGGCGAGCTGATCGCCCTGTCGATGATGCCGGTCTCGTTCCTGCCGCCGATCCTCGCGATCCTCGCGATCACCAGCGAGTGGTCACAGCGCAGCGGGCTGACGACGTTCGCGCTCGTGCCGCGCCGCGGCAGAGTGATCGCCGCGAAGCTGATCGCTACGACGACGCTCGCGCTCGCGGTGGTCGCGCTGGCGGTCGTCGCCTGTGCGGTCGGGGCCGCGATCTCAGGCGGCGAGGGCTCGGTCTCGGCGCTCGAGGCGATCGGCTACGGGATCGTCTTCCAGGTCCTGTTCGTGACCATGGGTGCCGCGTTCGGTCTCGCCTTCATGTCCTCGCCGGTCGCGATCGTCCTGTTCTTCCTGTTGCCCTCGATCCTGAGCGCGCTGGGCGGACTGATCGACTGGCTGCGCGAGCCGCTGCAGTGGGTGGATCCGAACTCGGCCTGGCTCGTACTCACCGAGCCGCCGGCCGGCGGCGAGGACCTGGCGCAGGTCGCGGTCGCGGCGGCGGTGATGATCGGCCTGCCGCTGGTCGCGGGGCTGGTTCGCCTGCGGCGGACCGAGATCAAGTAGCGGCGGGAGAGGTCCACCCGGGCCACGCCGAGCGCCCCGGGCGCGCTGCTCAGGACGAGGTGCAGTTTCCGATCCGTAATGCATCGGAAACCTGCACCTCGTTCGCGTCCCGCAACCGTTGAGTTGCTACTCTCGTCCGATACCTGCAATTGTTCAGTTGCGAGAGGAGCGGAGATGCGGACACGGGAATCGGGATGGACGGTCGGTCGGATCGAGCCGAGGGTGTCGCTCGTGCCGATGGTGATCCAGCAGACGCCGGTCGGCGAGCGGTCGTTCGACATCTACTCACGGCTGCTCGGCGAGCGGATCATCTTCATCGGCGAGCAGTTCCACGACGAGATGGCCAACTCGGTCGTCGCGCAGCTCATGCACCTCGAGTCAGACGACCCCGACAAGGACATCTCGATCTACATCAACTCACCCGGCGGCTCGGTGACCTCGGCGCTCGCGATCTACGACGCGATGCAGTTCGTCGCGCCGGACGTCGCGACGACGTGCTTCGGGATCGCGATGTCGGCCGGCTCGCTCATCCTCGCCGGCGGCACGGCGGGCAAGCGCACCGCGCTCCCCCACTCCTCGATCCTCATCCACCAGCCCTCGGGCGGCTTCCAGGGCCAGCAGACCGACATCGCGATCCACGCCGAGGAGATCGTCGCGCAGCGCCGCCGGCTCGAGGAGATCTACGCCAAGCACACGGGCCAGGACCGGGAGCGGATCTCGGCCGACCTCGAGCGCGACCGCTACTTCACGCCCGGTGAGGCCGCGGAGTACGGGTTGATCGACCGGATCGTCGAGAGCCGCGACCTGCAGCGCAGGCGGACAGGGTTCACGAACGGGGACGGGAGCTAGGCGCCCTCGACCCGCGCCTTGAGCTCGCCCGGCCGGCTCTCGACCAAGATCTCGCGGATCTTGCCCTCGACCGGGCCTCGGATCATCATCCCGAGGACCCGGCCGGGGTCGCCCTCGAGCTTGTAGGTCGCCTTCGTGCGCCCGCCGCCGAGGTCCTCGAGGATCCACTCGCCGACGACCGACTTCAGGTCGCCCTTCTCCTGCTCCCAGCGCATGTAGGTCGGCGCCTCGTAGGAGAAGCGCACGCGCGAGGAGACGTCCTTGACCTTCGCGTCGGAGACGGAATTCGCGCGCTCGACGCGGCCCTCGGAGTCGCGGTCGATCACCTCGATCCGCTTCAGGCCCTCCTGCCAATCCGGCGCCTCGGTCACGTCCTCGATCGCCGCCCACACCTCATCGATCGGCGCCGCGATCTCCGTCGACGCCTCTCCTCCCAGCTTTCCCATGCAGGGCTTCTACCAGCCGCGTGCGATCGCGGGCGCCGCCATCCGAGGTGACGGGCCCCGCGGTCTAGCGAACGAGCCTGACCCCGACCGTCTTCGTCGCGGTGTTGCCGGCGGAGTCCTCGAACAGGACCTTGACGCTCGAGCTGGCTCTTGCGCCGCGTTTCATGGCGCGTGCGATGGCTCGCGCCGAACGTCGCGGGGGGCTCAGAGTCAAGGCCTTGAGCCGACCGGCGGCAGCGGCCACGGTGTCAGGTCCGAGCGCGTACCTCCGGGCTCCGACCTTCACCTTGCCTCGGCCGGTCAACCGAACCCGCTCACCGGCTCCCGCCCTGACCTTGACCACGATCCGGTCGGCGGATTGGCGCTGACGCCTCTCGGCGAGCAGCCTCGGCGAGACCACCGCGTTGTCCGGCCCGGGCGCGAGCTCGAGCGTCGCATCCGCGCGCTGCTCCTCACCCGCCCCGACGGTGATCACATCCGCCTGCCCAAGCGTCCGCGCGTCATCGAAGTACTCGGTCAGTATCGGGCCCGTCCCGCAGTCGAAGAAGCCGACCTTGTAGTCACCCGGCACGAGCCCGCCCAATCGGTACTCGCCGCCCAGCGGGTCGGTCTGGGTCTCCTGAACGAGGTCCCCGCCGGGCTCGAACAGACGAACGCAGACCGGCGTTCCGTCCGGACCGGTGCCGGGGGTCGTCACCTCTCCCGAGATGACGCCCGCCCGAGCCAGCCGCGCATTGAGGCCGGGCTCCTCCTCGCCCGCGGTCACCGACACGGGATCAGCGGCCGCCCGCGTCGGTTGGTCGTCCCAGTACTCGGTCACGTGGGTGCCGGTGCCGCAGGCGCTGAACCTGAGCAGATAGCTGCCTGTCTCGAGGCCGTTCACCCGCCAGTCGCCGCCCGGCTCGACGAAACGTTCGGCCACGAAGTCGCCGCTGGTCGTCTGCACGACCACGCACGCGGTGTTCAGCGGCAGCCCGTCCTCGTCGAGAAGCTGACCGCTTAGGACGCCGCCGGGCGTCAGGGCCGCATCGATCCCGGACGTCCCACCCTGCTCGGCGAGCACCGGGTCCGCGGACGCGAATTCGGCAGCGTCGTCGTAGAACTCTCCGAGGAGAGCGCCGGTCCCGCAGTCGTCGAAGCGCACACGGAAGCTCTCGCCGACCGGGAGATCGGTGATCGTGTAGTCGCCCTCTGAATCGGTCAGTCCTTCGCGCCCCACCCAGCCACCGTCGGCGTCCTGGGCCTGGACGCACACGGAGGCGACCGGGGTCTCACCCTCGGTCTCGGTCACGCGGCCACTGATGGTCGTCGCGAAGCTCAACGTGACGGGATCCATCTGCGTGTCCAGCCCGGTCGTGACGGCGACCGGTTCGGCGTTGCCGGGACGGCGGGCGTCGTCGAAGTACTCGGTCGCGTAGAGCCCCGACTCACAGTCGGCGAAGCCGAGCAGATAGGAGCCCGTCGTCATACCGCCGACCGTGTAGTCCCCGTTCACGTCCGTCCTGTCCTCCCCGAGGCTCGACATGTCGTCGGCGTAGGCGGTAACGCAGATGTTCTCGAGCTCGCCGCCGCGGGTGTTCGTGACGGTGCCTGAGATCGTTCCCGCGCGCGCCAGCGCCGCGTCGATACCCGTCGGGTTCGCCGAGGCATCGACGGGCGTCGGGTTGTCGCCCTCGGGATCGTCGTCGTAGACCTCGGCGACGAAGCGGCCGTCGCTCTTCCCGCTCGGGTCGCAGCTCGAGAAGATGACGTAGTGCTCGGCATCAGCGAGACCGCTGAGCGTGTAGTAGCCCTGGTCATCGGCAGTCACCGACGCGTCCGGGTTATCGAGGGGGCCGCTGACCTCGTAGGCATCGACGCAGGCTCCACCGATCCCCGCGCCGTTCTCCTCGTCGGTCACCCGGCCACCGATGGAGCCGGCCTCAGCACTGCTCGCGCCCGCGAAGGTGAACCAGAGCATCGCCACGACGAAGATGACCAGCGGATGGATTCTCGGTGTCCCCCCGGTGCAGGCCACGGTGGCCCTCCCATCTCCACTGCGCTCAGGCGCTGTTTGTGCGATCAGCATCTTTCTAACACATGCGATCGCCTCGATCGAGGGGGAACCGTCGCGGACGCGGGCTCGCAGTCGGGCTGCGGCGCGAGGCACCGCGCCGGGGCGGAACCTAGACTGGCGCCGCTATGCGGGTAGGGATCATCGGCCTCGGCTACGTCGGCCTGCCGCTCGCCGTCGAGTTCGCGGAGGCGGGCGTCGATGTCGTCGGCGTCGACGTCTCGGCCGAGCGGGTCGAGCGCCTCACGCGCTCGGAGTCCGACATCGAGGACATCCCCTCCGAGCGACTGGCCGGGTCGGCCGAGCGGCTGCGCTTCTCGACCGACTACGCCGCGCTCTCAGAGGCCGACGCGGTCCTGATCTGCGTCCCGACGCCGCTCACCCTCGGCCGCGAACCCGACCTCTCCTACGTCACCGATGCGACCGAGCGCCTCGCCGAGGTCCTCAGCCCCGGAGCGCTCGTAGTGCTCGAGTCGACGACCTACCCCGGGACTACGCGCGAGCGCCTAGCTCCGATCCTCGAGCGAGCGGGCCACAGCTTCGACTCCGGGCTCGGCCTCGCCTTCTCGCCCGAGCGGATCGACCCGGGCCGCTCAGACCACACGCTTCGCACGACCCCGAAGGTCGTCGGCGGAATGACGCCCGGCTGCACCGAGCGCGCGGCCGAGCTCTACCGGCTCGTCTGCGACGAGGTCGTCTCGGTCTCCTCGCCAGAGGTCGCCGAGATGACGAAGCTGCTCGAGAACATCTACCGCGCGGTCAACATCGCGCTCGTCAACGAGCTCGCCCAGCTCACCGACCGGATGGGGATCTCGATCTGGGAGGTCGTCGAGGCCGCGGCGACGAAACCGTTCGGCTTCCAGCGCTTCGACCCGGGGCCGGGGATGGGTGGGCACTGCCTTCCGGTCGACCCCTTCTACCTCTCCTACCTCGCGCGCCGGCTCGACTCCTACACGGAGTTCGTCGAGCTGGCGGGGAAGCTCAACCAGACGCAACCGCACTGGTGCGTCGACCTGATCGAGCGCGCGCTCAACGAGCGCTCGCTGGCGGTGCGGGGGGCGAAGGTGCTGATCATCGGGGTCGCCTACAAGGGCGGCGTCGGCGACCTGCGCGAGTCGCCGGCGCTGAAGATCATCGAGGAGCTCCAAGCGCTCGGCGCCGAGGTCTCCTACTCGGACCCCCACGTCTCCGAGCTCGAGCGCTTCAGCCTCAGCTCGCGCTCGCTGACCGGCGGACTCGACGACTGCGACCTCGCGGTGATCGTCACCGCGCACCCCGGGATCGACTGGGAGAGGGTCGCCGAGGCGGCGCCGCTGCTGCTCGACCTGCGCGGCGTGACCCGCGATGTCGAGAGCGAGAACGTCAGGCGCCTCGGCGAGGGCTTCTAGCCGAGCGGAGTCCGCTCAGCGCGCGCAGTACGCGTAGCTGCGCACCTTGAGGCTGGGGGCGCCGCCGCCGCCCTCGTTGATGAGGCGGACGCGCCAGGCGCGATCGCCGGAGCGCACCGAGTCGACAACCCCGCCCTGGACGTTGGTCGGGTCACCCCCGGGCAGCACCTGCTCGAAGCCACCGAACATCGCGACGCTGCCGCTCGGGCATCTCGCGACGGCATCGCCGTCGGTCCCGGGCGCGACCTCGACGGAGTCGCTGACGGCCTTGAGCCGGGGCGACTTCGAGCAGACCGCGTAACCCGTCAGGCGTCCGGCCTCCGGTGCCCCGAGCGACTGACTCGCGCCGCGGATCAGCGCCTCACGCGCGGAGGCCCTGCGCGCGCCGTAGACAACCGTCACCCTTCCTGTCGGCTGGGGTCCTCGGAAGCCTTTGAGCATGTACTCGCCCTCGTAGCCGATCCCGACGACCTGCTTTCCGCGCGGGCAGCGAATGCGCAGATCACGGGCCGTGCCGGAGGGGACCGAGATCGTGCGGGTGCGAACCGAGGCGGGCTTGCGCTTCGCGCAGTAGGCGGTGACCGCGATCTCGCCGCCCTGGCTTCCGCTCGCGATGCCCTTACCGCGCCAGCGCTGACCGGCCGGCGTGCTCGTGAAGACGTTCGCGCGGCGCTGGAAATCTCCGGATTCGACACCGCTCTCGAAGCCCCCGGCGACCGCGAAGCGCCCACCGCGACAGCGCGGGTCCGCGGACCCCTTGGTGCCGCTGCCGGGCGAATCGCCCGCCGGTATGTTCACCGTTTCGGTGACCTTCGTCGGCGGGTTGGCGGCGACGGCGATGCCCGCAACGGCCAGGATGGAGAGCAGGGCGGCGGCGAGCGAGCTCAGAAGCTTCATGCGGCACGCAACCTACCTGGGGGCTAGGCGGCCGGGCGCAACCGACCTTCGCCGTGCCCTACCTCGTGCAGTACGCCCAGGTCCGGGCGCGCAGGGTCAGCTCCCGCGAGGCGTTGACGCTTCGCACGACCCACGAGCGCTCCGACGAGCGCGAGAAGCGCGTGGCGAGGAACTGGCGCTCGGGGATCGGGGCGCCGCTGGTCTCGGAGCGCAGCGCGAAGCCGCCGAACCCGGCCCGCCTTCCCTTGTCGCAGACCGAAGCGAGGGCGGCCGTCTCACCGGTCTCGATCGTTCTCGACCCCCGCAAGGCGTCTAGGCGCGGGCCCTTTCCGCAGACGGCGTACGCCTCGAGCGTGCCGCGCTCGGGATTCGGTGCGCCGCCCGGGATGTTGATCGCCTCGACCCGGACGGTTCGCGGGTTCCGGCGGCGCGCCTCCGTGACGACCAGGAAGACGCGGCTCGAGCCCTCACCGAGCCTCGCCTCGGTCTGATAGCCGAGCCCGCGGACGGTTGTGCCGCCCGGGCAGCGCACGAGGACGGCGCCCTTCTCCTGCGGAGCGATCCGGGTCGACCCGAACTTCACCACCTGCGGCCGGCGCTTCGAGCAGTACGCCTCGACCCGTAGCTCGGTCGCGGACCCGCCGGTGTTGAAGCCGGTCCCGCGCCAGCTCCGGCCACGCGGCCGCATCGACTCGACGAATGCGCGCGGATCGGAGCCCTCGGTCCCGAAGTCGGTGTCGAATCCGCCGGCGACCGCGAACCTGCCGTTCGCGCACCGCGCGTCGGCCGCCCGCTTTTCGAGCTGCGTCGAGGATGGCGGCAAGTTCACCTTCTTCGAACTGCTCGTCAGCGACCCCGCGGCGACCGCGATACCCGTGGCGAGAAGGACGGCGAGGACGGCGGCACAGAGGAGCGAGGCGAGCTTCATGGCGCCGCAACCTAGAACGTCGGCGCGACGGCTGCGCCGTGCCTCAGCCCTCGAGCCACTCCGCGATCGCCTCGGCCCCGCGCTCGGCGGCGTGGCCGTCCCAGAGCGGCGGTGGCGCGCCGCGGCCGTTCGTCGCGATGCGGCGCTCGAGCCGCGCCGGGATCGTCGCGATCCGGTTCGGGTCGAGGCCGAGCAGCGTGTTCGTCCCGGCGCGGATCGTCACCGGCCGCTCGGTGTTGTCGCGCAGCGTGAAGCACGGGACGCCGAGGTAGGTCGTCTCCTCCTGGATCCCGCCGGAGTCGGTGAGCATCGCGGCCGCGTCGGCCTCGAGTGAGAGGAAGTCGAGATAGCCGACGGGATCCGCGAGCGTCACGCCCTCGTAGCTCTCGCGCGCGAGCATCTTGCGGGTCCGCGGATGGACCGGGAAGACGACGGGCATCATCCGCCCGACCTCCTCGAGCGCCTCCATCGCGGCCTCGAGCAGCGGGCCGTCGACGAGCGCCGGGCGATGCAGCGTGACGAGCAGGTAGGTCCCAGGCTCCAGCCCCTGCGAGCGCGCTGTCCCCCGAGCGCGGAAGCGGTCGGAGAGCGCGACGAGCGTGTCGATCATCGTGTTGCCGATAAAGCGGACGCCCTCGCCGGTGATCCCCTCCTCGGCGAGGTTCTCGACCGCCTCGTCGGAGTGATGGAGCAGCAGGTCGGCGATGTGGTCGACGACGACGCGATTGATCTCCTCGGGCATCGTGCGGTCGAAGCTCCGCAGGCCGGACTCGAGGTGGCAGACCGGGACCTCGAGCTTCGACGCGCAGAGCGCGGCGGCGAGCGTCGAATTGACGTCGCCCGGGACAACGACCATGTCGGGGCGCTCGTGCTCGATCACCGGCTCCATGCGCTCCAGGACTCGCGCGGTCATCTCGGCGTGCGAGCCGGAGCCCACGCCGAGCATGTGATCGGGCTCGGGCACGCCGAGCTCGGAGAAGAAGATGCCCGACATCGCCTTGTCGTAGTGCTGGCCGGTGTGGACGAGCACGTTTTCGGCGCCGTCGAGCGCCGCGGTCGCGGCGACGAGCGGCGCCATCTTGACGAAGTTCGGTCGCGTCCCGACGACGTGGAGCAGCCTCATCGCGGCCGGAGCCTACGGCGCGCCGCCCGGGCGCGCCGGCGGACCTCAGCCGCCGAGGATCCTCGCCTTCTGGGCCGCGAACTCCTCGTCGGTGAGGACTCCCTGCTGGTGCAGCTCGCCGAGCTCCTTGAGCTGATCGATCGTCGATTGCGACGAGGAGGCCGGCGGCGGCGGCGCCTGCTGCGGCGCCGCGAACCCTGGGCCGCCCTGCTGCGCCCAGCGCTGCTCCTGTCGATACGTCACCCGATTGCGGACCGCCGTGGCGGTCCCGGCGACCGCGGCCGTCCGGACCACACCTCTGAGTAGACCTGGCATCTCCCTCTCCCTTCGTCGTTGTCTCGCGCTCGTGTACCTAGGCCCGGCCGGCGTCGCCGAGCCGGTCGAGTGCTGCGAGGATCGCTTGGACGGAGATCCGCCCGCCGGCCACGAGCTGGCCGCCCGAGCGGCGGACCGCGGTCGCGAACGGCTGGGCCCAGACGTTCTCGTAGACGAGCACGGCACCCGCGGCGCCCGGCTCGAGCGCTCCGGCGGCCTCGGCCAGGTCCTCCTCGCCCAGCAGTCCCGTCTCAACGCCGTCGAACTCGCGCAACCCGGCCCCCGGCCCGTCGAGGTCGGCGAGCACGACCCGTTCGACCTCGCCGCCCTCGTGCTTGATGAAGACCGCGAGGTCGAGGATGCGGACCAGCCCGCGCTCTACGAGGTCGATGAGCGCCGGCGCCACGCTGCCGTCCGGCCGCGCCTCCGGCCATTCGAGCAGTAGGTAGTCGACCGGTCCGAGCTCGTCCAGATCATCCACAGCCATCCTCGCGCCTCCAGGTCTCGGGTCCGTCGAAAACTTCGCCGCCTGAGCGCCAGGCCGCATCACCCCGACCGAGTGATTCGCCCTCGCGCCCGGCGCCACTCACCAGCGCTCGGACTCCGCGTCGGGGAGCGTCAGCCCGAGCGCGAGCATGATCTCGGGCGCCGCCGCGATCGCCTTCGCGGCGCCGATCTGGGGCGAGATGGCGCGCAGCAGGGCGAGCATCTCCGCCGGCTCGACACCCACGTCGAGCGCCTCGCCGACCTGTCGGGCGTAGGTCGCCGGCGGTGCGTCGAGGGCGATCGATGCCGCCAGGCGCGCGAGCGCGAGGCTACGCCGGTCGAGTCCGGGGCGCTCCGGGCCCGCGCCGCCGAGCCCGGCGCCCTCGAGCGCGTCCGGACGACCCGCGGCGATCCCGGCGAGCCCCTTCTGCACCTCTCTGTCGGTCTCTGTCATCGCGCACCCGACCCGGGCGACGCTCGCAACCTAAGTCGCCCCGATCGCTCGACCATCACCCCGACGGGGTGATCCGTGCTCAGCGCGCGGTGCGGTGGGGAGACGGCGTCGGAGCCGAGACCTCGCGCAACTCGGGCACGTGGTCGGTGACGAGCCCGCCCGTGCGGGCGACCGCGACCGCCTCCGCGCGCGATGCCGCGCCGAGCTTGCGGTAGATCGACCGTGCCTGCGACTTGACCGTGTTGGTCGAGACGTAGAGCTGGTCGGCGATCTCGCGGAAGCTCAGGTGGGTCGGCAGCAGGTGCAGCAGGCGCAACTCGGCCGGCGTCAGCGGCCAGCGCCCGCCCACGGCCTCGGCCGCGCTCGCCGCGTCACGCGCCTCGGCGAACATCGCGTGGAGGACTGGGCCGTCGGGGATCGTGCGCAGGTAGGTCTCGGCCCCGTCGAGCTGCGCGCGTGCCGAGCCGAGGTCGTCGAGCTGCAGGAACGCCCGCGCGAGCACGACCCGCACCTCCGCTTCGTACCACGCGCTCACCCCGGGCAGCCGGGCGAGCAGCGCGGTCGCTCGCCGTGCGGCGGCGAAGCCCTCGGCGGTCCTCCCGCGGCGTGCCCGGATCAGCGCCGAGACCGCGGGGCCGAGAACCTGGGTCGGATACTCGCCGGCGCCGAAGCGCTCCAGGCTCGCGGCCGCGTGCTCTTCGTAGCCCCACGCCTCGGTCTCGTTGCCCTTGGCGAGCGCGACGACGGCGAGTTGGTCGAGACAGAGGATCCGAAGCGTCGGCGCCCGCACGTCGCCGTGGCGGCTTCCCTCCTCGAGCAGCCGTTGTGCCTCGTCGTTGTCGCCGTCGAGGAAGGCCGCCGTCCCCTCGGCGAAATAGGCCAGTGCCTGCCACGGGTCGTCGTCGGGGAGCATCGACCGAGCCGCGGAGGCCGCGCTCGCCATCCGGCTGAGCTCACCGCTCGTCGCGCTGACGGCCTTGACGAGGTCGGCTGCGCTGCGAAGCGCTTCTCGGTGCTCGGCAGGGATCCGTTCGAGGTTGCGGTCGATCGCGGCGGCCAGCCGATCGATCTCCGACCCTTCCCCGCTGACTATCGCGCTCGTGATCCGGGCGAGCGCGAGGGTCGGGGTCTCCGTGACCTGCTCCCGGGTGAAAGCCTCGAGGTGGCGATCGAGCGTCGCGACGCGGCCGTGGCTCGCGAGATCGGCGGCGTAGGCGCCCAGCATCGTTCCGGCGAGCTCGACGTCGTGGCTCGCGATCGCCTGGTCGATCGCTCCGTCCATCTCGCCCGCGCCGGCGTGGAAGAGGCTCGCGCGGCGGCGGAGCTCGGCGACGCGCGAGGCGCCCCCTCGCTCGAGCTCGGCGAGCAGCATCTCGCGGAGCAGCGAGTGGTAGCGGTACTCGCGATCGACGCGGTCGAGCGGGATCACGAGCAGGTTCGAGCGCGACAGTCGCCGCAGGGCCTCCGCCGAGCCCTCGCGACCCAGGACGGCATCGCAGACCTCGCCGTTGAGGTGGTCGAGGATCGAACAGTCGCGGAGGAGCTCGGCGTCCTCGGGGTCGAGAGACGAGAGCATCTCGTCGCGTAGGTAGTCGGCGATGAAGCGATCGTCGCCACGGAATCTCGCCAGTGCGGCCGCACGGTCCTCGGACTCCTCGAGCGAGCGCACGGCGAGGTAGACGGCGACCGGCCAGCCGTCGGTGCGCGCGCTCAGGCGGGCGCTCGCGCCGGGGGTCGCGTCGAGCCCGAAGCGGTGCAGCACGGCCTCGATCTCCGATCGCGTCATCGCGAGCGTGCGAGCGTCGAGCTCGCTCAGGCGTCCCTCCGCGCGCAGGCGCGCGACCGGCAGCGCGGGCTCGAACCTCGATCCGAGAGCGATGTGGGAGCCGTCGGGCACGCAGTCGATGAGCCGCTCGACGACCTCGAGTGAAGCCACGTCGCCCACGAGGTGGAGGTCGTCGAGCACGAGGGCGAAGGGCACGTGGCGGTCCGCGACGCTCGCGCCTAGCCGCGGCAGGACCGATTGCGAGAGGGCCGGACGGGCGCCGCTCAGCGCGTCGAAGACGCCCGGGTCGACGGGTTCGATCAGGTCGAGCGCCGAGGCGATGCGGCGGGTGAGGAGGGCCGGATCGTCGTCGCGGGAGTCCAGCGTCAGCCAGGCGAACGGACGCGGGTCGGCCGCATCCCACTCCGCGAGCGCGGTCGTCTTGCCGAACCCGGCCGGGGCCACCGCCAAGACGACGGGGCAGTGACGTGAGTCGGTCAGGCGTCTGAGGATCCGCTCGCGTGCGACGAATCCACGCGCGGGCTCCCACACCGGGCGCGGGAGGACGGCCGACACCTCGGCCTTCGTGGAGATTTTCGGGCGAAGCGGCAGCTCGTGCACCTGATGGCGCTCGACGCCTCGGAGCGCCGAGTTGCATCGCCAAGGTACACCGGGGTTCACCGGATGCAAGCGCACGAGGGTCGCGCCCGACATCTCACCCGTACGGGGTGATGCGCGGGCTGGTCCGGCTGGGGTTTCGTGAGGCCATGAGCGAGTGCGCCATGGGGGTCGTTCGGCCGACACGGCTCGACCCGGGAGCCGGGGACTGAGATGCCGACACTGCGAGGAAGGCGGCGCAAGCGGCCGGGGCCGGAGGGCGAAGGCCAGGCCGAGGAACAGTTCGTGATCGACGCCGACGGCCTAGCGGGCGTGTTCGCGGCGCCGCGCTGGCTGCGCGACGCGGGCTTCACGTCCTGGATGCTCGTCGGGGTGACGCTGCTCATCGTCGGCCTCGTCTGGCTGATGTCGCTCACGCACGTGATCGTGCTGCCGGTGCTGCTTGCGAGCGTGATCGCCGCCGTCGCCGGTCAGCCCGTGACCTGGATGGCACGCCACGGTGTGCCGAGGGCAGTCGGTGCGCTGCTCGTCCTCGTCGCGATCATCGCCCTGGGGGCGCTCGCGGGCTATCTCATCCTCAACGGCGTCGCCGACGAGGCGTCGACGATCAGCTCGCATCTCGAGTCGGCGGTCGGTGAGATCAAGAGCGGACTCGAATCGCTCGGCTTCAGCAGCGGCAAGGCCGGTCAGGCCGGCAGCGACCTGAGCTCGGGCGCCAGCGACAGCTTCCACGCCCTGCTCGGGGGGATCGCCCGGAGCATCAGCGCCCTCTCGTCGATCGTCTTCTTCCTCGCGATGACGATCCTCAGCCTGGTCTTCCTGCTCAAGGACGGGCCGAGCATCCGTAATTGGGCCGAGCGTCACATGGGCGTGCCGCCGGCGGCCGCTCGGTCGATCACCGGCCGCACGCTGCAGTCGCTTCGCGGCTACTTCTTCGGTGTCACGATCATCGCCGTCTTCAACGCGGTGCTCGTCGGCGGCGGCGCGTTGCTGCTCGGCGTTCCGATGCCGGGCACGATCGCGGTGGTGACGTTCCTCGGCGGCTACATCCCCTACCTCGGCGCCTGGAGCGCGGGCGCGTTCTCGGTCCTGATCGCGCTCGGCGGATCGAGCCCCGAGGCGGCCACCGGGATGATCGTGATCCAGATCCTCTCGAACGGCCCGCTGCAGCAGATCGTCCAGCCGATCGCCTATGGGGCGGCGCTCGGCCTCCACCCTCTCGCGGTCCTGATCACGACGATCGCCGGCGGCGCGCTGTTCGGCGCGGTCGGGTTGATCCTCGCCGCGCCGTTGACGGCGGCGGCCGTGCGGATCTCGGCTGATCTGGACCGCAGCCGCCAGGCTAAGAAGGGCAGCCCCGAGGCATCGGAGAGCTCCACCTCGCCCGAGCCGCCGGCGGCCGCGGACCCGAATCCGGCCTGAGGCGGAATCACCCCGTCCGGGTGACGGCCATCCGGACTCCCCCGCATAGCTTGGGATCACCGGCCGAGGACGGTGCAGCCCGCACCGTGAAGGGGGGCCGGGCAACGGAAGGAGAAGTCATGGCCAGAGGCGCAGGACGAGTCGTATTCGCAGCCACGATGTTGGTGATCGTGGGGTTCATCAACGTGATCTACGGGATCGGTGCGCTCGACGGGGCGAACATCTTCGTCAACGACACGCGCTACATACTCAGCGATCTCAACACGCTCGGGTGGGTGCTGATCATCCTCGGGGTGATCCAGCTCGCCAGCGGTTTCTCGCTGTTCGCGGGGAGCACGTTCGGCAAGATCATCGGGATCGTCGGGGGAAGCCTCGGGGCGGTCGGGGCGCTGTTCTCGATCGGTGGCTCGATGCCGTGGTGGTCGCTCGCCGTGTTCTTCCTCTGCGTCTGGATCGTCTGGGGAATCGTCGAATACAGCGAGGACGAGCGGACCCTCACGCAGTCGCGCTGAGACCCGCACCGAGTCGCGCGGACGAGGGCGGGGGCCGATTGGCCTCCGCCCTCTTTCGTGGTCGGCTCAGTAACCGGTCGCGGTCTTGACCTGGCGCCGCTCGCGATCCTCCGCCGGGCCCTTGCGCTCGAGCGTCTCGCAGGCGGCGGCGATGTCGTCGGCGAGCGTGTCGACCATCGCCCGGCTGAGGTTCAGCTTGACCAGCGCCCGCAGCATCTTCACGCGCTCGGCGTTCGGCGGCATCGTGTAGGCGGGCAGCATCCAGTTGCGCTCCGCGGCGACCTGCCAGGCGACGTCGAACTCGTCGTAGCCGCACCCCTCGACGAGCCTGAACGCGACCAGCGGCAGTTGCTCCTCACCGTCACCGACGAGCTGGAACGGCCCCTGGTCGCGGAGGCGGTCGGCCAGGTGGGCGGCGTTCTCGTGCATCACGCCCATCAGGTGCGCGTAGCCCTCGCGGCCGAACCGGACGAGGTTGTAGTACTGGGCGAGGACCATCGCCGAGCCGGTCGAGAAGTTGAGCGTGAACGTCGCGTCGGTCTTGCCGAGGTAGTTCTCGTAGAAGACGAGATCCTCGGCGAGGTCGCCCTCCTCGCGGAAGATCAGCCACCCGATGCCGGGATAGACGAGGCCGAACTTGTGTCCCGAGACGTTGATCGAGCGCACCTGCTCGAGCCTGAAGTCCCACTCTCGGTCGGGATAGAGGAACGGCCACACGAACCCGCCGCTCGCCGCGTCGACGTGCAGCGGCACGTCGATCCCGCGCTCGCGCTTGAGCTTGAGGAGCAGCGAGTTGATCCCCTCGATGTCGTCGGAGTGGCCGGTGAAGGTGGTGCCGAGGACCGCGGCGACGCCGATCGTGTTCTCGTCGACGTGCGGCTCGACGTCCTCGGGCCCGATCGTGAACCGGTCCGGCCGCAGCGGTGCGATCCGGGGCTCGACGTCGAAGTAGCGGCAGAACTTCTCCCAGACCACGTGGACGTCGCCGCCGAAGACGAGGTTCGGGCGCTCTGTGGACTTGCCGGCCGCCTTGCGGCGCTCGCGCCACTTCCACTTCAGCGACAGCGCGCCGAGCATGATCGCCTCCGAGGACCCCTGGGTGCGGGCGCCGGTCGTTTCGCCCGGGGCGTGGAAGAGCCGGGCGAGCATCCGGATGCAGCGCTGCTCGATCTCGGCCGTGCGCGGATACTCGGCGTGGTCGATGAAGTTGCGATGCAGGTTCGTCGCGATCACGCGCTGGACCTCGGGCTCCATCCAGGTCGTGACGAACGTCGCCAGGTTGCGCTCGGGGACGCCGTCGAGGACGACCTCCTCGGCGATCAGGCGCATCGCGTCGATCGCCGGCATCCCGGACTGCGGAACGTCCCCGTCCGGCGGCGACTCGGTCAGGAAGCGATTGCCGAACTGCGCGGCGAAGCCGTTACTGCCAGTCGAGGTCATGCCGCGAGCACACCCGAGATCCGGCGTCCTGCCATCACTCGGAGAGGGTGAAACCCGCGAGGCGTCTCAGCGTCGCGTGGGGTCGTAGCAGCCCGTCGCGACCGCGACCGCGCGGAGCAGCGGCGTGCGCCTGACGATCGGACCGGCCGAGCGGCGGTCCCGGCCGCCGGCGTCGCGGGAATGGCGAATCGGGTGCTGGGACAACGGGCGGAACATGACGCAGGCGAGGATCGCAGCGACCCGTCGCGCTGACCTCATCCGCTTCGGGTGATTCCCGCGTCGCGGGGGTGCTCAGCCCGTCGCGAGCTGGATCGCCCAGCCGACCAGGCCGGCGCCGAGGACGACCACGACGACGCTCGCCTTCGCATGCCAGCGCATCAGCGCGGCGAACGACGCGACGAGCAGGAGCGCCGAGCCGACGTCGACGACGCTCGTCCGGATGATCCCGACGGCGACCGCGGCGATCAGGCCGACGACCGCGGCGGCGACGCCGAGCAGGAACGCGCGGGCACGCTCGTTGCCGGCGAGTCGTACGAGCAGCCCGTGGCCGAAGATCGGGAAGACGAACGCCGGCAGGAAGACGCCGAACGTGATCAGCAGCGCCCCGCCGAGCCCTCCCGCGAGGTAGCCGACGAAGGTCGAGACGATGACGAACGGCGCCGGCAGGACGCCGCCGATCGCGAGCCCGTCGATGAACTGCGAGCTCGTCAGCCAGCCCTGGCCCTCGACCGCCGTCTCCTGGAGGAACGGAACGACGGTGAAGGCGCCGCCGAACGTCACGAGCCCCGCCTTGAGCCCGACCCAGAGGATGTCGGCGGCTAGCGGCAGCGTCAGCGCCGCCACGATCGCGACGGGGATGGCGAGCGGCAGCGCCAGGACGGACGAGGCTCGGCCGCGATAGCTCGACGCGTTGGTCCACAGCTCGTAGACGACGCCGCCGCCGAGCAGGACGAGCCAGAAGAGCGCCCCCGTCGCGAGAGTGAGCACGAAGGCGGCCGCGGCGATCACCCAGAGGACGGCGTTGGTGAGGAAGGTCGAGCTGAGGCGGATCAGCGCCCGCGCGAGGATCGCGCCGACCGCGGCGTTGAGCCCGTAGAAGAGCTCATCGAGCTCCGATGCGAGGCTCGCCTCGACGTAGAGCGCCGACAGGCCGAGCATCAGGACGAGGCCCGGCAGCATGAACCCGAGCCCTGCCGCGAACCCGCCGAGCTTGCCGGCTCGGATCCGGCCGAAATAGACGCAGAGCTCGTGCGCCTCCGGCCCCGGGAGCACCTGGTAGACGGCGAGGGTGCGCTTGAAGGTCTCCTCGTCGGTCCAGCCGAGCTCGTCGACGCACTCGGCCTTGATCATCGCGATCTGAGCCGCCGGCCCGCCCCACGCGAGGCCGCCGAAGCGCAGGAAGCGCCAGAAGATCGAGAGCGGTGTGTCGGGGCGTTGCTGCATGCGGGCCGAATCTTGACGGGATCGATGCAGATAATCGCGCGCAATCCCTTCGCTTCCGGTCGCCGACGAGAGGGGGCGGGATTCGACACGATGGGAATCGATCGTTGTGATCGACGCTTGGATGCAACACCCGACGCTGCGCTTCCTCTCGCACGAGATGTTCGAGTCGCTGCGCCGCTGGACAGGACAATCCGTTCCTGAGACTGAGATCCCGATCGACGCCACGATCGGGGCGATGGATCACGCCGGGGTCGGCTTCGGGCTGATAAGCGCGTGGCACGACCCGCGCGAGGGGGCGCTGATCTCGAACGACGAGGTCGCCGGCTGGGTCGCGACCCACCCCGATCGCCTGGCGGGCGTGGCTGCGGTCGACCTGCGACGCCCGATGGAGGCGGTGCGTGAGCTGCGCCGCTGCGTGACCGAGCTCGGGTTCAAGGGACTGCGGGTCCTGCCCTGGCTGTGGGAGCTGCCGCCGACCGACCGGCGCTTCTATCCCCTCTACGCCGAATGCGTCGAGCTCGACGTCCCGTTCTGCACGCAGGTCGGCCACACCGGCCCGTTGCGGCCGTCCGAGACCGGGCGGCCGATCCCCTACATCGACCAGGTCGCGCTCGACTTCCCCGAGCTCACGATCGTCGGCGGGCACATCGGCTATCCGTGGACGGAGGAGATGATCGCCGTCTGCCGCAAGCACGAGAACGTCTTCATCGACACCTCCGCCTACACGACCAAGCGCCTACCCGACGAGCTCATCACCTACATGGCATCGCGCAGCGGCCGCCGCAAGGTGCTGTTCGGAACGAACTATCCGATGATCTTCCACCACGACGCGCTCGCCGGACTCGGCGAGCGAGTGGATGACGAGGACGTGCGTGAGCGGTACCTGGACGGCAACGCACGTCGCGTATTCGGGCTGGACCGTTCATGAGCGCGGCGACCCTCGACTACCTGCCGCTCGGCGGGACGCGCCACCGCCACGGCGACCTCGTCCACGACCACCCGCACGACGGTCCGCACGCGCATGACCACGGCGAGGCGGCGGGCCACGACCACGCGCCCGGTCACGGCCACTCCCACGGCCTGGTCGACGAGAGCATCAAGCGATCGCGCGCCGGGCTGCGCGCCGTCGGGCTGTCGCTCGCCGTCCTGGGTGTGACCGCGGCGGCACAGACCGTGGTTTTCGCGCTGTCGGGCAGCGTCGCGCTGTTCGCCGACCTGATCCACAACTTCGGCGACGCGGCGACCGCCTTCCCGCTTGCGATCGCCTTCCTGCTGCGATCGGCACGCGCCGAGCGGATCGCCGGCCTGTTCGTCGTCGCGGCGATCTTCGCGTCGGCGTGCGTGGCCGGGTGGGAGGCGGTCGGCCGCCTGATCGATCCGCAGACGCCGAACATGCTCGGCGCACTGGCGGCCGCGGGAGCGCTCGGGTTCGCCGGCAACCTCTGGGCGGCTCGGATTCGAACGCGCGCGGGGCGCCGCCTCGACAGCCCGGCGCTGATCGCCGACGGCGCGCACGCGCGGGCCGACGCCTACGTCAGCCTGGCCGTCGTTGCGAGCGCCGGCGGCGTGGCGATCGGCCTCCCGCTGGCCGACCCCGTGATCGGCATTCTCATCACCGCGACGATCCTCAAGATCACGTGGGACTCGTGGCGGACGGTTCGCGGCCACGACCACGGCCACGGTTGACGGGCCCGCGCCTAGCGGCGCTGGGAGCCCTGAAGCCGGTCGCCCACCTCACCGAGGTCGAGCTCGCCGCGCATGTAGGCGGCGATCGCGGTGAACGCGGCCGCACCGAGCAGGCAGAGGACGGCGTCGCCGAGTCCGGCGATCGCCCAAACCGCGGCGAACAGGAAACCGAGCAGGGCGGCGAATTGATTTCGGTCGAGCATGGGTTATCCGGTCCTTCGGTTCTGGGTCTGGCGGTGCGGGTTCAACGCGCGTGACGCCCCTTCACAGCCACGAGCGTGATGTCCAACGGGAGCTTCGGTAGGCCGAGCCGATCGAGGTCGGCCGCGTAGCGCTCCTCGACGTCGCGGAGCTGTGCCGGGAGATCCGACGGCTCGCTGAGCTCGACGTCGAGCTCGACGCGACCCGGTGCCGAGCGGGCGACCGCACCGCTCACGCCACCACCGCGGCGCGCGGCGCGCTCGGCGGCGCGCTCGATCGCCCGCGGGCCGACGCTGAGCGCGCCCGGGGTCGAGCCCTCCGCGGCGCTCAGATCGATGGAGCGGCGGGCGACGTAGGGGCGCGGGAGCGAGCGCCTGACGAGGAACGCGAAGACCAGGAACATCACCGCGCCCGCCGCCGCGACGATCGCTCGCGCGGCTCCGTCGACATCGGTGGCCGTGAGGCTCGAGAGCCGATCGAATCCGGTCAGCAGGCCGCTCAGCGAATCGACGCGCGCAGGGTCGAGCCCGGCAGCGAGCAGCGCGACCATCAGGCCGTACCAGACGAGCACCGCCGCGGCGAGCAGCGCGAGCAGGCGGCTCGGCCACAGGCTCGCCGGGCGCTCGGCGCGAAGCCGCCGCCGCGCCCTCACCGGACCCTCGTCTTCGCCGGCTCGTCGCCGGCCTTGGCGCGAACCCTGATCGCGGCTCCGAGCTCGCGGCCGAGCGGCTCGAGCTCCACTTCGGCGCGCTCGCGGACCGTCTCGGCGTCGGCATCGGCGGTGGTAATGAGCGCGACGTCGAGGCGGCGCCTGCGCTTCGAGAGCCTGGGCTTGGCCTTGACGGCACTCACGCCGGAGGTGGTCGCGGCGCGCAGCTCCGCGGCCTGGGCCGCCGCTTTCGAGGTCGCATCAGCGCTCGAGTCTCCGCCGCCTTCGAGCTCGACCCCGAACTCGCGCTCTCGAGCGCGGCTGAGAGCGCCGAAGGCGATCAGCAGCCCGAACAGCACGGCCGCGACGCCGGCGACGAGCGCGCCGACATCGACCCCTCCCCCATCGGTCAACCGCGCGAGGAACGCGGCGACCTCGTCGCGGGCGGCAGGCAGGCCGAGGCGGTCGGCGAGCCCGGCGAGGCTCAGCGTCGCGTCTCCGCCCTCGATCGAGAAGACGGCGAGCGCGAGTCCGCCGGCCGCGAGCGCGAGCATCAGCGCGAAGCCGACCAGCCGCGCGAGGACGCGCGCGAGGACGCCGCCCGCCGCGCTCACCGCTCCCTCTCGGAGGTGGTCGCGAGGTCGTCGAAGCGGATGTCGACCGCACCCGGCGCATCGACCCCGGCCGTCGCGACGTCGCGAGCGATCCGTCTGCGGATCTCGATCGCGAGGTCGTGCAGCGGCGTCGGCGCCGCCACGAGACAGAGGCCGACCCGGTAGGAGCCGTCCGCGGCGACGATCACCGAGACGCCGTCGAGGACGTAGCCGCCGGTCTGGGTCCGGTAGCTCGCACCGGGCCCGCGACTAGCCCCCGCGACGCCGGGCGTCGCGAGCGCTGCCTCGTGTGCGAGGCGCGCGAGGGCGGCGCGGTCCGACCCACCGAGCTCGATGAGCTCGCCGAGCTCGGCCTGCTGTGTCTCCGAGTCCGACAACCGGTCGCGCTACTCGACGCGGGTGCGCTCGGAGGCGCCCTGATCCTCGTCGTCGCCGGGGAAGTAGAGGTCGTTGACCTCGATGTTGACCTCGGTGACCTCGAGGCCGGTGATCGCCTCGATCCGCTTCTTGATGTTCGCGCGCACCGAGTCGGCGACGCGCGGGATCGACTCGCCGTAGTCGATGACGATCTTCAGGTCGACGGCCGCCTGCTTCTCGCCGACCTCGACCGCGACACCCTGGGTCCGCTCGTCGCCGATCCCGACCGCCTGCGTGACCGAGCCGATCTTGCGAGCGGCGCTCCCGCCGAGGTCGTGGACCCCGCCGACCTCGCGCGACGCGAGGCCCGCGATCTTGGCGACGACGCCGTCGGCGATCTCGGTGCGCCCGTGCTCGCTCGTGAGCGGGGAATCGTCCTTCGTCGCAAGCGCCGAGCCCTTGCCCGCGCCGTCCTTCTCGGTGTCGGTCATCGTGTCGTTCTCCTGTCGGGACGACCCGGGCGAAGCTCGCGCGGGCCGAAGATCTGGTCGCGGCACATCGCGCCGCCGCCGCATCTTGGGCCGCTCGACAGGAAATAGATTGTGCGCGAGCTAAAACGCGACGGCCCCGAGCCCGCCGCCGTTTCAGATCGGCTCTCAGCCGACCGCGAGGCAGACGACGGTCGCGTCGTCGCTCAGCTCTTCGGTGCTCGCGGCGATCGCGGCGGCGTGGATCCGCCGGACCGTGTCGGCGGCGCTGGCGGTCGTCGAGCTGAGCGCCGCGGCGACGATCCCATCGGCTCCGAGGCCGGCCTGGCCCTCGCCCTGTCGCTGCACGCCGTCGGAGAAGCAGACCAGTCGCTCGCCCGGCTCGAGCCGGGCCTCGGTGCGCGTCGGCTTCGGGCTCGTGCGTCCGCCGAGGCCGTGACCAGAGCCGTCCCCGACCTTCTCCGGGCCGCTCGCTCGCAGGATGACCGGCGCCACGTGCCCGGTGGCGGCGACCTCGAGCCAGAACGTCGCCGGGTCCCAGCGCGCGATGTAGGCCGACATCTCGGGCCCGGAGCCCGGCATCTGCTTGAGCGTGCTGTGCATCAGCATCAGCGCCTCGGTCGGCGTCGCGCCCGACCGCCGCGCCGCCCGCAGCGCACCGAGAGCGATCGCGCTGCTCGCGGCCGAGCGCGTGCTCGGCCCGAGGCCGTCGGCGAGCGAGATCCAGACCCCGTCGGTGTTCTCGACGACGTCGAACCAGTCGCCGGCGACCTCGTAGCTCGGCAGGACGTTGCCGGCGACCTCGCCGCCCGTCACGCGGGCGATCCGCGGTGGCAGCAGGCTCTGCTGGATCTCGGCGGCCGCGCGCGGCCGCTTGCGGCGTTGCGCCGCGGCGAACGCGTCGGTGTGGCGATCGGCGAGCGCCAGCGCCGCGGCCGACTGGCGCGCCATCTCGGCGAGCGAGGCGCGCGGCTTGCCGAGCGTGAGGAAGATCCCGGCGGCACGACCGCGCAGCCACAGCGGCACGATCTCCATCCCGCGCTCGGCCGCGAGGCCCTCGCGGATCGCCGCGATCCCGTCCGCGTCGAGCTCGGGGCCGATCGCGTACGGCGCCTCGAGTCGCTCGGGCAGGCGGCTGGGGCCGGAGATGCGCAGCAGGTGCGAGCCGTCGATGTCGAGGACGTAGAGACCGAGCGGGACCTGCGCCAGACGCTGTGCCTCGGCGACGAGCTGGTCGGGCAGGACGGCGGCCGGGACGGCGTCGAAGACGTCGATTCCGTCGAGCGCGACCGGCCTGTCGCGACCGAGGCGACCCGGATCGATCGGCGGCCTGTGGCCGGAGTCGCGGTGTTGCTCGCTCGGCTCGGCGGGCGCGAGCCCGCCCACCTCGGCGACGAGCGCGTCACGGCTCGGGAAGTGACGGTGGAGCGTCGAACGCGCGACTCCGGCGGCGGAGGCGATCTCGGTCAGCGTCGCGTCCGGCGACTCGGCGAGCAACCGGGCCGCCGCGTCGATGATCCGGCGACGGTTCTTCTTGAGGTCGGAGCGCATGCGAGTGGAGCGCCGGGAGGGCGGCCCGATGAGACTAGTGGCGCACAACCGATCTCTGCAAGCTCCGCCGCCGAGGTCGGGGCGAGCCGCTTCGCGGGCGGGCGGACGGACGCGTGGCGACCCCGGCCCGCCGGGCCGCCGGCGCGGCGGCGACGCGCGTCGCCGTCCTATCTCGACTCGGCGCGCTCGGCGCCGAGCGAGGCGACCAGCGCGTCGACCCTGTCGGCGATCTCGTCTCGGATCGCGCGGACCTGCTCGATCCCCTGGCCCGCCGGGTCGTCGAGCTTCCAGTCCTCGTAGCGCTTGCCGGGATAGATCGGGCAAGCGTCGCCGCACCCCATCGTGATCACGACGTCCGCCGCCTCGACGAGCTCGCCGGTCAGCGGCTTCGGGAACTCCTTAGAGAGGTCGATCCCGAGCTCGGCCATCGCCTCGACCGCGACCGGATTGACCCGGTCGGCCGGCTCGGAGCCTGCGGTTCTGACGTTCACCGCGCCGGCCGCCCTGCGGTCGAGCAGCCCGGCGGCCATCTGGCTGCGCCCGGCGTTGTGGACGCAGACGAACAGGACCTCGGGGACTTCCTTCGACATCAGACCTTCTCTCTGTGCGACCGCCTCGAGACGGTCATGTGTCATCCGGCGCACGAACAGCGGCATCAGCGCGGTGCCGCGGGCACCCGCGGCGCGAATCGCCGAGTCGGTGACGTAGCGCTCGATCGTCTCACGCGCGAAGATCCCGCTGAACTCCTCGGCGAGCGCCTCCACCTCGCGTTCCAGGTCGTCGCCGCTGAGCGGCGAGCCTGCGGCAGCCTGCTCCAACACGCACCTCCTGCGCTCGCGGGGCGCGGGCCGGGCGCACCCCCCTCTCGCCCTCACCCCGCCGCCTCCGGCGCGACGGCTCGCCGCTCCTCGCCGCGATCGGCATCGAGCCCGTACCAGCGGCGCCCGAGCCACAGCGAGACGTAGACGAGCGCGACGAGGACCGGGACCTCGATCAGCGGACCGACCACCCCTGCCAGCGCCTCGCCGGAAGTAGCCCCGAAGACACCGACCGCGACGGCGATCGCGAGCTCGAAGTTGTTCGAGGCGGCGGTGAAGGCGAGCGACGCGGTCCGCTCGTAGGCAAGGCCGATCGCGCGGCCGAGCCCGAAGCTCGCGAAGAACATGACGAGGAAGTAGACGAGCAGCGGGATCGCGATCCTCGCGACATCGAGCGGCTCGCTCGTTATCGCCTCGCCCTGCAGCGCGAACAGGAGCACGATCGTGAACAGCAGGCCGTAGAGCGCGAGCGGGGAGATCCGCGGGATGAACGTCCCCTCGTACCACTCGCGACCGCGGCGCCTGATCCCGATCCGCTGCGTGAGCCAGCCGGCGAACAGCGGGATGCCGAGGAAGATCAGGACCGTTCGCGCCACCTCCCACAGCGACACCTCGAAGCCCTGGGTGTCGAGTCCGAGCCAGCCCGGCAGGACCGAGAGGTAGAAGTAGCCGAGCAGCGAGTAGGCGGCGATCTGGAACAGCGAGTTGATCGCGACGAGGACCGCGGCGGCGTCGTTGTCACCGCGGGCGAGCCCGTTCCAGATCAGGACCATCGCGATGCAGCGCGCGAGGCCGACGATGATCAGGCCGGTCCGGAAGGCAGGCTCGTCGGCGAGGAAGATCCAGGCCAGGGCGAACATCAGCATCGGGCCGACGACCCAGTTGAGGAAGATCGAGGCGGCGAACAGGCGGCGCTCGCTGCGGAGCTCGGCGAGCCGCTCGTAGCGGACCTTCGCGAGGACCGGATACATCATCAGCAGCAGCCCGATCGCGATCGGAAGCGAGATCGTGCCGACGGCGAGCGAGTCGAGCGCCGAGTCGAGGCCGGGGACGAGCGATCCGAGCGCAAGCCCGGCTGCCATCGCGAGCGCGATCCACAGCGGCAGGTAGCGGTCGAGCGTCGAGAGCCGCGAGGTCACGGCGGGCGTTCGGCTGGTCACGGCCGCGAGACTACTCCATTGACAAATGCCTATTCAATAGATATTCGTATATAGAAGAACGTCGATGAACCGCGGGGGAGCGCGATGACCAACCTGATGACGACGACGCTCGACCTGGCTCCGAAGCAGAAGCGCGCGAAGGGCGAGGTCTGCTGCGAGCCGGTCGTCTATCCGGACATCGCTCGCGACAAGGCCGAGTCGCTCGCCCGGATCACGAAGGCCCTCGGCGATCCGATCCGCATGCAGTTGGTCGACGTCCTGCGAAAGCACGCCGGCAAGGTCTGCGTCTGCGAGCTGGTGCCGCTGTTCGACCTCTCGCAGCCGACCGTCTCGCATCACCTGAAGGTCCTGCGCGAAGCCGGCATCGTCGGCTCCGAGCGCCAGGGGCTCTGGGCCTACTACTACGTCATCCCCGACTCACTCGAGGAGCTATCCGCATGGCTGTGAGCACCTCGCCCGACGGCGACATCCAGGCGGCTGTACGCGACCGCTACGCCGCCGCCGCGAGAGGCGCCGCCTCGACTGGGTCCTGTTGCGCGAGCGAGACGCTCGACGAGATCCGCGGCGAGGACTTCGGCTCCGGTCTCTACTCGTCTCCCGAGCGCGAGGAACTGCCCGAGGCAGCGGCCCTCGCGTCGCTCGGCTGCGGCAACCCGACCGCGGTCGCGGCGCTCCACGAGGGCGAGACGGTTCTCGACCTCGGCTCGGGAGGCGGTATCGACGTGCTGCTCTCCGCGCGCCGAGTCGGCCCGACGGGCAAGGCGTACGGGGTCGACATGACCGATGAGATGCTCGACCTCGCTCGGCGCAACCAACGCGAGGCGAAGATCGAGAACGTCGAGTTCCTCAAGGGGTCGATCGAGGATCTGCCGCTCGGGGACGACACCATCGACGTGGTGATCTCGAACTGCGTGATCAATCTCTCCGCCGACAAGCCGCGCGTCCTCCGCGAAGCCGCGCGGGTGCTGCGGGCCGGCGGCCGCTTCGCGGTGAGCGACGTGATCGCCGACGAGGGAATGGATCCGGCGACGCGCAAGGACATGCGGGAGTGGACGGGCTGCATCGCCGGTGCGCTGACGGAGGCCGAGTTTCGCGCCGCGCTCGAAGCCGGCGGCTTCTCCGGGATCGAGATCGAACGGACCCACCAGGTCCACCGCGCCGCCTGGTCGGCGATCGTCCGGGCGACCCTACCGTGAGCCGGTCGGACGAGCGATCCGCGCGGCGCACGATCCGGCCCGGGCGAGCTCGGCCGAATCGACCAAACGTCCAGGCTGGTTTCGCGCGGAGCCCCGACCGGGGATCTCACCGGCGATGCTCGCCACGATCAGCGACACCCTCGGCGCACTTCGCAGGTCCGTCTCGCATCGGATCGAGCGCGCCTACGACGAGCGCGACTCGGCCGAGGACGAGGTCGAGATGGCCTACGCCGAGGGCAAGGCCGAGGCGCTCTCAGCGGTCGAGACGGACGTGATCCGTGCCGAGCGCGCGCGCTCGGGCAAGCCGGGCGGCTGGGTTCTCGGCGCGGTCGGCGGGCCGCGCGACGAAGTCGGACGCGACGCCTAGGCGGGGACGGCTTCGGCGGCCTCTTCGGCCGTGATCGCCTCGGCGCCACGGTCGAAGATCTCACGCTGGCGGACCCGGGTCGTGTCGACCGGGACGCCGGGCCCCATCGTCGAGGCCAGGGTGATCGAGATCAGGTAGCGGCCCTTGGCGGCCGAAGGCTTGGCGCGGACGATCTCCTCGACGATCGCCGCGTAGTTCTGCAGCAGCGCCTCGTCGTCGAAGCTCGCCTTGCCGATCGCGAGGTGGATGTTGCCCTGGCGGTCGGTGCGGTACTCGACCTTGCCCGCCTTGGCCTCCTCGACCGCCTTGGCGACGTCGTTGGTGACGGTGCCGACCTTCGGGTTCGGCATCAGGCCCTGCGGTCCGAGCACGCGGCCGAGCCGCGAGACGACGGGGCCCATCAGTGCGGGCTGGGCGATCGCGACGTCGAAGTCGGTGAAGCCCTCCTCGACGCGCTCGGCGAGGTCCTGCGCACCGACGTGGTCGGCGCCGGCGGCCTCGGCGGCGCGGGCGGCGTCACCCTCGGCGAACACCGCGACCGTGACCTCCTTGCCGAGACCGTTCGGCAGCGCGAGCGTGCCGCGCAGCTGCTCCTCGGCGTGGCGGACGTTGACCCCGAGGCGCATGTGGACCTCGATCGTCTCGTCGAACTTCGTCGACGCCGTCTGCTTGACGAGCTCGATCGCCTGCGCCGGCGGATAGCGCCGCTCGCGGTCGATCGCGCCCATCGCCTCGCGGAAGCGCTTGCCCTTCTTCGACATCTAGGCCTCCACCTCGACGCCCATCGAGCGGGCCGTGCCGGCGATGATCCGCGACGCGGCGTCGATGTCGTTGGCGTTCAGGTCGGGCATCTTCTTCTCGGCGATCGAGCGCAGCTGGTCCTGCGTGAGCTTGCCGACCTTGTCGACGTGCGGCTCGGGCGAACCCTTGTCGAGACCGAGCGCCTCGCGGATCAGGACCGCGGCGGGCGGGGTCTTCGTGATGAAGGTGAACGAGCGGTCCTCGAAGACCGTGATCTCGACTGGGATGATCGTCCCGGAGTCCTGCTGGGTCTGGGCGTTGAACGCCTTGCAGAACTCCATGATGTTGACCCCGTGCTGACCGAGCGCGGGACCCACCGGAGGCGCCGGGTTCGCGGCGCCGGCCGGGATCTGAAGCTTGATGAGTGTGAGGACCTTCTTCGCCATGAGCGACGGGCGAGGATACAGCGCGGGCGCGGGTTTCCCGGGATTGTGCGCCGAGCGCCCGAAACCGGGCTCGGACGCTACTTTACGCGTACCTGCATAATGCAGTAGCGTATAAACACCATGGCCCTGACTCCGAATCCCTTCCGCTTCGGAGCCCTCGCGCTCGACGAGGACTTCACGGATCGCGACCTCGAGCTCGCCGAGCTGACCTCGGACACGATGAGCGGGCAGGACGTGGTCATCTCGGCCCCGCGCCGGTTCGGCAAGTCGTCGCTGATCTGGCGGTTGAGCCAGGAGCTCGTCGGGCGCGGCGCCGCCGTCGCCTACGTCGACCTGATGACGACGCCGACCCGCGAGCGCTTCGCCGCCAAGCTCGCGAAGGCGATCCACGACGAGCTCGCCGATCCCGCGGCCCGCGCCCGCGAGGCGATCGGGAGCCTGTTCTCGGACCTCCGCGTCTCGCCGGCGATCACGTTCGACCCGAACACGGGCGGGGTCGGGTTCTCGTTCGACGTCGGGCGCTCGCCGGCCGACGTCGACGCCACGATCGAGCGGCTGCTCGAGCTCCCAGCCCAGATCGGCGCCGAGCGCGGGATCCAGGTGGTCCTCGTGCTCGACGAGTTCCAGGAGGTCACGGCGATCGACCCCGGACTGCCGCGGCTGATGCGGGCCGTCTTCCAGACCCAGCCCGAGGTCTCCCACGTCTATCTCGGATCGAGCCGGCACCTGATCGAGCAGATCTTCAACGACGAGAACGAACCGTTCTGGCGCAGCGCGAAGCGCCTCGCGCTGGGTCCGATCGCGGCGGCCGACTTCAACCGGTTCATCGCCGCGAAGTTCGCCGCGACCGACCGTGCGATCGAGACTGACGTTCTCGAGCGGGTGCTGGCGACGACCGGTGGCCACCCCTACGCCACGCAGGAGCTCTGCTACTTCCTCTGGGAGCAGACAGGGCCGGGAACCACCGCGGGTAATGAGGAGCTCGAGGCGGCGCTGGGCCGGCTGCTCGCCTCCGAAGAGGCGCACTTCTCGCTGCTGTTCGATCGCCTCAGCCGGGCGCAGCGCGTCCTCGCCCTCGCGCTGGCCCGGGAGGCGGGGCGGCCGCTGACTGAGGAATACCGGCGCCGCCACGGGCTCGGCCCCGCGAGCAGCGTTCAGCGCGCGATCTCGAGCCTGCTGCGCGACGAGGTCATCACCTACGAGCGCGGCGCCGCCGCGATCGCGGAGCCGTTCCTCGCCGAGTGGCTGTTGCGCCTCGACGGCTGGAGCCGAACTCACCCCTCATACGCCGCCGCGTTACGCGCGACCGCGTAGGGCCGTGCGGCGCTCCGGTCAGCCGGTCTCCCCGAGCCCGGCCGTCGCGCCCGGCGCCGGCGTCGGATCCGTGACGGCGACGTCGAGCAGGGCGTCGTCGATCGCCGCGAGCGTCTCGGCCGAGAGCTCGACGCCCGACGCCTTCGCGTTGGCCTCGACCTGCTCGGGCCGTGACGCACCGACGATCGCGGAGGCGACCTCGGGACGGCGAAGCGTCCAGGCGAGTGCCATCTCGACCATCGTCAGTCCCGCCTCGTCGGCGATCGGGACGAGCCTCTGGATCGCCTCGAGCGCACCGTCGTCCATGCGCTGCTTGATGAACGAGTTCATGTCCTCCGAGGCGGCGCGTGAGTCGGACGGGATCTCCTCTCCCGGCTTGTACTTGCCGGTCAGCAGGCCCTCCGCCAACGGCGACCAGACGATCTGCGAGATCCCGTTTCGCTCGCACAGCGGGAACACCTCGGCCTCTGGCGCGCGCCAGAGCATCGAGTACTGCGGCTGGGAGGAGACGAACTTCGTCGCCCCCTCGACGCCGAGCCCGGCCTCGATCTGCTCGGGCGTCCACTCGGAGAACCCGATCGCCCGCGCCTTGCCCGAGTCGACGACCTCGGTCAGCGCCGCCATCGTCTCCTCGGTCGCGACGTCGACGTCGTAGCGATGGCACTGGTAGAGGTCGACGTAGTCGGTCTGCAGGCGCTCGAGCGAGAGGTCGATCTGCTTGTGGATCTGCTCGGCCGACAACCCGCCGCCGTGCGAGCCGGGGAAGAACAGCTTCGTCGCGAGGACGTATGAGTCGCGCGGATAGTCCGAGAGGATCTCGCCCCACGCCTCCTCCGCCGCGCCGTCGCCGTAGGCGTTCGCCGTGTCGAAGAACGTGATTCCGACGTCGAAGGCCTGGCGGGTGCAGGCCTCGGTCTGATCGCGCTCGACCCCACCGGAGTAGGTGAGCCAGGAGCCGAGGGCGATCTCCGAGACCTCGATGCCGGAGTCGCCGAGTCTGCGTGTCTTCATGGTCGGCCCCTACCCGGGCCGGCGAACTAGATCCCGACCGACTGGGTGACCATCGCCGGCGGCGCCGGCTCGCCGTTCGGCTCGAGCAGGGCGTGGAGCAGGAGCGACGGCGGCTCGTCGACCCCGATCAACGGGAAGTCGCCGAACGCGAGCGGCATCTGCCGGTCGGTCGACGCCGCGGTGACCGCGGTGCAACCGCCGAGCGTCCCGGCGCAGACCCGGTGGACGTGCCCGCTCGTCACTCGCAGGACCTGCGGGTTGCGGGCCAGCAGGTCGGCGAGCGCGGCGCGATCGGTCGCGGGCATCCCGTAGTCGACGTCGAGGCGGCGGATCCCGACGTCGAACGGCGGATGGTGCATCGCGAGGAGCACCGGCGTCACCGGGTCGGCGGCGAGCTGGAAGTCGATCCAGGCGCGGTGCTCGCCCGACAGGCTGCCCTCGCCGCGGCCGGGGATCGTCGAGTCGCAGGCGACGAGCCGCAGGCCGCCGATCTGGGCGGTGTAGCGAAACGGCTCCCCTACCCCTCCCGTCGAGCCGCCGGGAAGCATGAAGTACTCGCGTAGCGCCTCGCGGTCGTCGTGGTTGCCGGCCATGACGAAGACAGGGTGCTCAAGCGGGCCCAGCAACTCGCGGACGCGCTCGTAGGTCCGCGGCGAGCCGTCCTCGCTGAGGTCGCCGGAGACGAGCACCGCGTCGGGCGGCGTCCCCAGCTCAACGATCTTCCGGACCGCCGCCGCGAGCGCGGCGGCGGCCTGCTTGTCACCACGCCCGATCCGGATGTGCGGATCGGAGATCTGCGCGATGACCGTCGGGGCGCTCACTGCGGCGGAGACTACGCGGCGCCGGAGTGAGTTTCGGGCGGCGAGCCCCGAGAGCCGCTAGCGCGGCGTCCGCGGCAGGCACCTCGCGGTGACGACGAGGCTCCGAGGCTGGCCTGTGACCTGCCAACCGGAGCCGTACCAGCCGTCATCGGCGGCGGTGATCGACGAGCCGCTGAGATAGGCATTGTCCCCGGGCTGCGGGCCGACCCCGGGTGCGCCCCAGTACGACCCGCCGGTGATCGCGCGACTCCGCGCCGGACACGGCTCCGTGTAGCCGCCGATGCGCGAGCCGTTCGACAGCGGCCCGAAGACCTGCTCGACGGGCTTGAACCTGGCGAGGTCGTCGGCGCCGACCTTGCCACCCCGGCGCTTCGTCACCGGCAGACACCTGGCGGTGATCACGAGATCCCTGGGCGCGCCCGCGTAGTGGAGGCCGGCGCCGTACCAGCCGTCGTTGGCCGCCGTGATCGACGAGCCGCTGAGGGCGGCCGAGTCCGTGGGTTCCGGGCCGAAGCCGGGCACGGCGAAGTAGGCCCCACCGGTGATCGCTCTGCCACCGTTCGGGCACGGTTCCGTATAGCCGCCGGCCCTCTGCCCCGGCTGCACGTCCTCGATGACGCGCTCGACGGTGCGGAACGGGGCGAGATCGTCGGCCCCGACCCTGCCACCCCGCCGCTTCGTCACCGGCAGACAGCGAGTGGAGACGATGAGGTCCCGCGTCGGTGCGTCGGCGTTGCTGCCCGCGCCGTACCAACCGTCGTTGCCGGCGGTGATCGACGAGCCGCTGACATAGACGGCATCGGTCGTCACCGGGCCCGTGCTCGACGCGAAGTAGACCCCGCCTCCCATCGCCCTGCCGTCGCCGGGGCACGCCGCGGTGTAGCCACCCGCATCGTCCGGCGCCTCCACATCCTCGAAGATCCGCTCGACGGTCTTGATCGGCGCGAGGTCGTCGGCGCCGACCTTCGCGCCGCCACCTCCGCCGCCGGCCGTAGCCGTTGCGGTCCACAGGAGCGAGAGGAGAACGCACAGCGCCGTGAGGCCGACGAGGTGAATCGATCCGGAAGCGCGATGCGGGTGAAGGTGAGACATCCGCTGACACTCGCCCGTCGGTCCGCGCGAGTCAACCGAGGACTTTCGCCCGATCGACCGGGGGCATGGGAATCGATCGGGGACGGGAACCGCCGCCGCGCGGCTCGAGCTCGCGCGGTCCGGGCCCTCAGGTCGTCCGCGCGCGCGAGCGCTGGAGCAGCTCGGGACTGTGCGTGCAGACGACCTCGACGTCGGCGCGTGACGCGAGCGCGCGCAGGCGCTCGTGGTTCGGCGCCAGGTGCTGCGGCTGGCTTGCGACCAGGCGCTCGAACAGTGTGAAGAAGCGGCTCTGACGACCGCCGGGTTCGAGCAACCCGGAGTGGTAGAACGCGTCGCCGGCGTGGACGAACCACCCGTCGCCGATTCGCACCGCGTAGCCCGTGTGGCCCCGCGTGTGTCCCGGCAGCTCGAGCGCCAGGACCTCGACCTCCAGCCCCTCGATCTCACGCGAGGGAATCCCCTCGAAGTCACCGCCGCCCGAGGTTTCGAGCTCAGACCACTTCGGTCCGTGGGCCCAGTCGGCTGCGACGAAACGCCCGCGCTCGCGCAGCGGGGGGTTCTCCACGGTCTCACGCTCGACTCGGTGGACGTGCACCGTCGCATCGGGGAAATCGACGAGGCCAGACGCGTGATCGCCGTCGAGGTGGGTGATGAGGACGTGCCGGACCTCAGCCGAGGACCGGCCCATCGCCTCGAGCTGGGCGAGCGCCGATCGCTTCGGGTCGCGGTCCGGGCGGAAAGCCCTTCCGGGCACCGGCCCGAGGTAGCGGACCGGATCCCGGCGCGCCTGCGACCCGATGCCGGTGTCGATCAGCGCCAGGTCGCCCGAGGGGAGCTCGATCGCGACGACGTGGTTGGCGATCGTCCCCGAGTCGTTGCCGAGGCTGATTCCCGGCGGGTTCATCCGACCCGCGTCGAGGTGATGCAGGCGCAGCGTCAAAGGCCCGGCGCGCGGTAGCTGAGGACCTCGGCGCCGAGCTCGCGCTCCTCAGTGTTCCGGCGGTAGGCGACGATCGCGTTGCCCTTCGCGTCGACGCTCGCCGAGACCTGGTCGGGGTTGCCGGTGACGCGCACCGTCTTCGCCCGCTTCAGACCGTCGACCGGGCCGGTCTTGGCGCGCAGCACATAGCGCGGGTCCTCGGGCGTCGAGGTCGGCAGCTCCTGCACCCAGGCGAGCACTGCGCGCTTCCCGCGCACGTCGTAGGAGTAGTCGAGGACGGGCTCGCCCCCGATGACGTACGGACGCACGCGGCAGGTGCCCTCGAGCGAGGAGACCCGCAACTCGCCGAGCTCGTTCGTGAACGCGACCCGCGGCTGGTCGTCGGGTCCGATCTCGACGCTCGGCGGACTCGTCGCCTCACCCCCGAAGCACAGGACCTCCTTGTTGACGTAGTCCGCTTCGGCGGGGCGCCAGACCCTGAACCAGGTCGCGCCCTCGGCGGTGAAGAGGGTCCAGGTCTTGCCCTTCGAGTTGACTGCGGAGGAGATCTGATCGACCCCCGGAATCTCCGGCGCCGTGCGGACCCAGTCCTCTCCGGGCGCACGACGCAGGCCGAGGAGGTTGTCCGACCCGAAGCGGGCCGAGATGACCGCCGTCCCGTCCTTGCCGATCGCCACGTCCGGCGGACCCGCGTTGGCCTCGACGAGGTTCCGCGACTCTCCAAACTGGTTGCTCGTGCCGCTCTTCGTCGCCGCGATGAGGCTCGAGCCGTCTCCCCAGGCGGCGACGGCGCGATTCGTCCCGTTCGCGGCAACCTGAACGGCAAAGCGCTGGACACCGCCGTAGGGGCCGGCGAGGTCCGTCACGCCGAGCGCGCCGGTCGCCTTGGCGGCGAACGCGGTCAGCGTCGAGGAGACGCCTGGGTTCTCGTCGTACTTACCCTCGTAGCCCATGACCCAGCCCTTCTTCGCGCCCGCGTCGAGCGACACCCGGCACTCCGCCACGTCGACGCACGGGCCCGCTGAAAGGACCTGGACGAAGCCGGAGCCCCGGGCGGGCGCCCGGGTGTAGACGTCGGCCGGCCCCGCGATCCCCACCGCCACGACGGTGGCGTTCCCCTGCGGGCTCATCGTCGCCTCGACCTGCTCGACGCGGGTCGAGGGCAGGTCCTTGGGTGCCGTCCAGTCGGCCCCCGCGGTGGCCGGAATCGCGATTCCCAACAGAGCGGCGCTCGCCAGCGCCCGTCGCATGAGTCGAAAAGTCATCGGCCCCCCGGCCCAGTCGAGCGCTGAATCAGATCAGGGAAAATAGGCCCTCGGGACGAACGACGCCACCGGTTGGTGCGACCGACGGACCGCCCGGCCTGTTAAGGATTCTCTTATGACCGATCGCGACGCGCGCCTGATGCTGCTCGAGCAGCTCGACGCCGACCCAGAGCAGACCGACACCGTGGCGAGCACCGAGGACGCCGCCGCGGTAGTAGGCCAGCAGACCGGCGCCTAGCGCCGACCGGCGCGATCGTTCGTCCGGCGATCGCGCCGGGCCTCTCACTCAGCCGTCGTTGTGCGAGTTCAGCCCGCGGCGCTGCCTGCGCCCTCGAGCGTCCACTGCGGGCGGATGACGTGGCACGTGTAGCCGTACGGGTTCCGCAGCAGGTAGTCCTGGTGCTCGGGCTCGGCCTCCCAGAACGGGCCGAGGTCCTCGATCGTCGTGACGACTTCGCCCGGCCAGCGACCTGAGGCATTGACGTCGGCGATCGTCTGCTCGGCGACGCGGCGCTGCTCGTCGTCGACCGGGAAGATCGCTGAGCGGTAGCTCGAGCCGACGTCGTTGCCCTGACGGTTGAGCGTCGTCGGGTCGTGGATCTGGAAGAAGAACTCGAGGATGTCGCGGTAGCTCGTCGCCTCGGGATCGAAGACGATCTCAATCGCCTCGGCGTGGCCCTCGTGATTTCGGTAGGTCGCGTTCTCGACCGCTCCACCGGTGTAGCCGACCCGTGTCGAGACGACGCCGGGGCGCTTGCGGATCAGGTCCTCCATGCCCCAGAAGCAGCCGCCGGCAAGGATCGCCTTCTCAGTCTTCTCAGCCATACCCCAATCCTAGGACGGGCGGCCCGAAGCGAAAGGGCGCCCGAAACGGCCTCTCCGTCCCGGCGCTAGCGCTTCTTCTTGACCGTGACCCGGACCACGGCCGCCGTCGCGTCCTCGTTGCCGGCCGCGTCGGTCGCCTTGACGTAGACACGGTGCACGCCGCGACCGATCGTGAAGCGCTTCGGCGAGGTGCAGGGCTTGTAGGCACCGGAGTCGAGCTTGCAGCGGAAGCTCGATCCTGGCTCCGAGCTCGAGAACTCGAACTTCACGCTGACCGGCAACTTCCGCGAGCGAATCGTGCGCGCGTCGGCGCCCTTGGTCGTCGTCTCGGGCGGCGTCGTATCGGGCGGCGGGCCCGTGTCGACCGTGAAGGTGACGCTGGCAGGGCTCTGGTCGGTGTTGCCGGCGGCGTCCGTCGCAACCACGGAGAAGGTGTTCGTGCCCTCGCTCAGCTGCGACGTGGTGAAGGGCGCGCTGCACGGGCTCGGAGCCGAACCGTTCACGCTGCACCCGAACGACGACCCGGTCTCCGAGGACTCGAAGTTGAACGTCGGCGTCGAGTCCGAGGTCGTGCTGCCGTTCGTCGGCCCGCCGGTGATCGTCGTCTCCGGCGGGGTCGTATCGGACCCGTCGGTCTCCGTGATCTTCGAGACGAACCCGTCCGGCGTGTAGTAGCCGGCCGTGGAGTCCGACTGCTGCTGGAAGGCCCCGGGCGTGCTCGGGTAGGTGGTGTTCTGGGTCGTGCCGGCGATGTAGGCGTCGGTCCCCGACAGGGCGAGGCCGCTGACCCCAGCGCCGAGGAACCCGCCCTGCGGAAGCGTCGTCGAGTAGATGACCGAGTTCGCGCCGGATTGCGAGACGTCGAACTTGGTCAGGAACGCCGACCCCTGGCTGCTGTTCGAGATCGGGTCCTTGGCCGGGAAGCTCGACGGCCCGCTGGTGTAGCCGCCCACATAAGCGTGGCCGGCGGAGTCGACCTCGACGGCGGCCGCCGATGCGGCCTGGGTCCCGTCGAGCAGAGTCGAGTAGGCGAGCGAGTTCGAGCCCGACTGCGAGGGGTCGAGAACCGTCAGGAAGGCGTCTGGATAGACGAGACCCTGATGGCGCTGAAACTCGTTCTTGAAGTCGAACCCGTCGCCGCTCTGAGTCGAACCGGCGACGAACGCGCGGCCGCTCGAGTCGATCGCGACGTCGTTCGGATAGTCGTCGCTGGTGCCGCCGAAGTAGGTCGAGTAGTCGAGGGCGGCGCCGGTCGCGGAAATCCTCAAGAGGAATCCGTCGCTGCTATTGCCCCCGCCGGGCCCCGGCGTCGCCCCCTCGTACTTCGACGCGGTTGTCGGCATGTTCGGCCCGCTGATGTTGCCGGTGACGTAGGCGCGCCCGCTCGAGTCCACGGCGATGCCTTGACCCTGGCTCGAGTCGTTTAGCCCGGTTGAGGCGATGTAGTCCGAGTAGACGATATTGGTCCCGTTCGCGTTCAGCTTCGTCACGAAGGCGTCGTCGCTGTAGCCGTTGCCCGACTCGCCCCCGCCGGGGAAGATTCCCGCGATCGGGAAGCGGGATTGGGGCGGATCGGCCGTGGCATCGCTGCGCGAGTTCGTGATCCCGGTGACGTAGGCGTTGCCTGAGCTGTCGATCGCGATCGCGTTCGCCTCGTCGTCGCTCGTACCGCCGAGGCGGGTGGAATACGAAAGCGCGCTGCCCGAGGGGTTGAGCTTCGCGATGAAGGCGTCGGCGTAACCGCCGGTCCGGCCGGGCGTCGTCTGGTACGCGCCCTGCGTGACCGGGAAGTTGTCGGACCGGGTCTCGCCGGCGAGATACGCATTGCCGCTGGCATCGACCGCGACCCCGCGGGCTAGGTCGTTGCGCTCGCCGCCGAGGTAGGTCGAGTAGATGAGCGCGGAGCCCGAGGGGTTGAGCTTCGTCACGAACGCGTCGGCGCGGTCGTAGTCGCCTGAGGTCGGACCGCCCTTGGTGCCCTGGTAGGCACCCTGGGTCGGGAAGTCGTTGGAGATCGTGTCGCCGACGAGATAGGCGTTGTTCGACCCGTCGAGCGCGATGTCGTTGATGTAGTCGGCGTCCGCGCCGCCGAGATACGTCGAGTAGGCGAGGACCAGCGGGTCGATCACGAGCGGACGCGAGGTGTCGTAGCCGCCGAGCTCGAAGCCGACGACCCCGCGGTCGATCTCGAAGCGGGAGGCGACCGGCTCACGACCGTCGGGACCGGACTGGTAGGCGACCGGTGCCGCCTGGCGGATCACCGCCTCGCCGCGACCAACCACGAGTGCGCCGCTCGGCGCGACCCGGACCGGCTCCCCGCCGAAGTCGACGCCGATCCGCGACGGGTCGGCTCCCGCGGCAACGCGGAAGTCGTACTCGAGCGTGCCGTCGCGCCCGTAGTAGTCGACGTCGATGCCGGGATAGACGCTCGGATAGGTGACCTTTGCGAAGGTCGGGAGGTTCGTCTGCCACTGGCTCGGGTCGTTGCCGCGGAAGTCGTTGACGACGCCGGGCAACCGCTCGGTGCCGGCGGGTTTCGAGAGGGCGGCGCCCGCGAGCGTCATCCGCACCGGGTCGGCCCCGGGCGCGTTCGGCGTGATCACGGCGCCGTCGCGGGTCAGCGCCACCGAGCCGGCGGCGGTGCTGGTCGAGAACTCGACCGCGGACGACTGCGACCCGGTATTCGGCGAGAACCCGAGCGGGAGTTCGCCGTAGGCGGACGCGGGCGAAGCCGTCGGCGAGTCTGCGCGCGGCAGCTCGGCGGCGAGCGGTGCGAGCAGAAGGGCGAGTCCCGTGAGCAAAGCCGCGGCGATCGCAGCACGGAGATGGGCGCTCCCCCTCAGAAGTCCACCGTGACTCACCCGCCGCACGGTACAGGCGGAAACCGGCTCAGCTACCCGAAAAGCGGGGCTTCCGACCGAGGACTTTTGCGCGGCCTACCGAGGCGTTTTGGGACGCGGCCGGGAACGGTCCCGACCCAGGCGAAGCGGCTCTAGACCTTCTTCACCTGGTCGTAGCCGACCTCGACCGGGGTCTCGCGGCCGAAGATCGAGACGAGCACCTTGAGCTTCGCCGCGTCCTCGTTGATCTCGGCGATCTCCCCGGTGAAGTCAGACAGCGGGCCGGAGACGACTTTGACCGACTCGCCCATCGTGAACTGCGCCTTGGCGCGCGGGCGCTCGGCGGACTCGCGGTGGAGCAGGCGGTCGACCTCGGGCTGCGAGAGCGCGATCGGCTTGTTGCGCGAGCCGACGAAGCCGGTAACTCCGGGGGTGTTCTTGACGAGACCCCAGGCGCCGTCGGTCATCTCCATGTTGACCAGCACGTAGCCGGGCATCGTGCGCTTCTCGACGGAGACGCGCTGGCCGTCCTTGAGCTCCTGAACCTGCTCGGTGGGGACAACGACCTGGCGCACGGCGGAGCGCTGCGACATCGTGTCGACGCGGTGCTCGAGGTTGTTCTTGACCTTGTTCTCGTGCCCCGAGTAGGTGTTGATCACGTACCAGCGAAACATGGGTTCTTCTTAGCTCTTGGACTTCCTGAGGTGGTGGTTCGGGGACGTCAGAGGATCAGCTCGACGAGCTGCGAGAAGATCGCGTCGAGCGCCCCGAGGTAGGCCGAGACGATGACGATGAACACGATCGTGATCGTCGTTGCCTGGATCAGCGTAGGACGATCCGGCCACTGGACCTTCTTGAGCTCAGCCCAGCAGGATGCGAAGAAGGTGAGAATCCGGCCGCGCTGCTTGGGCTGGGCGACCGGTTTTGCCTGGCGGCGCTCGGCCGAGGCCTTGGCGCGCTCCTCGCGCTCGCGCTTCTCGGCGCGCTCGGCTCGCTTCTGCTCTCGGCGGCTCATCCCGCCGACCGACTCGCTGCCGACGCCGTCGCCCGAGTCGGCGTCGGACGGGCGGCCGACATCGGCGCGCGAGGGCGCGGGTGCCGCCGGCTCGGGCTGCTCGCCGGGCTTTCCCCTCAGCTGATCGAGGTCGACGCCGCGCTCGGCGAGCTCGGCCTCGTCGACGTCGGCCGAGCGACCGACCTCCGTGTCGTGCTGTGCCTGGCCCTCCTTGCGGCGGGCCTCGGCCGCAGCGCGCTTACGCTGCTCGGCCTTTCGCTGTGCGCGGGACTTCGCCATCCGGGTCGGAGGCTCCGGCGCCTAGCGGGTCTCGCGGTGCGCCGTGTGGTGGCCGCACCAGCGGCAGTACTTGCGCAGGCCGACGCGGTCGGGCGTGTTGCGGCGCGACTTGTTGGTCTGGTAATTGCGCCGCTTGCACTCCTCGCAGGCGAGTGTGACGGCGATTCGAACGTCTCCGCGAGCCACGGGCTGCTCCTCTTCGGGTCATTGCCGTCGCTTGGCGTCGCGACGGTCCTGACAGAAAAAAGACCTCCGCGGCCGATGTCCATCGTGACATCGAACGTGAGGCTGCGGCTCAGGATAGCGAGCCCGAGGCGAGGCGCGGCAGGCGATTCGTGGCCGTGATCGGGAGCCGGAACGAAAACGGGCGCCAGCCTGGTGACCGACGCCCGTCTCGAGCAGATGCTTGTGCCGCCCGCGGGCGGCGGTCGTTAGCCGACGGTGATCGTCCGCGACTTGCCGACCTTGCAGAGACGGGTGTTACCGCTCTTGTTCAGGAACTTCGGCGAGGCCTTGGCGAAGTAGCGGCCGTTTTCGGCGTACTCGTCCTCGCCGCCGAAGGCAACCCGGTAGCGGCCACGCTGATCGCTGCGAGCACGACCGATCTCACCGTCGCCGCGCTTGATGATCCGGACAACCCGGCCGATCTCGCAGCGCTCCTTGCTCGAGCGGACGTTGCCCTTGAAGGCGATGACGTTTCCGTTCTCGCGCTCGGTCCCAATGCTCACCCGAGTCTCGAACTTCTTGCCCGGCTTCGCGGTGGCGATGTTCACCGCTCCGAAGCAGACCAGAATGGCCAGCCCCAGAATCGCAAGTCTCTTCATCGGTTCTCCGTTCCGTGTACGGGTTGGGGGGTGTCGTCGCCTCACCAGACTCCATCCATGGGCCGACTTGGTGACATACGTTCAGCAAACATAAATCCCGAACGCTGCCTCCACGCCGATTGATCGCCGACTGTCGAGCGTCTTAAGGCGAGATCAACGTAAGCCTCAGCGCGGGTGCGCTTGCCTTGCCCTTCCCGGCGCCGACGGAAACCCGCTCGCAGTTGCGCGAGACGCGGTCGCGGCGGTCGACGAACGCCTTGTCGCGACCCCCGCCGCAGTTGACCTGATCGCGCTGACCGTCCTCGGTGTAGGCACGGTCATTGCCTCCACCGGCGCGGACTGCGTCCTTGCCGAATCCGGCGATGATCACCTCGTCTCCTGGCCCTCCGACGAGGCTGTCCGCGCCGGCCTCGCCCGCGAGACCGTCGGAACCCGAGCCGCCGTTGATCTGGTCGTCACCAGGCGAGCCGATCAGCGTGTCGCGGCCGCCGGCGCCGATCATCAAATCATCGCCGCCGCCACCGCGTGAAGCATCCGAGCCACCCTCGCCCCGAAACTCGTCGTCGCCCCCTTCGAGCAGACCGAGGTCGGGAGCCGGGCCGCCGTCGACGAGATCGGACCCCGGGCCTCCGTAGAGACAATCGATTCCGCCCAGGCCGGAGACGATGTCGTTGCCACCTCCGCCTTTGAGCAGGTCTCGCTTCGGAGTGCCGATGACCCTGTCCGGAGCGGAGTCTGACTGGAGTGCCACGCCGTTGATCGGCTTCGGACACGCCTCCTCGTAGTAGTCACCGCCGGGCGGGATCGGCGTGACGACCGCGCCTGCGGGAACCGCGATCGCGAGCGCACAGAGCGCGGTGGCAGCGGCGGCCGCCGATGACTTCCTCAAAACAATGTCTCCCGGTGACAGGAGGCACAAGAGCGTGTGACGCGCCCGAAGTTGCCCCCGACTAACGACCCCCCAAACACCGATGGGCGTTCGGAGTAGCGGTGCAGGCTAGGGGCGCGGCGCGAGGCGCGCGCCGGTCAGCTCCGGAGCCCTAGCCCCGCTTCACGCGCTCGCAGTCGCGAGCCACTCGATCGCGGTGATCGACGAAGACGAGGTCGCGGCCGCCGCCGCAGTCGACGATGTCACGAGCACCGTCGGAGACATCGACCGTGTCCTTCCCGCCGCCGCCTTCGATCGCATCGCCGCCCGATCCACCGGCCAGGTTGTCCGCGCCCACACCGCCGCTGATCGCGTCCGCGCCCGAGCCTCCGCCGAGGACGTCTCCTTTCGGTCCGCCGAACAGGAAATCGGCGCCCCCCGCTCCGTTCATCAGGTCGGAGTCGCCCTCGCCTGACAGCCGATCGGCGCCGTTGCCACCGTTCACCTGATCGACTTCGCCGCCGGCGCTGGCGAAGTCGTCGCCCGCGCCGAGCCGAATTGCGTCGTTCCCACTCGCGCCGCGTATGGTGTCGCGGCCGTTCTCACCCTCGAGGCAGTTATCGCCGCCGCGACCGTAGATCAGGTCGCCTCCGCCTCCGCCCTTGAGCAAGTCGTTTCGCCGCGTACCGACTACTCGGTCGTTCTCGCCGTCGCCTTGCAGCGCGACTCCGTCGATGTCGCGGAAGCAATCTCGGTACTCGTCGTAGTCACTCGGAGAGATCGGCCTGACGTCGGCCTCGGCGGTCACAACCACACCGCAGAGAAGGAACATCGCCGCTGCACCGCAGAGCGCCGTGCGCGATCTGAATTGCACTGGATCCCCCCGTCTCATCGCCGCAACAGTACGGCTTTCAATCTTGCAACGGAAGAGACCCCACCGCGCTGCCTGCGCGAACGAGGTCTCGACCGATCCGCTCGATCTTCGAGCGGCTATGCGGTTCGGTGGCTGCTAGGCGCCAGCGACCGTGATCGTCCGCGACTTGCCGGGCTTGCAGTCTCGCGGGCCGCGCAGGCTCTTGCGCTTGGCCTTGGCGAAATAGCGACCGGGCTCGGCGTAGTCACCCCGGGCCGGAACGGCGTACTGGCCGCGGCGGTTCGTGACGTCACTACCGACTGGGCCGCTGCCTCGCAGCACGACGGTGACACGGCGTCCTGCCTTGCACTGACGCTTCAGTCCCGCTGGACCCGGGCCCTTCGCTCTGACCTTGCCGGTGAATCCCTCGGAGTACGGTCCCGAGTTATCGGACTTGATGGTGACCTTCGTCTTGAAGTCACTCTTCGGCTTTGCCTGGACCGCCGCCGTGACGCCCAGCGACACGACCAGCACTCCGATGATCAGCATCATCTTCTTCATGTTTCTTCCAGCGTCCTTCCGCTCTCACGTGAGGTTGGTCGAGTGATACTGACCACCTATACGAAACCTAAGCGTGTGGACTGACAGTCACGCGCCGCGACTGGTTTAAGACCGACGTCGCTAGCAGTCAGGCGGGGTCAGGCGTACCGCCGCCGCGCCGACTGATGACGAGGTAGGCGACCCCACCGATCAGCGCGATGCCGATGATGATCGGGAGCAGCAACCCGGTGCCGCCTCCGTCGCCATCCGTTCCCGTGGCCGCCTGGGCGACCTCGGTCACAGGCGATCCGCCACCCGAACCAGAGTCGCTACCGCTGGCGCCTGCAGCCGCCGAACCGTCGGAGTCGTCCGAGTCGCCACCACCACTGCCGGAATCATCGTCGCCGCCCTTACCGGACTTCGAGTCCTCGCCGCCCCCACTGGAGATCGGAGAATCAGGGCCCTGCTCGGCCAGCGCGGCCGCCGCGGCGCCGTCATCGCCCTGCTCGGCGAGATCCTCGGCCACGCCGGGCGGAAGCGACGAGCCACCGTCGTCGGAGCTACCGCCCCCTCCGCCGTTGTTCGAGCCGTTTCCACCGTTGTTGTTGCCGTTGCCCTCGCCGCCGGGATTCGGGACGTTCTCCTCGTACTGATCGCCGGCGGAGTTCCCCTGGGCCGAGGCGATCGCGGGCATCCCGAGCGCGGCAACCAGCAGAGCGAGGATCGAGGCAGTGACAATCGAAATCTTGCGCATGGGTTCCCTTACGGCCCGAACCCGGCGAGGCTGACGCTTCTTGAGCAAACCCTCACAGAGGGCGGGCGCGGTCTACGGGCCCTGCCGGGACGCGACGCCCTCGTGCTCGGCGAGCGTCGTGCGCATCCGTCGCAGAGCGCGCGAAAGGATCTGCTGCACGTTGGAGAGCGTCAGGCCGGTGAGCTCTGCGATCTCCGGGCCGTTGAGGTCGCCCCCGAAGCGAAGCGCGATCAACTCGCGCTCGCGCTCACCGAGACTCTCAACGGCTGCCTGAAGGTCCGAGGCGAGCCCGAGATCAACCTCGCTGGCCCCCGGATCGCCGTCGGAGGATCCGATCGACTCGAGCTCCTCGTCGGGCTCGCGACTCGACGGAGCCGCTGGCTGCTTGCGCCGCGAATCGTCGATGAGCAGGTTTCGGGCGATCGCGAGCAGCCACGTCTGGTGACTGGCTCGCGAAGCGTCGTAGCGGTCCCAGGCCTTCAGCGCCCGCTCGAACGTCGTCTGGGTCAGGTCCTCGGCCAGCGGGCGTGAGCGCACCCGGTAGCCGAAGAAGGCGTAGACCGTCCAGATGTGGTCCTCGTAGACGGAGGAGAAGTCGCTGCGCTCGCCGGCCGGGTCCATCTAGACGCCGATCATCGCGCACACAAAGCCATCGTCGCGCAGCAGTCGAGACTCTCTGAGCGCGGCCGGATCAGGCGAGCGGGCCGGCGCCGAGCACCCCGGCGAACGCCAGCGCGAGCAGAGCGCCGCCCGAGGACGCGAGAGCCGCGATGCGGAGCTTGATCGCTCGCAGACTTACGCCGCTGCCACGCGCCTCCATCGCCGACAGACGTCGGCCGAGGTCACCACGGAACGCCGGTCGCGGCACAGCGCGTTCAGCTCGAAGGCGATGGCCCAGCTCCGCTAGCTGAGGGTCCGACTCTGGGTCCTCGCGGCTCAATCGCGGGTCACTCATCGCGTCAACCCTCCGGGGTCGGCTGGAACAAGGGCGAGTTCGGGTTCAGGTCTCGAGCTTGGCGGTACGCGTCAACGGAGGCCTCCGCGTTGCCCGCCTTCGCCTCGAGTCGCGAGAGCACGAGCCAGTTGCGCCAGTTCGTCGGCTCGTCCCGCGTTGCGGCCTCGGCGGCGGAAATGGCGGCTGGGATGTCGCCATCGAGCTCGAGCACCATCGCCCGCTGCAGCTCAGGGCCGGCGGCATAAGGCTCGATGTTCACCGCGCGACCGGC